>DASVLX010000101.1:0-63077 GCA_036384655.1 Pseudonocardiaceae bacterium
GGGGCGGCTTCGGCTTCGGCCGCTCCGGCTGCTGCTGGTTCTGCTGCACCTCCTGTGAGCGCGGTGGCTGCCGGTGGCTCTGCTGTTGGTGGCTCTGTTGCTGGGAAAAAGTCCCGTTAGTACCCGTGGGGTCGTACGGCAGCGCTGGCGCCTGGCCGAGCTTCGGAAGAGCCAACCGGCGACCGTGATCTGCTTCCTTCTTGCTCCCCGCCTGATCATTGTGGACGAACCATTCATACGATGGATGATTCTTGTCCGGCACGGGGTTGCTCCGCGGATAGTGGACCGGAAAACCCGGGTAACCGGCGGCAGCGCGCAGGAACTCCCTGGATACCTCCTTGAGGTGCTTCTTGAGCAACCCTTTGTACACCTCAAGGAGGTCCGTCAGGCTCTCCTTGGGCTCAATATCTGGCTTCGCGCTCAGCGTCCTGTAGCGCCTGTGCAGGGTGTCGCCGGCGTAGAGACGAGCCTGGGACAGATCCGCCGTCACCTCGACGACGCCGAAGCCAAGCGGCTTACCGAGCCCGAGCTTGTGGTACGCGGGACGGCCCTCAATCGGGGGCAGGTTGAGCAACCACAGCAGCGCGCCTAGCTCGGTGCGGCTCAGGTTGTCAACACGGATCGTGAATCGGAACTCCACCTTCGGGTTCACCCACTGCCTGATGGAGGTACTGACCTTCTCCTTCGGGTCTTCCAGTGCCTGATACTCCCGGTATCGCTTCGAGCCATTGACCTCGATATGCGACGGACGCGCTTCGCTCGGATCCCAGTATCCTTCCGCTCGCAGGACGTCCGTGTGAGTGAGATACACCTTGCGGCCGCGCAGCCGCCTGCCGACCACTTCTCCGGACTTGGCGGGATAGCCATTCTCGGGGCTCTTCTCCACGCCCGCTTGGTTATCGTCGGTCGGGTTCAGCGCGTTTCCGTTCTTGTTGCCGAGATAGAACCGGAACTGTTCCGGCTTCGGACCGTTCAGGGTGGCCAGGACCAGCTTCTCATCGAATGAGCGGATCCAGCCCTCCTCTGGTCCCGACGCGGCATACCCGGGCTCGACCCGGAGATGTCCTCGATACGCGGCGTCGGTGTCCGCGTCGGCCTCCCGTTGGCTGGCCGACCTGTTCGCTCCGCGTACCCAGCCAAAGACACGGTCGGCCGGGGAGAGCTCCGCACGCTCGGTCGCGGGCTGGTGTCCTTGCGGCAGGCTGGCAGCCGGTGGACCGGGGAACAGTTTTCGACTGATCATCGCGGGATAGAGACCGATGATCCGTTGGCCATCGAGTTCGACATGCAACGTGCGGCCGGTGGTCAGCGACCAGTCGCCCGGTTTCCACACGTAAGTGCCGTAGTTCTCGCGCAGATCCCTCACCGATTCGCGAGCGTGTGCCTCGCCGTAGGACTTGATGAGCAGGCCCCAGGCCTCGATCACATCCTTGTCGGCCGGCGCGGTCCTGAACTCCACCTTCGCCTTGGCCTTGTCCGGCGATGTGGTCAGGACGAGCCGTTCGTCGTGTTTCCTATCGTTTCTCTTGTCCGCGGGGAAGCGGCTTCCGGTCTTGTGGAGCAGGCCACGAACCCGAACGGGATCACGGAAGCCATTGATCGGATTGAGTTTGGATTCGCGGGGAGCGGACGGCTTCGCTGGCAGTTCGCCCGGCGCGGCGACATCCAAGGCGCGCCACAAGTAGAACTGGCGTGGTGGGCGGTGCTGGAATACCTGCACCCACGCCTCGACCTCGGCGCGGTCATCGAACTTGGCCGCCAGCTCGCGAGGCACCCACACGGCCGGACTTGGCGTGGCTTCCGGTTTCCAGCCCGCGGGGACGAACGAGTCGACCCACCGGATCCTGGTGCCGCCCTTACCGTCTGCCACGACCACGCCCGGTCGCAGTCGCTCGCCAATGTTCCGGTCCGCGTTCGCGCGCAGTGCCAGCCGCTCGGCGTGGCCAGCGAAAACACCGAAGCGCGAGTTGGTGATCACCTCGTAGGCGCTGCGCAGCATGCCCTTCACGGCAGAAGCGGACAGCAACGGCCGACCTTCCCCATCGATGCGCACCGGCAGGGCCGGCGGAACCCCCGAGCCGGAGTCATTCCGCGCCGCGCCCCAGGGATCGGGAATCAACATCGGTGTGACCGTGGTAATAGTGATCGGAATATCGCCGGACCATCGTTTTTCGTCGTACCAGTCGTGACCTGGCAGCTTGGCCGCGCGAAGATCGGCCAGCTCGGATGGAAGTTGACTCCGGTCCGGAATGGACACGAAGCCGTATGGGTTGAGAAATCCCTCTCCGGGATCGCGCAGGTTCACTCGTTCTCCCATTCAGTCAGACCCACCAGTCGCTCGTCCACCACGGAGACATTGCCGTACCTGTCCTCGCGCAGGTACTCGACGGCCTTCAGCGCTACCACCGCACCCACGGCCACGTGTGCTTCCTTCTCGATTAGTTTGAAGGGCACCCAGAGCCAACCGATCCTGGCTTCGAACAAGCCGATCCAGTCCGGCTCATTCACCTTCTGAACCCGGCCCCACAGCAGCCGGGAATACGTGTCACCCTCCTCACAGCCCGGATAGTCGCGGGTGATCTCTGTCTTGTGGCCGCCTTCGCCGGGCACATTCCACCAGCGCAGCTCCGCCGCGCCGTCGAAAGCGCGCAGCTCGAAGACCGACTCCAGGTCCAGACGTGCGCCGCCGTGCGTGACGGGAATCTGGTTCTGGTCAAGCTGGAACCAGGGGGCTGACACCGGCGTGTAGGCGAATCCGATGGCCCCGGGGTGATTCTTCACGAACCCCTCCAGCGCCCCGGCCGCCGTCGGCCGTTCGATCTCCTCCATGCCCGTCATGAGGCTGCGCTCCCGTTCTCTTCCTGTGCCGGCGGCCATGATGCGAGCAACGTCTCTGCCAGATCGTGGTCGTCGAGCAGTTCCGCCAGGTTCCGACCATGGACGCTCGACCACGGTCGGGTCGCCCCGGCGGGTCCCTCGAACTTGATATCCTTCGCGCGCACCCGGACGGCACCCATGCCACGAGTGATCTCGGCTCCGAAACCGATCCAGCCGTCGCAGAGGTCTCGCAACAGCAAGAGAATCAAGGTGAGGGCTTCATCCGCCTGGTCAAGGCGACCAACGTTGATGTCAAACACGATGGGCTCCCAGACATCGCCGGTCACCTGCGGTTCCAGGACAGAAAACAACAGTCCCTCTGCGGCGCCGCCGGTCCATCGGTCCACCGCCACATGTGTGTTGGCGACGAAACGCAGGTCCTTTCCCGACAGACTTGCGTTCAGTTCATCGATCCGCTGCTGAGTCCGCCTGCGGGCCAGCCGGTCCTTGTCGACCCGATCCTCCGACGTGGTGGCCGACTCCGGCAGGTCCGCGGTGAGGATGGCCTGCCATTGCCTGGCCGGCAACGGGACCTTGCTGGAGCACTCGCGGACGGTGACCGCGCCGCGGCGGCCTCGGTCACGGTCCCGTGCGCGATCTGCGGCCGTGCCGAACAGGCTCTCCACCACGGGAATGCCCCGCATCTGCGCCAGGAACCTATCTGGTGCACGCTCCTGCCACACAGTGCGCACGATGCGCTCGGTGTGACTCCGGAACACGCCCTTGATCGAACTGGCCGGGATGACCAGATACCGTTGTTCGGTCTTGTGTTCGTACTTGGCTGTGGTTTTCGGTATTACCTGCAGGGTGGTGCCCTCAGCGCTCTCGGCGACCATCACCGGACCCAGCGGCCGCCAAGGAATCGTGATGCGCACGACGCCCGCGGGCGGGGTGGTTGTCTTCTCAGCCGAAAGATCCTCATTCGCGTAGTCGCCGCGCAGCGTCGCGATCATGCCGAGGCGGGTGTTGAGAGTAGCCAAGCGCAGTTTGGTATGGGTCAACCTCACGCGGCCCAACCCGCGCGAGGTCGCTCCACCAACCTCAACGCCCCGCCCGACCAGCAGTTCAGCGATCTCGTCTACCAGACGTCTGGCCGGGCTGTCCTCACTGGTTTCTTTGTCATCCACCGTGAGCCGGAACTCGAATTTCGTCCCGGCCGGAAGGATTTCTCGGGTGAACAGATGCCCCTGTGCCGGTCCGCCGGTGATTCGATCGATCGAAGCCGTGTCGCGGCGCTCCGGAATGGTGTCGGGTGGCGCGACAGCGTCGTCGACACAGACCCACGATCCCTCGCCGGTGCCGTCATCGGCGCCTCTCGGGTTTTTCTTGGAGAGGCGACCCCACAACGGGTTCAGGACCTTGTCCCCGCGCACACTTTCGGGCAGTGAGTGACGGATGACGCCGGCCAACGCGGTGCCAGGCAGCACCGGTCGATCCAGGCCATCGCGGGCCTGCCGCAGGTCGGTCTTGATCGCATCGTCGATGTTGCCCACATGCACGGGCGATTCCGCGACCAGCTCACCGGTCAGTTCCCAGCGGCGAGCCACCGTGCGGCTCATGCTCCCCCTCCGTTTCGCTGCCGGCTGCTGCTCTGTGCCTGCCTGGTCTGCACCCGGGTCGCTTCGATCAGAGTCCATGCGATGGCTTCGACAGACAGATCGATAGCTGAGGGCGGCCGGTTCTCGCCCATTTCCAGCAGGTCCCACACGGAGTCGGGCTCGTTCACCAGCTTCGACAACTGTGTCAGCACGAGTTCTGTCCACTGGTCACGACGACGGGGAATGGAGGTAGTGGCCCGCAACCAGTTGTTTATCGCCGTCTTGGCTTCCGAGGGCGGGGTCGCGGCACGGGCAACGCTCTCCGCGAGCAGCCGATCGGCCAGGGTTCGCAGGGCGCCGAGTTGTGAGTTGCTCACCTGGGGTGGGACGAGCTTCGAACGACGTTCGGTCGACGCGCCGAGCGCAAGGACCGCGTCGCGTATCCGGTCCCGCCAGGAGTACCGCAGCAGCCGGACGAAGGTGGCCACGGTCGGGCCAAGCTCGGCTTTGTCGTCGTCGGATCGCTGGGCCTTGCCGGGGCCGGCTGGGCGGTGACGCACCGACTCGTGACCGAGGAAATCCGCCTGAAATGACACCCGCCCGAAGCCCTCGGCGCGGCGCTCGCCGATGCCCTCGGCCAGCACGGACCGCCATGCTTTCGCCGAGATGACACCGTCCACGGTGAATGACGCGACTCCTCCGGCACGCAGCGCGAGCAGCGAGGGCCGCGGCAGGCCCCAGCGCGTCTGCCACGATTCGATCCGGCGCACGCCGAGTCGATACCCGTCGTCGGCGGGAACCAGTTTGACCCCAAGACGTTCCGCCAGAAGCTTGCCCAGAAGCCGGGCGGTGGGATCAGGCTGGCCATTCTCGCCACGCAGCACCACATCGGACTGAAGCCAGACGACCAGCTTCCCCTGGTCCGCTGGTGGTGGGGAAACGACCGATTCCGAGGCCGGCAGGACCCTCACCTCGATGTGGCCATAGTCATCCTTCTTGGAACGACCGACCGACTGCTTGCCATCCAGACTGGTGATGTCGATGTCCTGGGCGGCCCAGATCTGCGCACGCAACACCGTTCCGGTGGAAATCCCCTCGTTGACGTACAGCCCGTCGTCCTCGGTGGGACGCTGCTTCTCGTCATTGATCGCCGCGTGTATCGCTTCAATCAGATCGGGCTCTCCGACGATGAGAGCGTCCTCCTGCTCCAGGCAGTAGGCGGGCGGATCAACGGTCTTGCCTCCGGGCTCGTGAAAGAGGGTGTTGATGAGCGGGCCGTCTGGGTGGGTCTTGCCGACGCGCAAGCTCAACGGGGTGGGCACTGACCGTTTGCCGTCAATCTCGATCGTCGCGTCGGTGATCACCAGCTCGCCGGCGGTGATCAGCCGAGTCGCCCGCTCTCGCAACGCCCGGGCCACCAGTGCCAACAGTGCCGTGCCGGGAATGAACTTCTCGGTGAGCACGACGTTGCCGCGTAGCCCGCGGTTGATCACGACCGGGCTATGGACCGTGATTCGCAGGTCGTGCCTATGTTTCAGCGGCTGGTCACCGCGTTGGCCCAACGGGGCGGCATCCGTCGAGTTCTTGACCAGCTCTGGCGGTTCCGGTGTCTCGGCATCGGTCTCGCCAAGCTTGTCGAGCAACTCGTTCAGCCGATCCTGACCGCCGTCGCCAATCGTCACCTCGCACCGCCCCGCACCGCGCCGACGTTTGCCGCCGATGGCGGTGACCTGGCTGGCGGCCGCGCGCAGCAGCAGCTCCGCAGGCCAGGAAACGTCGCCTTGGGATGCACCAGGAATGGTCAACGTCCAGTCGGCGGTCAGCGCCAGGCCCGCCCGAGCCCGTTGCTCGACCCGAAGTGTGTCATCGGAGGCGACACCGGTCTGGTGGTTGATCCTCACGCCGGCTCGCACGACGACGGTGGCGTCCGCGATCCCATGCCGGATGATCTCCTTACGGAGTGGCCCGGGCAGCCGCAACGGTGGGGACACCAGGCTGGATGGCCGAGGCGCCTGGCCTGTCTCGTCGCCTTCCCTGCCGGGCTGGCTGCCGAACAGCCGGACCAGCCACCGGTGCCAGACACCAGACTCTCCTTCGTCAAGACCACGAACCACCGTTTCGGCGGCGTCTCGCAGCAGCGCGGTCAAAGCCCCGCCACGCACGATCGGGAGGCCGTCGTGGTCCCGTTCCACGCTCTTGTCGTAGGAGCCGTACCGGCCCACGCCGGTGCCACAGATCCAGTCGCTGTGAAACTGGACCCGCACAGGAAAGTGTTCACCCTGCCGCAGTGCGGTCATGCCGGCTGCTCCTCTCGCCGGGTCTCGTCCTCGGCGGTGGTTCCGTGCCTCATGTCCAGCAGGTGCAGGGCGTCGACGAGCCTGGTGAATGGCGTGTTCACCGGTCCAGCGGTCTTCTGTATCTCCGGCGCGTTGACTCGGAGGTGTTTGTCCAGATAATCCTCGGCCTGATCGGGGTGGTCGGCCCAATCCTGTATCCGCGCGCGGTCACGATCGATCCGGTCGCCACCGGCCGCCAGTGCGTCACGCAACCGCAAGAGCGCCCCGATCGACAGCGCGGGCTCGGGGGCGCTTGTCTGTTCGGAGTCCTTCTGGTCGCCGGCCGGCCGAGTGTCCTGTGACAGGAAGCCTTCGCCGGGCCGGAGCTCTTTGGCGGCCTCGCGGAGCCAGATCAGGTCCCGGTCCGACTCGCTCCCATCCGGCCGTCCCAGTCCTGAGTGCCCCAGTAGGTAGGGCCCACCCCA
Source organism: Pseudonocardiaceae bacterium (assembly GCA_036384655.1). Lineage (GTDB taxonomy): Bacteria > Actinomycetota > Actinomycetes > Mycobacteriales > Pseudonocardiaceae > DASVLX01. The sequence goes on from DASVLX010000101.1 coordinate 7,177, forward strand.
AAGCCGAAGTTGCCCACCGTCCCCATCGGTAACAATCTGGCCGGCCTCTTCCGAACGCAGATCGGACAGATGCCGAGCGAGTGAGTCGTGCAGGACGTGGAAGTCAAGCATGCCCCGCGCCTGGCCCAACGGCTTGAGCAACTTCGCCGACCCACACAGTTCCTCGGCGAGTTCATAGGCGTCCGCAAACGGATGGTGTCGTTTGACGAAGGCGATCCCGGCCGCAGCGGTCAGCCGATCTGGTACGTCGCCATTTGTCCTTTGCTTCTCATGTTCACGCCGAATCTCGCTGAGCGCCTCGTGGACTTTCCCCTGACCGCTGAGTTCCTCGAACGCCTTGAGGAAGGCGCACGTGACGTCGAAGGCGACCCGGCCATCCATGATCACAGTCACGTCGTCGCCGGCCACCACGATCGGCAGGATCCAGTCCGACACTGGTTCCTTCTTCTCGTCCTTGGCGTCGATGGCCGCCCGCAGAGCTTTCTGAGCCGTCTCATCCAGGCCCCTGCTGAGTTTCCCGTACACCTCCCGGTACTTCTCGTCATCGTCCGCGAACAGCCGTGCCAGACCGTCAAAAAGGGCGCCGATGCCGTTTCCGTCAGCGTGCACGATCGCGATCCAGCCCTTGTCGTCGACACCCTGGTCCAGCTTCTCCCTGTCGAGTACCTCTTCCTCGGCGTGGAGAACCTCGCTGGCCATGTGGTCCCGGGCTTTCCGACTGCGCTTCCACGCCTCATGGATCGCCCTGGCACGCGGCACCTTTCTCAGCTTCGAACCGTCCGGCTGCGGTCGCTCGGTCTCCCGCTCGGTCGTTGTGGCGGGCAGGCCGGAGTACTGACAGGGCTGCACATAGGGCAGGGTCGGTGTCCGCAACTCCACCGGTGGGAGCGTCGGACGATGCCTGCGATATTCGCCGTGAGCAGCGTTCACCGCTACGCCGAGCGAGTCCGTGACCGGTACGATCACGCCGCACACCAGCAAACCGGGTGCTTCATCAAGAGCCCTCTTGGTCACCTTCCGGATGATCGCGCGCGCGATGTCCCCGCTGGGAACCTCCAAGACGGCCTTGCCGGAGGCGACGACGATCTCCCAGCGCTTGGTGACCGCGTCGGGTGCTAACTCGGCCGCCACCTTGGCGATGGCGTCCGGGACCCACTCTTCGCCAAGGATCCTGATCAGGTCGCTCGCGCCGATGTTCGCGGCCTGCTTGTTCGACGCGAAGATGAAGTCCTGCTTGCCCCCGGCATCGATCAGAACTACATACCTGTCCATCCACCCCTCCTGTACTACAGGTGATCGATTCCTATTGAGAGATCGTCATGCGTCGGCCACCCGCTACACATATGACGGACACCGACGCGGTGTCATCCCGCTATCAGGACCCTGGCGGAGGTGCCGAGGGCGAGCCGGCTGGCATTGACACGTAGCAACCCTGCTCCGAATCCCAGGTGTAGGCCGTCCAACGGCCGGCATCGGCGGCGGCGAATCGGGCTCCCAGCGCCACGGCGATCGCCACCGGTCCGCTGAGAAAGATCGCATGCTGGCCGGTGCGGGCGGCCTCGGTCAGTCCTGCGTCCCGCCACAGCCGCCATGTCTGGGCCACCACTCCGGCGAAAGTCTCTTCGTCCTCAGCAAGAGTGCTGGCGGGATGACGCAGGCGAAGCACTGTGCCGATGCCATCGCGCCGACACGCGTCGAGCACCTGAGCACGAAACCCCTGACCTCGGTTCTGCAGGTCCACCGCCAGCGCGACCCTGGCTGGATCGCAGCCCGCGATCGACTCTCGCGGCTCCTCGACGAGTGGGCTCTCCGTCAGGTCCATAACCTTCAGCGGCACAGCCGCGAAATAACCGGACGGCCATTTACCCTGATATACGGCGATCGCCGCCGGTTGCGTGTACCCGAGGCGAGCTCCCAACCGGAATGCGGCATGCAGTCGCAAGGTTGGGAACAGGTCGACGCGGGTCACGGCCGGCACCAGTCGACGCGCCATGTCCAGCGCACCATGGACCTGATCAGCCATCAGGTCCACCACCACCGCGTCACTGTCATCACCAGCGAGCTGCCCGGCGACCCGCAGAGTCATACGAGAATGCTCTCGGCTGAAGTCCTCCGCAGCTTGATCCAGTGAGCGGCCGTGACCCGCGCTCGGCGCGGAATCCAGGGCCGAGACCACGATTCCGACCTTCGGGCGCCGCCGTGACAGCCAGAACCCGAGAGTGAGCAGCGCCAGGCCCACCACGAACAGCACGATCATCCACCACGCGTTGGCGTCCGCTGCGAGCGTGTCGTGCGCAGCCTCGACGCCGAACCCGCTGGCCATCGCCCCGCCGACGGCGATGGGGACCGTGCCGTCTACGAGCACAGCGCCAAGTCCGTGTGGCCCCCTGTCGGGCGTTTGCCGTGCGGATACGGACAATTCGGGTATCCGTTCTGGTTCAAACTCTGTCGTCAAAATCCCCACCTCGTTCTGGGTTCCACACAGTAGTGACGGACGGCCAGGTGTGTGGGGCGTTTACGGGACGACACGCCCGATCGGCCTAGAGGTGACAGGTGGGTTCAGCTCTCGGGACGCTCGACAGGCTCGGTGGGCTCGGCCGCAGGGGTGCGGGGTGCGATGCGGCGGTGCTCGACGGCCATCGTCTGGATGTCGGCGCCGCGGATGACCACGAAGCGGTAGGCGTCGGGCATCGGCGCCAGACGATTCGTGCCGGTCTTCGAGAAGAGCGGCCTGGTCAGCGCGATCTCCCGATCGGCCAGCGGCAGGTCGGCCGAGAAATGCAGCACCTGACCGACATAGACGACCCCGTCGTTCAGGCGCAGCCGCACAAACACCAGGTGGTGCTTCGGTTTCGGCTTCAGCACTGAGCTCCAGATGCTGACAGACCGGATCGTGTCACCGCCGCTCTTGGCGGACAGGATGAAATGCAGTGCCACGGCAGCGCCGTGCGCCAGTACCAGCTCGACCGCGATCGCGGCGAAGACGAGACCATAGTGTTCGGCGAGATAGGCCGTGCCACCCGTGATGAGTCCGGCCGGATCGGGAAGCCAGTTGGGCACGGCCAGGCGCACGAACAGCAGGATCGCGACCGCGAGCGCCGTGAAGGCAATGCTGCCGAATACCACGCGGCCGGTCTCTTGAAACGCCGATTCGACATACCTGGCACGTCGACGTTGTTCGAGGAGGTCGAACAGGATGCCGGGCGATATGACGAACAGGAACAGCAGCAGCGCCAGCCAGGTACTGGGAACCATCGCGGCCTAGCCGTCGTAGTCCGGCGGCGGCTTGAGATCGTCGTTGTCCTGGGTGTCGTTGGTATCCAGGAGGTTGAACGTCCCGTACGGTATGCCAACGCCACCGGGCGGCTCCACCGGACCGGTCACGTCCGCGGCGCCCACTACGTACGGCGGCGAGTCCAGCCCCTTTGTGACGGTCTCGGGCTTCTGCGGTTCCGGCTCGTGGCCGGTGTCCTCGGGCATGGCGACCCCCATGGCATCCGACTGATCGACGGTGTCCGTCCGGGTCATCCTAAACCGAATTGGCCCGAAATTACGACGCTCTCGCGGGCCGACCGTGCTGGTTGCGAATCTCATCCCGGACGACCGGGCGCATCGTGCTCGGCCGGGGTGAGTCCAGCGGGCTCTCACAGGGGCTGTTCTGGAACCGGTCGACATGCACGACCCGGCGGCCCTGCGGGTAGATTTCCACGTGGTGGGCCGGGAATCCACAGTAGACGCACGGCATTCCGTACAGCGGATACGTTCTCTGCGGTGTCATGGCTGTTGCTCCTATCTCGCCGGCGTCAGGTCCGACCGCCGGCGAAACTGGTGACGCGGTCGCGCTCCAGTGCCTCGATGGACAGGCCGGTCAGCGCGGCGGCGTTGGCGTGCACGCGATGGGCGAGGGCGCTCTGACCCGCGGCGATCCGGTCGTCCCGGCCCTGCCAGGCGGCCAGCGCGGGATCGGTCAGTGCCCGCCCGAATGCGAAGGTGATCGGCCACGGGGCCCCGAATCGGGCCATCGCGCCGAGGTTTTCGGTTGCCCGCACGGCGGGTTGGCCGCCGGACAGGAAGGCGATCCCGGCGACATCGTCCGGGACGACATTGTGCAGGGTCCCAATCGTCGCCTTGGCGATCTGCTCGGGATCGGTGATCTCGCCGGACGTCCGCCCGGGCGCGACCATGTTGGGCATCAACACCATGGTGTCCCGCCGCACGCCGGCCTCGCGCAGTTCGCTGAACACGTCGATCAGCGTCACCGTGGTCGCCGCCGCGCAGGCCGCCATGGAGTGCGAACCGCCCATGAGCACCTCGGGCTCGACGATCGGCACGATGCCCGCCTCCTGGCACAGCGCGGCATAACGACCCAGCGCGTGTGCGTTGGCGCGGCGCGCCCGTGAACTTGGCTTACCCTCGCCGATCATGATAACCGCGCGCCATTTGGCGAATGTGGCGCCCAGCGCTGCGTACTCGGCGAGCCGTTCACGCAGCCCGTCCAGGCCCTCGGTGATCATCTCGCCGTTGGTGACGGCCAGCGGCCGGGGTCCGTTGTCGACCTTGACACCGGCCAGCATGCCGAGGTCCCGCAGCACGATCGGGAACGTCCGTCCATCCGATGTGGACTGCCGGAAGGTCTCGTCGCACATCACCACGCCGCTGATGCCCTCCGCCAGGCCCGACGTGGTGATCAGCAGTTCACGGTAGGCACACCGGTTGTCCTCGGTAGGCCTGATGCCGGCCCTGGCAAGCCTCGCGGACACCGCGGTGATGTTCTCGTCGGCGGCGAGGATGCCCTTCCCCTCGGCCATCAGAGCCGAGACGGTACCGGTCATCGTGCAACGAACGGTCACGTCTTACTCTCCTCTTCGCGCCGATCCTCACGATCTCCCGCCAGACGCTGGTTGGTGGCGTCCAACTGGGCCAGGGTCGACCGGCGCAGCATGTCCACCTGATCGTCGGACAACCGGTCGGTGGCCCAGTCCCAGTGCAGCGCCACCCGCTCGCCCGGCCTGACGTCACCGAGGAAGCTCAGGCCGTCGACGCGCAGCGCGACGTTCTCGATACTCGGTTCGGCCAGTTGCAGTGTCTTCCCGGTCCAGGTCAGCCGCCGGCTGCGGACGTCGATCCGGTCGGCGTCCACCGCGACGACGGTGCCCCACCGGATGCGGCAGTTGTCCAGCACGCTCAGCGGCTGCTCCCACATGGTCGGGCCGAGCAGCCGCGACCACGGGTACACGCCGAACACGTGGAAGCAGTGGTTGGGCGCGGCCTCACCGAGGATGGCCGGGGTGAGGTGCTTCCAGTAGTGGCCGGCCTGCGGACCGATGGTGGCCAGCAGCGCCTCGCCGAACTCCCGCCTGTCGACCTTGTCGGCGACGCCGCCGCCGAGCCAGTAGGCCTCGACGACACGCAGGTCGAGTGGATCGTCGATGCCGGCCAGCCTGGCGAGGATCACCAGATACGGCCAGGCGCCATGAAAGCGGCGGGCCAGTGCCCGGACATCCTCGGGTTGAATATCGGCGGTGATATCGGTATCGCCATACCGGAGCACCGCGCCGGAATCGTTCGGCCCGCAGTAGCCGAGCTTGTTGGGCGCGTAGGCATAGCGCGCGAACATTCGCGCGCCCGCCCGCACGCCGGCGAGACCGTCGGTCAGACAGTCGGGATCCGGCGTGTTCATCGCTCCGCCGATCGCCCGACCAGTTCCGCCGCCTCGCGGTGCATCCGGCCGAAGTTGTAGTACGCCGCGCAGGCTCCCTCCGAGGAAACCATGCAGGTGCCGATCGGGGTTTCCGGCGTGCAGGCGGTGCCGAACACCTTGCACTGCCACGGCTTGATGGCGCCCTTGAGTACCTCACCGCACTGGCACGCCTTCGGGTCGGCGACCCGGATACCGGGCATGTCGAACCGCAGTTCCGCGTCGAACTCCTGGTATTCCTCGCTGACCTTGAGCCCGCTCTGCGCGATGAATCCGAGCCCGCGCCACTCGAAACGCGGACGCGGTGCGAACACCCGGTCCATCAACGCCAGCGCGGCCGGATTGCCCTCGTCCCGCACCACCCGCACATACTGGTTCTCCACCTCGCAGCGTCCCTCGCGGATCTGCCGCAGCAGCATGGCGACCGAGGCGAGAATGTCCAGCGGCTCGAAGCCCGCGACCACGATCGGTTTGCCGTATTCCTCGGGAATGAACCGGTACGGCCGGGTTCCGACGATGGTGGACACGTGACCCGGTCCGATGAACCCGGAAAGCCGCAGGTCAGGCGAGTCGAGGATGGCCCTCAACGGCGGCACGATCGTGACGTGGTTGCAGAAGATGCTGAAGTTGGTCAGGCCCAGTTCCTTCGCCCGGACCAGGGTGACGGCGGTCGACGGCGCGGTGGTCTCGAATCCGACGGCGAAGAAAACGACATGCTTGTCCGGATTGGCCACCGCGATCCGCAGCGCGTCCAGCGGCGAGTACACGAAACGGACATCGGCACCCCGCGCCTTGGCGTCCAGCAGGCTGCCCTTGGTGCCGGGCACCCGCATCATGTCGCCGAACGACGTGAAGATGACATTGGGCCGTTCCGCCAACCACATGGCGTCGTCCACCCGGCCCATCGGAATCACGCATACCGGGCAACCCGGGCCGTGCACGAGTTCCACCGATTCGGGCAGCAGATGTTCCAGGCCGTGCCGGTAGATCGTGTGCGTGTGGCCCCCGCACACCTCCATGAACTTGTAATGGCCCCCGTCCGCCAGTTCGGTAATGGCGGATACCAGCTCGCGCGCGGCGGCGGGGTCGCGAAATTCGTCGATGAATCGCATCGGGTGGTCCTTCTCGTGGTGGTGGTGGAAGGCGCGTCAGTTGATCGCCGAAGTCAGTTGATCACGCGTCAGTTGATCGCCGTCGTGTCGAATGCCTGGAGTTCGTCCTGATAGGGCTGTCCGAGCCGGCGCATGGCCGCGAGGGTCATCGCCGCCTCGTTCTCGTCGATCTTCGCGAGGGCGAATCCGACATGCACGAGCACCCAGTCGCCGGGTTGTACGCCCTCACCGGCGATCAGCCGCACACTGATGCTCCGTTTGACACCACTGACGTCCACCTTGGCGAGGTCCTGGTCGGTGTCGATCATCTCCACGACCTGGCCGGGAATTCCCAGACACATGGCTTTCGGGGCTCCTTTCTCAGCAGATCCGCGGCAGGGGGTCGCCGACCAGCATGTCCACGATGCGAGTGCTACCGAAGCCGGTGCGCATGGCCACCGTCGACGCCGGCTCCTCGACGATCTCGCCGATCATCGCCGCCGCCTCGCCGAGCGGGTGCTCCCGCAGGGCCGCCAGCGCCGCGTCCGCCTCGTCCTCGGCCACGACGGCGATCAGCTTGCCCTCGTTGGCCACGTAGATCGGGTCGATGCCGAGCATCTCGCAGGCGCCCTGCACCTCGGCCCGCACCGGCAACGCCGGCTCGTCCAGCACCACGCCGAGCTTGGTGGCCTGGGCGAGTTCGTTGGCCACGGTGCCGAGGCCGCCGCGGGTGGGGTCGCGCATCCACCGGGTGGACGGCGCCGCCGCCAGCAGATCCTCCACCAGGCCGTTCAGTGGCGCGGTGTCCGAGTTGATGTCGGACTCGATGGCGAGGTCGCCGCGGGCGAGCATGACGGCCATGCCGTGGTCGCCGAGGGTGCCGGAGACCAGCACCCTGTCGCCCGGCCGCACCTTGTCGGCGCCGAGTTTCCGGCCGCTCGGGATCAGCCCGACCCCGGCGGTGGTGATGAACAGCCCGTCGGCGGCACCACGGGCGACGACCTTGGTGTCGCCAGTGACGATGCTGACACCGGCGTTGGCGGCAGCCTCCGCCATGTCCGCGACGATCAGCCGCAGATCGTCGATCGAGAAGCCCTCCTCGATCACGAACGCGGCGGAGATCCAGGACGGCTGGGCGCCCATCATGGCGATGTCGTTGACGGTGCCGTGCACCGCGAGGTGGCCGATCGAGCCGCCCGGGAACCGCATCGGCTTGACCACGAACGAGTCGGTGGAGAACGCCAGCGACTCGCCGGAGGGCAGCGGCAGGACCGCGCCGTCGCCGAGGGATTCCAGGGCGGGGTTGCGGAACGCCTCCACGAACACCGCGTCCACCAGCGCCGCGGACGCCTTGCCGCCGGCTCCGTGCGCGGAGGTCACGTGATCGTCCAGCAACCGGGGACGTCGCTTGCGGAACGAGTCGATCCTGGCGAGCACCTCGTCCTCACCGAAGATCCGTCCCACCACAGTCATCAGTTTTCCTCCTCGCAGGGCAGCTTGGTGATGGCCGAGCCGGCATGCACGAGCACCAGATCGCCGGCCTCGACGGGGTGCACCAACAGCGCGTCGATCAGTTCCTGGCCCGTCGCGGTGCGGACCAACGCCCGGCCGTCACCGCTCGGGTCGGGTGCGATCACCTCTCCAAGCCGACCCTCGTCGCTGCAGGTCACGCACACCTCAGCGGTGCAGGCGGCCGGTTCGGGTGGGAGCTGGCCGGGTTGGTCCAGCCACCGTTGGGCCTGTTCCCAGAGCTGATAGTAGATGGCGGCCGGGTCGGTACCGGCGCCGTCGCCGATCCACAGCACGTGATCGGCGGAGCCGGCCGGCGGGCGAGTGCCGTGGCCGATCCAGATCGTGGTGGCGCCCCAGGCCGGGGCGCGGCGCAGGACGGACCGCACCGCCGGGTCGTCGGTGCCGTCGACCGCGACGATCAGGTCGCCGGCTCGAACGCACCCACGGGCCACCGACACCGGATCGGCACCAATGAGACGCTGGGCATGTGGGAGATCCGCCGGCCCCAGGCACCACAGCGCGGCGTCCGCGGTGAGCCGGCGCGCCACGGTCACCGCGGCGGCGGCCACGTCATCGGCGAGTGCCTGAGCGAGCACCCCGGTCACTGCCTCGCTCATCCCGCACCGCCCGGCGTGATCGGCGTGTCGACGTCGATGAGCTCGAAGTCACGCATCAACCGCAGGGTCTCCTGCGCGGCCTGCTCGTCCACCCTGGTCAACGCGAAGCCGGCGTGCACGATCGTGTAGTCGCCGATCTCCAGGTCGGGCAGGTACGCCAGGCACACCTTGCGGGTCTCACCCGGATAGTCCACGTTCGCCATCCTGGTTCCGCTCTCTTCCCAGATCTCGGCGATGCGGCCGGGAATGCCCAGACACATGTCAATCCTCCCTCCGCACTCGTTCTTCCCGCTGTTGTTCGTCGCGCGTGTTCGCCCACAGCGCGGCGACCGCCGCCTGGCCGAGCGCGAGGCCGCCGTCGTTGGGCGGCACGATCCGGTGCGTCAACACCTCGAATCCCGCCGCCCGCAGCCGGTCCCGGCATTCCCGCAGCAGCAGCACGTTCTGGAACACGCCACCGGTCAGGCCGGCGAGCCGGATGTTCCGCTCCTGGCCGATCCGGACGGCCAGGTCGGTCACGGCCACGGCGACGGCCCGGTGGAACGCCGCCGCCAGCGCCGGTACCGGGATGCCGGCACGCAGTCCGGCGACCAGGTCGTGGATCAGCGGCGCCGGGTCGAGTTCGTTGTCCCGCTCGATCCGCAGCGACAGTGGCGGAAGGTCACCGGTGAACCCGGCGGCGAGCACCTCCAACTCGATCGCGGCCTGTCCCTCGTAGCTGATCCGGTGCCGCACGCCGAGCAGCGAGGACACCGCGTCGAACAGCCGGCCCATGCTGGTGGTGGGCGCGCAGCCGAACCCGCTGTCCAGTTGAGAGCGTAGAACCCGCAGCTCGGCGGGGGTGCAGGCGGCCACCGGCGGCAGGTCGCTGGCCCAGTCGAGTTCGGCGGACCGCAGTTGCGACAGCGCCATCCGGCACGGGTTGCGCACCCCGGCGTCGCCGCCCGGCAGTTGCACCTCGCGCAGGTGGCCGACCCGGGTGAAGTTCTCGCTGTCCGGGCCGAGCAGCAGGATCTCGCCGCCCCAGATCGCGCCGTCGGTGCCGTATCCGGTGCCGTCGAACGCGACCCCGATGATCGGCTCGCCCAGCCGCCGGTGTTCGGCGAGCAGCGAGACGACATGCGCGTGGTGGTGCTGCACGAGATGCACCGGCCGGCCGTCGGCGTGTCGGCGCGCCCACTCGCCGGTCATGTAGCCGGGGTGCATGTCGGCGGCCAGCAGTGCCGGCGTGACGTCGTGCAGGGTGACGAGTTGCTGGGTGGAACGGTCGAACGCGCGCAGCGTTTCGAGGGTGCCCATGTCGCCGATATGCGCGGAGCAGAACGCGTACCGGCCCTCGGCCAGACAGAAGGTGTTCTTCAGCTCGCCGCCGACCGCCAGGATCACCTCGGTGTCGCGGCCCAGCGCGACCGGCAGCGGCGCGTAGCCGCGGGATCGGCGGATCGGCAGCTCTGCCCCGTCAACGACCCGCACCACCGAGTCGTCGCAGGGCACGTGGATCGGCCGGTCGTGACCGAGCACCGCGTCGGCGAGCCGGGGCAGCCGCTCGCGGGCGTCCAGGTCGTCGAAGCAGATCGGCTCGTCGGAGATGTTCGCGCTGGTCATCACCAGTACCTGGGGCACCGGCGCGGAACTGCCCGGCACCGGCGCGAACAGCAGGTGGTGCAGCGGCGTGTAGGGCAGCATCACGCCGATCAACGGGTTGTCCGGCGCCACCCCGGCGCAGATACGGGCGTCGGGGCGACGGCGCAGCAGCACGATCGGCCGGGCCGGGCTGGTCAGCACGGTTTCAGCCAGCTCGTCCACCTCGGCGAGCTCGCGCACGATCGACATGTCCCGGGCCATCACCGCGAATGCCTTGCCGGCGCGCGCCTTCCGGTCCCGCAGCAGGTGCACGGCGGTGTCGCTGTCGGCGCGGGCCGCCAAGTGATAGCCGCCGATTCCCTTGACAGCCACCACCTTCCCGGCCGCCAACGCCCGGTGCGCGGCGACCAGAATCGCATCGGAATCGGTGATGTGCCGGTCCGGATTGGCATAGTCCACAAAGGAGAGCTTCGGCCCGCAGTCCGGACAGCACACCGGCTGCGCGTGGAACCGCCGGTTCGCCGGGTCGTGGTATTCGGCCGCGCAGGCCTCGCACATCGGGAAACCCGACATGGTGGTGGCCGGCCGGTCGTAGGGCAGCTCGCGGATGATCGAGAACCGCGGACCGCAGTTGGTGCAGTTGATGAACGGATGCCGGTACCGGCGATCCGCCGGATCGAACAGCTCACGCAGGCAGTCCGCGCAGATCGCGACGTCCGGCGACACCAGCGTGCGGGCGCCCTCGGCGCCCCGGCTGGCCACGATGCGGAAGCCGGACTCGCCACCTGAACGCGAGTCCGGCCGTGACACCGACTCTGACACCGACTCTGACACCGACTGGGACACCGGGATCGGCATGGCGTCGACATGGTCGATGATCGCCAGCGGTGGTGCGTCACCGCGCAACCGGCGCAGGAACTCCTCGATCGCGCCGGCCCCGCCCTCGACCTCGATGAACACCGAACGCGAGTCGTTCCCGACGAAACCGGCCAGGCCGAGCTCGGTCGCCAACCCGTACACGAACGGCCGGAACCCGACGCCCTGCACGACGCCCTCGACGATGATCCGGCAGCGTTGCACGGCGTCCACGGAGGTCATGTCCGCCGCCAGAACATGATCCGGTTGTTGCCCGAATCCGCGACCGCCAGCAGGTCACCGTGCATCCGCAGGCCATACGGCCAGCACAGGGTGTCCTCGGCAACGCCCGACCAGCGGTTCTCGCCGTTGGCGGCGAACGTCGGCTGCCCGAGCACGGCGTCGGCGGGCGGGGCACCGCCCGGTTCGACCGGCGCGTCCTCCCAGAACAGCACCCGGTTGTTCGCGGTGTCCGCGACGGCCAGCCGGTCACCGTCCAGGCTCGCGGCGTAGGGGAACCGGAACCGGTCTCCGCTCTGCGGCGCGTAGGGGTTCTCCTGCGCGGTGTGGAAGTCGGGCTGGCCGAGCAGCAGGTCCGCGGGCCGGTCCGCGGCCGGATGCGGGGTCCAGCCGAGCACCCGGTGGTTGCCGGCGTCCGCGACCAGCAGCAGGTCGGCGGTCCCGGTCAGATCATGCGGCCAGCGGAAGCTCACCGGGCCGACGCCCTCACCCCGGTTCTCCTCGTGATGCACGGCGTCGGGCTGGCCGAGCACGAGATCGGCGGGCCGGTCGGGCGAGTCCGGAATGCCGCCGCGCCAGCCGAGCACCCGCCGGTTGCCGGTGTCGGCGACATAGAAGACGTCACCGAGGATCGCGACGCCGAACGGCCAGTACATCGAGGTCGCCGAGCATTCCCCGCCGCGGTTGCGCTCGACCGAGCTCGGGTCGGGCTGGCCGAGCACCAGGTCGGGCGCGATGTCGTCGGCGGTGGGCACCTCGTTCCAGACCAGAATCCGGTGATGCCAGGCGTCCGCGACGATCAGCCGCCCGTCGTGGATGAGCACGCCGGTGGGCAGGTGCATGCCGCGCTCCGGACCACGGCCGCCGGCCGCGGGCCCCTCGGTGGTGCCGTCGGGCTGGCCGAGCACCACGTCGGCGGGCTGTTCGTCGTGGTCGGGCAGGCCGTGCCAGATCAGCACCCGGTGGTTGCCGGTGTCGGCGACCACCACGTGGTCGTCGTCGAAGCAAACCCCGCGCGGCGAGTACACCCAGGCCATCGTCGGCTGCGCGGCCGGCAACGCCAGACCCCCGGGCGCCGCCGCGCCGAGCCGGAGATACGGCGTCCAACCACCGGTCGCGGCCCGCTTCGCGGTGGGATTGGCGGCCGTCGCCGCCGACCGGAACGTCACCGACTTGTTCATGACCGTCTTACTCATGACTCGACCCTGATCCACACATAGCCGTCGTCCACCCGCAGCGGCAGCTGGTCCAACCGCATTCCGGGAGCGCTCATGCACTCCCCCGTCAGCGCGTCATAACTGAAACCATGCCACTGACAGGTCAGTGTGCGCCCCCCGGCGTCGATCAGCGCGCCGTCGATCGGCAGACCCTCATGCGCGCAGGCGTTCACGAACGCGGACAGTTTGTCGCCGAACCTGACGACGATCACGTCCTGCCGGATACCGGAGCCGGCCACCAGCCGCATCGGGCTGATCTCGCCGTCCGGTAGTTCGTCCACCGCCTTGGTGCGCACCCAGCCGCGCTCGCGCCGCTCCTCGTCGGCGGCACTCTCGACATCAGCCTCGGCCGACGGGCCGGTCGAATCGCCGCCGGGCCGGCCGATGCCGACCTCGCCGAGCGGGATGAGCGTCGGCGAGGGCTCGTTGGGCAGCACCTCGACGCGGTGGATGGCCACCACGTTGCCCACCAACGCCTCCTCGACGATGCCGCGCAGCGTCACGGACGACATCGAGCAGCCGTCGCAGGCGCCGAGCAGCCGCACGTACGCGACCCCGTCGTCCACATGGGACAGCTCGACGTCACCGCCGTGCGACTGCAACGCCGGCCGCACCGACTCCAGCACGCGATTCGCCTCGGTGACCGGATCGGGCCGGATGATGCCGTGCAGCAACAGCAGCATCCGCACCTCGGGCTCGTCGACCAGGTCGAACAGCACGTCGCGGGTGCGGTCGTCGGAGCGCAGCCGGCGGACGATGGTCAGCAGGCCGGCGCGGTGCACGGCCTCCAGCGCCGCCCGCAGTTCCTCGGCGGTCTCGCGGGCCGGACCGTCCAGCTCACCGACCTTGCGGACCGCGTCATCGACGCGGGAGGCCAGTTCCTCGAAGCTCGGTTCGGGCGCGGGTGAGCCGGCCGGCGCCTCGTGCTCCGAGGTGGCAGGGGCCTGGGTCTGGGTCATGACCGCTCACTCTCCGTCCTGGTCGGTTCCTGCTCTCGGGCCTGTTGCCGGGCGATCTCGTCGAGCACACCGCGCACCGCCTGGACGGACTCGATGTCGGTGAACTCCTCGAAGATGGCCCGGGCCTCATGCAGTTTCGCGGTGGCGTGCTCGAACATGCCGAGATGAGCCAGCACGTTGCCCTGGTTGGCGAGCACCCGCGCGCGACCGAGCGGGTCGCTGTCGCGGTCCCGGACCGCCAGCACCGCCTCGTACAGTTCCACCGCCTCGACCAGGTTGTCGCCCTGGTGCTTCGACGGCGCGTAGACGAGCGCGTTGGCCAGGTTGAGCTGGGTGCTGGCCCACTCCTGGGGATAGCGCTCCCGCGTGTAGATCTTCAGTGCGTTACGCAACGACTGCACCGCGACGCCCAGCCGGAGCTGGTCGGACGCCTGGGCCATCGGCATGGTCAGGTAGGCGGTGGCGAGGCTGGCGTGCGCGGCCGCCCACAGCTCGGGTGCCTCCCGCGAGGTCACCAGTTGCAGCGCGGCCTGGTAGTGCCGAACGGCCGCGCCGAGCAGGTCGGCCCGGTCGCCGGCCAGCTCATGCAGCGTCAGCGCCTCGCTGAGGTGCAGTTCGGCCTGACCGATCCGCAGGTCCGTGCCGGACAGCAGTCCCAGCGCCTGCTCCAGCTCCTGGATGACCTTCGGGCCGGCGCCCTCGCTGTCCCTGCGGATGCCGGCGGCGGCACCCAGCAGCACTCCGGCCAGCGGCGGCGCGACCGCCCGGGTCAGGTTGACGGCCTGGTCGAGCAGCTTCAGCGCCAGCGCGGCGTCGCCGGAGACGGCGCCATCACCGGCGGAGACGGCGCTGGTGGCCTGCGCGGACAGCACCAGCGCGGCCAGCTCACCGTCCGTGTCACCGAGCGCGGGTGGTTCGTCGGCCCGGCCGATCGCGAACTGGACGAGGTCCACCAGCACGCCGAACTCCCCCAGCCGGGCGCGCAGTTCGTCGGGGTTCTCGCGGTCCGGGTCCATCACGAACCGGTTGTAGGCCGTGATCGGATCATCACCTACGAGCGCCGCGAGCGCTCCGTCGTGGTCGCCGGCCAGGGCGAGCTCATGCGCCCGCAGCCGCTGTGGCCACTGCCGCGGCAGGCGGCCACGCACTAACTCGGCGCGGACCGGCTCGGTGTCCTCACCACCCGGAATGAGCAGGAACCCGGCCGGCAACGGGAAGGCCCCGATTGGCTGCGGCCGGGTTGGCCGCGGCCAGACATCACCCTTGGCAACATCATCCATTCAGGGGTCCCTCGATCTCTCGTTCCGCGCCCCGCTTGATCAGCCGAGCGCTGATCTCGGCTCGCCGGCGGGTCGGATAGGTGTTGATGCGGCGGCGGACCACGGAGTCGGCGAAGAACACCACGATGTCCACCGCGAAATGGCCGCGGTCCTCGACCACGACGGTCTCCACGCCGAGGGCGCGCTCCGGATGGCCACCGGCCAGGTCCGTGTCTTCGTCTTCGGCCATGGCGATCATGTCTCCGACCCGGTCCGCTGGCGGATGTCGGCCACGAACTCGGCCTCGATGAGGTCCATGACCCTGGTCATGGCATCGCGGACCGGCTGACTGAGCTCGAAACCGAGTTCGAGGTTGCCGGCCTCGATGAGAAAAACCGTGACATCGTCCGGATACTCGTCCTTCAGCAGCCAGTGCGCGAACGCGAGCGCGTGGTCCCATCGGAACGAGTGGGTGTGCAGGGTTTCCAGCGGCGGCAGGTCCTCCAGCTTTTCGCCGGGCACCCGGTACACCGTGCCGGGCTTCGCGCCGGTGGTGCTGGCGTCGATCACCACCACCCGCTTCGCGCCGCGCATCCGGAAGGCGACGTCCATGCCGGCGGTGCCGCCGTCGACGATCTGTACGCCGTCCGGCATGCCCCGGTCCCAGAGCTGCCGGATCAGCACGGGACCCACACCGTCATCGCCGCGAAGAAGGTTGCCGCAGCCCACGACGAGCACCTGGCACCCCACTGTCTCGGCTGTCTCGGCGCATTGCTGTTCGTCATGAAGCTGCGACAACCCTGCCTCCATCACCGTTGATCGTCGGCTGGTTCGGTTGTTGTTTCTGTTGTCGAGCGCGCTCACACCATGTCGTGACTTACACCATGTCGTGACTTACACCATGTCGTGACTCACACCATGTCGTTGATGGCGAACTTGCTCAACTCGCGGCCCTTGCCGTCGTAGGCGTGCACCGTGCAGACCAGGCAGGAGTCGAAGCTACGGGCGACGTGCCCCAGCTCGACCGGGTCCTCCTGGTCCTTGATCGGCGTGCCGACGAAGGCGGTCTCCATGGGGCCGAGCGCCTGGCTCGCGTCCCGCGGACCGATGTTCCACGCGGTCGGGGTGACCACCTGGTAGTTGGCGATCTTGCCGTCCTCGATCACGATCCAGTCGCACAGCGCACCGCGCGCGGCCTCGGTGGAACCGAAGCCCTTGCCCTCGGTGTACTCGGTCGGCTTCTCGTAGAAGCTCTCGTGCAGGTCGATCTGGTCGAGCCAGCGACGCACCCACTGGTAGTACTTGGGTGCCTCGTGCACGCGCGCCAACTGGCGCACGAACACCGACGGGCCGATCTGGTTGATGATGTCCGCGAACAGCGGGTCGCTGTCCTGGTGCGGCAGGGCGTCCGGACCGGCCGCCGCCATCCGCCGCGCCAGCGGCCCGACCTCCAGCGGCACGTACCCGCTGCCGGGCACGTCGTAGCGGGGCGACTTCGCCCAGCTGTACTTGCCCTGTTCGACACCGAGCTTCGGGTCGATCGGCTTGGTCTCGCCCTCGAACGGGTGCAGGGCGCCGTGGCCCTCGTAGAACGAGTGCGTGACATCCTCACGGACCCTGGCCTGGTCGAACTCGGTCCACTTGCCGTCGGCGTAGACGCCGGACCGGCCGATGAGGCCCTTGTTGCGGTCCTCGATGGTCGGGTTCTCGTACAGGGTCGGGTCGAAGTAGGTGCCGGTGGCCAGGTAGTTGCCCACGCCTCGGCCGTACTGGTCCAGGCCGATGTCCAGCGCGTAGCGGATGAAGAACCCGAGGTCACTGTTGTAGTGCGACGGGTTCTCGTCGACCCACTCCAGCACGTCGGCCCAGGTCTTGTTCTCCAGCCACCGCTCCAGGGAGCCGCCGAGCCACTGCTTCTCCAGCCACTCGTCCTTCCAGTGCTCCAGGATCGCGATCGAGCGGGTGACGTCGGCCAGGGTCGGCGCGGACACCACACCGCCGGGCACCATGAAGCTGGAGTGCGGCCACTGCCCGCCGAAGATCGCGTAGACCTCGACCGGCTTGTTGGACAGCACGACACCCGGCCCGTAGCTGGTGCCGACATAGGGCGCGAACCGGCGAACCGCCTCCTCGTAGAGCGGCGACTTCGCGTAGTTCTTGTTGGTCAGGTCGATCGCGAACAGCGCGTAGAAATAACGCGGAATGCTCTGCAGCGTTTCGCAGGCCTGACAGATGTTGCGAATGAGGGTGGCGTTCGGTGGCACCCGGGTCTTCCACGCGACGTCCAGCGCGTACGCGGACTTGTAGAGGTGGCTGCCACCGCAGATACCGCAGATGCGCGGCGTGACGATCAGACCGGCCTGCGGGTCCTTGCCCTGCAGGATGATCTCGAAACCCCGGAACATCGCGGCCTCGGTCCATGCCGACGTGACCACACCGTCTTCGATGGTCACGCGCACGTCCAGGTCACCCTCGACGCGGCCCAGTGGGCTCACGTTAAGGTCAATCGCTGTCATGAACGGTCCTTTCTCATGACCGGTGGGAAATCAGACGACGAACATGTCCTCTTTGGACCACTGTGGAGCGGCGATCCGCGCGGCGGCGGCATGCGCCATATACGTCATGTGGTCACTGCCCTCCGGAATCTCCTGCGGGATCAGACCGCTGACCTTCTGGGTCTTGAAGACGGTTCCGGGTGCCAACTCGAAGAACGGGAACTCTGGTTCGGTGCAACCGATGCAGGGCATACCGGCGCGGGTCTTGGACGACTGCCGGTTCCACAGGATGCGGTTGCACGGCGAGTGGGTCATCGGGCCACGGCAGCCGAACTCGTAGAACAGGCAACCGGTCCGGGTCCCCTCACCGAATGCGGTGGTGGACTGCTTGTACTCGAAGAACTGCACGCGGGTGCAGCCGGTCTGGGTGAAGGTCTTGAAGAACGTCTGCGGGCGGTGCAGCTCGTCCAGCGCGATGTCGCCGGCCCGGCCGGTGGCCAGCGCCACGATGACCTGCGTGATCCAGTCGGGGTGCGCGGGGCAGCCGGGGATGTTGATCACCGGCAGGCCCATCTTCGACCGGAAGTTCGGGCCGAGGAAGCCACCCTTGTTGCGCTTGTGGAACTGCAGGCCGGTCGCGTCCGTCGGGTTGGGCTCGGCGGCCGGGATACCACCCCAGCAGGCGCAGTCGCCGATGGCGACCACGATCTGGGCGGCGGCCGCGAGGTCGGTCACCCAGTCCTTCATGGGCCTGTTCGCGAAGATGTCGTAACGGCCGGAGCCGTCCGGGCCGTTCAGCACGGCCCCCTCAAAGACGAAGATGTCGAGCGGCCGCTCGCCCCGGGCGCAGTCCCAGAAGATTTTCTGCGCCTGTTCGCCCAGTTCGAGACCGAGCGAGGGGTGCCACAGCAGGTCGAGTCCGAAGTCGGTGATCAGGTCGACGACGTTCGGCTCCTCGGCATTGAGGAACGACATGGTGTTGCCGCTACAGGCTCCGCCCTGGAGCCAGAGCACTGACGACATCGGATCTCCTCTCGGAAGTTCGTACGTCCACCTGGCCGCACGACACGTGGTGGGGTTGGCGGTTCAGGCTTGGGTGGACGACTTGCGGCTGGCCTTGCCGTTGGTGCGGGCCGACCTTCCGTATCCCCGGGTGTAAGCCTTGAGGATGTCGTCCTCGGTGTGGGCCCCGGCGGCGACTTCCTCGGGCGACGGCAGGTCGAGCTCGGAGAAGCCCTTGCCGAACTCGCGCAGAACATGGATGAGGAATCCGAGTCCACGCGCCACGTCGTCATCCCGCAGCGCCCGCAGCAGCGAGAACACGCCGCTGAACTTCGTCTGCTCTTCCCTGGCGCGCGCGGCGCCGGCGGTGACCGCCTGGGCGCCCACCGACACGACCTGGATCGCACGCGGGTCGGCCAGGGTCGAGTTCATCAGCGCGGCGATGACCGGGCCGGCCTCGGCCAGCACGGCTGACAGAGATGTCAGGCTCCTGGCCAGTTTTGGCAGGTCGACCAGGGTCAGTGCGGACGCCGCGTCCGAGTCTGTCGTGGCATCGCGCATCTCGGCGATCGTCTGGGTGAGCGAGTCGCTGATCACGTCGCCGCGCTTCAGGAGCTCGTCCAGGCCGTTGACCAGCACCGCGAGCAGGTCGGCGTGATCAAGAAGATCGTTGAGTGAAGCCACCACCTTCGGGTCGTCAAGCTTCGTCAACAGCTTGTCGACAGGCGATGGAGCAATGAGCGGTCCGTCTAGAGACACCTGTGCCTCCTCAGAAGTGTCCTGGTGGCATGCCGGAAAAGATCAGGCCACCAGTGAGCTGGAACACACGCTAACCACGCGCCGGGAACCTGAACTAGCTCTGGAGCGCACCCGCCGCCATAATTGCGAACACTTGATGCCAGGCATGCGCAGTGAGTGGTTTCATCAGGAGCAGCCGCGGCAGCGAGGCCAGCGCCTGACCAAGGCCGACCCACGCCACCTGCGGCGGGTCCGTGGGTTTCGCAGGAGGGCTCGAGATGTCTCGGCTGGCGAAGTTCGGCTACATCGACGCCAGGCGCACGGTCAACCCGGTCCGGCCGCGGAAGCGGTCCCGCGGCATCCCCACGGCTCTTGAGGGCCACGAGATCTTCTACACGGAGGATCTCTACGAGGCGTCCACGCTGATCGGGCAGGCCCTGTCGCCCAATCGACTCACCCTCGACGAGTTCGACTCGGTGCGGTTCGCGGCCGGACTGCACGGGGTGCGGCTGCGGGACGTGTGCATGATGCACCTGGATCTGCACGTCGCGGCCACCCTGGTGATGGACTGCACCGGCCCCTACTACGCGGTGCACATGCCCATGAACAGCCAGGCGGTCTGCGTCGAGAACGGCTACGAGTTCGTCGCGAACACGACCCGGGCGGCGGTCACCAGCCCCGGTCAGAACGTCACCATGCGATTCGACCACGACTCGCCGCAGTTGATCATCAGAATCGAGCAGGAAGCCCTGGTCAGACACGTGACCCGGCTGCTGGGCAGACGATTGGTGCGGCCGTTGGTTTTCGAGCCGGAGATGGACCTGCTCACCGATCCGGCGGTGCGTTGGAATGGCGCCCTGCAGATGTTGAACACCGAGGTGTTTCACCAGGGTTCGCTGGTCCAACTTGGCCATGGAGTCGGCCCGCTGGAGGACATGATCATCAGCAGTCTGTTGCTCGTTCAGCCGTCCAACTACTATGAGCAATTGCTTCGCCCGGATCCCAAGCCGGGTAGTCCGGTGGTTCGGGCGTCACTCGACTTCATCGAGGCACATCTGCGTGAACCAATCACCCTTACTGATATAGCACGTCACGTCAACATGAGCGCCCGGGCAATCCAACAGGGTTTTCGCTCCGAACTGGGCACCACGCCGATGGCATACCTTCGGGACCGGCGCCTGGAACGCGCGCGGGAGGAGCTGACCGACGCCATCCCGGCGGACGGCATCACGGTCACCGACGTGGCCGTGCGCCTAGGCTTCTCGCATCTCAGCTACTTCGCCCAGTTGTATCGACAACGCTGGGGAGAATCACCGTCGGACACCCTCCGCACCTCGTGACCCCGTCCCAGCCCGGATCCCGGCCACCCCACCGCAACGCAAAGGCGCGCCATGCACGAACTGTCGATCTGCCGATCCATCGTCGGCATCGTCCGAAAACACGCCGAGGGCCGTCCGATCCAGACGGTTCACGTCCAGGTCGGGCAACTGCGGCAGATAGTCCCGGACACGCTCGTCTACTGTTGGTCGCTGGTGAGTCAGACGACCGAGCTGGAAGGCTCCGAGCTGCTCGTGGAGAGCATCCCGGCGGTGATTCATTGCAACGAATGTGATCATGACACGACGATCGACCTGCCGGTCATGGTCTGCGAACAATGCGGAAGTCACAAGGTCACACTGGTATCGGGCGAAGAGTTTCTGATCACCTCTCTCGATCTCGCGGAGGTCTGAACCATGGGTCGCTTCCACCGCCACGACGACGGCCACGGGCACGTATACCTGCATGAGCACGACCACGAACACGATCACGGCAACGAACACGGCAACGAGCACGATCATGATCACGACTTCGGCGACCACTCGGGCTACGAGACCGGCGCCGAGCGGATCGACGTGCTCGAACGGATCTTCGGCGAAAACGACAACATGGCCGCCGCCAACCGGGCCGACTTCGAGGCCGCCGGGGCCAAGGTCGTCAACCTGATGTCCTCGCCGGGCGCCGGCAAGACCGCCCTGCTGCGCGAGACCCTGCGCCGGCTGCAGGATCAACTGAAGATCGGCATCATCGAGGGCGACATCGAGACCAGCCTGGACGCCGACAAGCTGGAGGGCTTCGGCGCCGCGGTCGCGCTGGTCAACACCGGTCACGGCTTCGGCGGCGAATGCCACCTCGACGCGCCCATGGTCCGGTCCGCGCTCCCCCGGCTGCCACTGGCCGACCTGGACCTGGTCATCATCGAGAACGTCGGCAACCTGGTCTGTCCGGCGGAGTTCGCGGTCGGCGAACACGCACGGGCGATGGTCTTCTCCATCACCGAGGGTGAGGAGAAGCCGCTGAAGTACCCGGTGATGTTCCGGTCGGCGGATGTGGTGGTGGTGAACAAGATGGACCTGCTGCCGTATCTGAACTTCGACCTGCAACTGTTCTACAAGAACCTGTCGGACGTGAACCCGACCGCGACGATCATCGAGGCCAGCGCGACGACCGGCCGGGGCATCGACGAGTGGTGCACCTGGCTGACCAAGATCGCCCCGGCGGGGTGATCTTGGTCGTCCGAACCGGCGCGGAACAAACGGGACAAACGGGCTGTCCCTGTGGACAGCCTTGTTCCCGCCCCGAAGATCGGGTACGTTGCTTGTCACGGACGCCAACGCGGGCGATCCACATTTCCGGTTTTCACAACCGGACTCCATTGAGGCTTCATGTCTTGTAGGCGCACGCATTCGCGCCCAACCCTGCGGTTTCCGGTCGCCACGACCGGAGCTCAAGAACCAGTACGGCCGTGCCGGATCGCGGCCATGACCTTGGCGGCCTGGGTGTCGAGTGCTTCGAGGGCGGCGAGTTCCTCGGATTCGGCTGGGCTGCCGGGAAATGCGTGACGGTCGCAGGCAATCCCGGCCCGCCAGATCGTGGTGATCGAGCGGGTGACAGCGATGTCGGTCAGGGGATCCCCGGCGACGAGGACGAGATCGGCGGTCTGATCGATGGCGATGCGGCCGCGGTCGGTGAGACCGAAGACGCGGGCCGGGCTCGCGGTGGCGGCCGTCAACGCCTGCGCGGGTGTCAGTCCGCAGCGCACCAGCAGTTCCAGCTCGCGGTGCAGGCTCGCCCCATAGACGGTGCTGGGGATGGGTGCGTCGGTTCCGGCGAGCAGACAGACACCGGCGGCGATCAGACGCGCCACGTTGTGTTCGACGAGCGCGTAGGGCGGCATCCCGCGGCGATCGCGGGACCGGTCCCTGGTTAGTCGCTCTACCCACGCCGAACCGAGGTGGGGACCCAACGCCGGGTCGTTCGCGACCGCCGCGTCGCCGCGTTCACCCAGCGTGTTCTCGGCGGTCGCCAGGGTCGGACAGACCACGGTGCCGGTCTCGGCGAGGCGGGTGACCAGTTCGTCGGCCAACTCCTCACGGACCGGGACGTGCGCGATCACGTCGACGCCGGCGGCGGCCACGGTCGCCACCGCGGCGGCGGACGTCGCGTGGGCGACGACCTTCAGGCCACGGGCGTGTGCTGCCGCAGTCAATGCCGTGATCGTCGCGGCATCCAGGCTGGGCCGGGTGAACGCCGCCGACCCGCCGGACTCGGCGATCATCTTCAGATAATCCACGCCCTCGACCATCCGGTCAGCCACGAACCCGGCCGCCTGCTCCGGACCGGTCACCGTCGGAAACGGCGCGTATATGAGGGATGGATGCCCACCCGGCGCCGTCGCCCCGATCCCGGAGGACCGGACGTCGGCGGCTCCGCCGCGGATGGCGCGGTCCCTGGCGGCGGCGACCGTCTCCGGCTTACTGAACATGTCCAACACCGTCGTCACGCCGAAGAGCAAAGACTGTTCGAGCGCGCCGGGCAGCAGGTGGATATGCGCGTCGATCAACCCCGGCAGCAGCGTTCCACCGGCCGCGTCGACCGCCTCGTCACCGGGCATGGCCGCCGACCGCTCGGCGCAGTCGGTGATGACGCCGCCCTCGAACCGCACCGAGGTCCACAGCCGCAGGTTCTCGCCGTCGAAGACCCGCGCGTTGACGATCGTCGTGGCCACTACACCCTCCCCAAGGCCGATGAACGCCGGTCGGCTGCCCACCGTAGACGACCAGCGAAGACAGGAACAAATCTGCTCCACCAAGATGTTGGAGGTGCCATATGAAGCAGGAAGACGAACCCCAACCGCAGCCGGGAGAATCTGACGCCGAGTACCGAGAAAGGATTCGAGCCGAGTACATGTCCAAGGACAACGACAACCCGCAAAAAGGACGACAGGCGGCTTGGGAATACATCGCGTCGCTCGAAGGGGTCCACAATCCCGACCGCTACGACGAACCTAGCGCATAGCGCCGCCGGGACGACCGGCGGAATCCCTCCGGTGGCCCCGCAAGTATTGCGACGCGGGCAGGGCTCAACCTCGCGTGAGCGACGTTGCCGCCGGGCGCGGTCAGGTGCCCCGGTTGGTGCGGGGTTTCTGCTCGGGGTCGATGAATGGTGGCGGGATGAAGGTGGGGATGCCGTCGTTCATGGTCATGTGCCAGTCGGAGTGGTGGATGAGCACATGGTGGCGGCGACACAGGGTGGCGAGGTTGTCGATTTTGGTTTCGCCTTGGTCCAGCCAGGGGTGGATGTGGTGGATGTCGCCCCATTGGGCGGGGCGATCACAGTTGGGGAAGACGCAGCAGCCGTGGTCGCGGGCGATGACGGCCTTGCGCATGGCGGTGGGGACGGTGCGGCTGGCCCGACCCACATCCAGCGGCTCGCCGCGGGACCCCAACACCATGGGGATGATTTCGGCGTCACAGGCGATCCGCCGTGCCTCGGCCGCCGAGAGTGTCATGGTCCCGTCCGCGGTGGCCGTCTGCAGAGTCGCCGTACCGATCCCGGTCTGGAGGGTTTCCAGCGAGACGGTCAGGGTGACGTGCGGCTTCTGCCCACCGTCCTCCGGCAGGCTTCCCGCATCCGCGACCCGGTAGAGGATGTCCGCCAGCGCATCCCCGGCGCGTTCGGCGTGAGTCCGCGGATCGGGCTGGCCGTCCTGGGTGTTGGGGGTGGTCAGCGAGGAAACCATGGTGGTCAACAGGGCACCCGGTTCCGGGTCCAACTCCGCGACCAGCCGGACCCGACCGGAGGGTTTCACCATGATGTGGGCCTCGTTGTGGGGTTCGACCATCGGCTCCGGCTCGTGTGGTTCGGGGCCGTCCTGATCCAACCGTGCCAGCAGTTCCCGGCCCCACTTCCGCAAACTCCGCGCGTCATGCGTCGGCGCCAGCTCGGCCAGGGTCTTCTCCACCACCGCCTGATCCTGCGGCGTGGCCCAGGCCGGCATCGCCTCAACCACCGACGCGACCGCGGCCACCTGCTCCCGGGCAACCTTGCCCTCGGCCGCCACCGACGCCACCACCGGCAGATGGGCCAACGATGCCGCGTGCGCCACCAGCCGCCGAGCCTCCGGCCGAGTAATCACCAACGCATCACCCAACAGGGACTCGGTATCCCGATAACCCCGATCGGAAGCCACACCCCGAGCCACCATCTCCGCGACAAACCGAGCCTGCCGAGCCTGACGACGCCGAATCTCCCGCTCATCCGCAAGTACTACTGCCATCAAATCGGCATCACCACACTGCCACGGCTCACCACCGTCCAGCTCCCCATCCCGCCGATCCCCCATGTCGCTCATGACCTCATCATACCACCAAATGTCGAACTGGTGTTCGATATATCGTGATCTGTCGCTGCCGGAAGACGTGTTGATCTCTGCGAGCACCGAATCGGTGAGCCAAACCCCGGGGGTTGCTCGCATGCAGGTCAGAGGTGGTGCGGTGAGGATGAACCGGACAAACATGGCGCGTGATGTTGGTAGCAGGTTGCCACCACTCGCAGACCGCTGTATCGTCCCAGGTCACGGGCACCAAATTTGGCGAGCCGTGCTTCCGGTCTTAACGACCGGACTCCATTGAGGCAAGTAATTGACCGCATACAATACCATCGTTTCGTGATGTGCTTCCGGTCTTAACGACCGGACTCCATTGAGGCAGGCGGTCGCGCACCTGGTCGAGCAGGTGGGCGCAAGTGCTTCCGGTCTTAACGACCGGACTCCATTGAGGCCATGCTGGTCACCGCGTTCCCGAACCTGCCCTGCAAGACGAGTGCTTCCGGTCTTAACGACCGGACTCCATTGAGGCGTGCCAGCCAACGCCGACAACGGATAGGGAGGTCTGGTGCTTCCGGTCTTAACGACCGGACTCCATTGAGGCGACTTGGGGAGCCAGTGGCCGCCCAAGTTCTTGATGTGCTTCCGGTCTTAACGACCGGACTCCATTGAGGCCATGTTGTCCCAGTGGGACACGTTCGCATCGGATGTGCTTCCGGTCTTAACGACCGGACTCCATTGAGGCGGGTTCAGGTTCAGCTTCAAGGTTCCTCCTTGCTAGGATGTGCTTCCGGTCTTAACGACCGGACTCCATTGAGGCTTCCCGAACTTCGTCGGCGTCAACCCGTCGCCGGCTTGTGCTTCCGGTCTTAACGACCGGACTCCATTGAGGCCTGCCCGTCTGGGGCTGCGATGCGGTCGCGGTCGTCGTGCTTCCGGTCTTAACCACCAGACTCCATTGAGGCATCTTCAGGAGAAACTGCTGGAACGCTTCAATGATTCTGGAGGTCGAAAAACCAATACGGCCGTCGAGCCTGAGAACTCAGGCTCGACGGCCGTTCTTCTATTGCGCGCAGACGCGATTACACCGCTGGGATGACGCCGTCCAAGAAGTCGTCCAGATGCGTCGTAAAGACGTCGTTGTCGTCGCCGGCGACCATGTGGCCAGTCGCGGGGACGTCGACATGCCGGGCGCCCGGGATCAAACCCATCAACTCGGCCACGCTGTCGTCGCTGACCATGTCGGACTCCGCACCGCGCACGAGCAGCGTCGGGACCCCGATCCGGGCGGCAGCCGCCACCGAACGTTGGTGGGTTTCGATGCGGGTCGCGCGGTTGGCGTTGCCGAGCATGGCCGGGTCCCAGTGCCAGTACCAGCGGCCATCCTGACCTTGCCGCAGATTCTTCCGCAGCCCGGACGGATCACGCGGCCGTCGCCGGTGCGGGTTGTACGCGCTGACCACATCGGCGGCCTCATCCAATGATGCGAACCCCTCGGGCCGGCCGAGCATGAACTGCGTGATCCGCTTGACCCCGGCCGGTTCCAGCCTGGGCGCGACATCCACCAGCACGAGAGCTCGCGCCAGGTCGCCGCGCTCCCCCTCACCGATCAACGCCGTCAGCCCGCCCATCGAGGCCCCGACCAGCACACACGGCTCGCCGATGGAGGCGATGACGGAGGCCAGATCGTTAACGAGAGCGTCGAGCGAGTAGTCCCCGTCGGGAGCCCAGTCGCTGTCGCCATGCCCGCGCGCGTCGAAGGCAAACGCGGTCCAGCCCTGGCCGGCCAGCCGCTCGCCGGTGTGGCGCCAGGAATGTCGTCGCTGGCCACCGCCGTGCAGCAGCAGGACGGTGCCCCGTCCCCCGGCGGCCAAGCCGCCACCGCGCGTCCACCGGTCGCCCACCAGCCGAACGCCGTTCCGATCAAAGGTTACGGTCTCCGAGAGAATCTCCAGCGCCACGCCGACAGGCTACCGTTCAGTGAACGTTTGTTCACCACCGCCAGGGGCGCCGGAAACCCGTATCCTCGCGATATGCGTGACGTGCTGGATGAACTGCTCCGACGCTGGCGGGCCGGCGAGCACGTCGGCCTGGGCACCGTGGTGGCCACCTTCAAGTCCGCGCCGCGCGCGCCGGGCGCGGCCATGCTGGTCAGCGAGGATGGCGCGGCGACCGGCAGCGTGTCGGGCGGCTGCGTCGAGGGCGCGGTCTACGAGCTGGCGCAGCAGGTGATCGCGGACGGCCAGCCGGTGCTGGAACGGTACGGCGTGTCCGATGATGATGCCTTCGCGGTGGGCCTGACCTGCGGCGGAATCCTCGATATCTACGTCGAGAAGGTCGACCGCGAGACGTTCCCCGAGCTGGACGAGCTGGCCGCGTCGGTCGCCGACGAGAAGCCGGTCGCGGTGGCGACCGTGGTCGCGCACCCCGACGAGACCTGGATCGGCCGACGGATGCTGATCTGGCCGCACCGGACACGCGGCGGGCTCGGCACGGCCCGGGTGGACGACGCGGTGGTGAATGACGCGCGCGGGCTGCTGGCCGCCGGCCAGACCGGAGTGTTGCACTACGGCCCGAACGGCGAGCGGCGCGGCGAGGGCCTGTCCATTTTCGTCAATTCCTTCCAGCCGGCACCGAGGATGCTCGTGTTCGGCGGGATCGATCTCGTGGGCGCGACGGCCCGGATCGGCAAGTTCCTCGGCTACCGGGTGACGGTGTGCGACGCGCGCTCGGTGTTCGCCACACCCGAGCGATTCCCCGACGCCGACGAGGTCGTCGTGGACTGGCCGAACCGATATCTGGCCGCCGAGGCGCGGGCGGGCCGGATCGATGAGCGCACCGCGGTGATCGTGCTGACCCATGACGCGAAGTTCGACGTGCCACTGTTGCAGGTCGCCCTGCATATGAATGTCGCCTATGTCGGCGTGCTCGGATCCCGGCAGACGCACGGCGAACGGCTGGAGAAACTGCGCGAGGCCGGCGTGAACGAGGGCGACCTGGAAAGGATCAGCGCGCCGATCGGACTGGACATCGGCGCCCGCACGCCGGAGGAGATCGCGGTGGCGATCGCCGGCGAGATCATCGCACTGCACTGGGGTGGCAACGGCGCCCGGCTGTCCGAGCTGACCGGCCGCATCCACGCCACCATCTGAAACGCCGACAAGAACCGGCCCAAAAAGAAACGCGTCACCGCAGGCCGGGGTCGTGCCGACGCATACGGGCCGCATACACGGCGGCCTCGGTGCGGCGCTCCAGGTCGAGCTTGTGCAGCAGCGCGGACACGTAGTTCTTCACGGTCTTCTCGGCGAGAAACAGTGTGCTGGCGATCTGCCGGTTCGTCAGTCCCTCACCGATCAGGTCCAGCACCTTCTTCTCCCGCTCGGACAGTTGCTCATAGCGGGAGTCGACGCTCTGCGCGTTGCCGCGCAGCCGGTTCAGTACGATCGACGTGATCCGGGCGTCCAGCAGTGATTCCCCGGCGGCGATCGTCCGCACGGCCGACACCAGGTTCGTGCCGGTCACCTGCTTGAGGATGTATCCGTTGGCGCCGGCCATGATCGCACCAAACAGAGCACGATCGTCCGAATAGGACGTCAACATCAGGCAGGCGGGCGGCGGGTCCAGCTGGGACCGGATCTCCCGGCAGACCATGACGCCCTCGCCGTCGGGCAGCCGGATGTCCAGCACGGCGACGTCCGGCCGTGCCCTGGGGATCGCGACCAGCGCCTCCGACGCCGTGCCGGCCTCCCCCACCACCGTGATGTCCGGTTCCGCGTTCAACAGGGTGCGCAACCCGCGCCTGACGACCTCGTGGTCGTCGACCAGGAACACGGAAATCGGCATTAGGCAGTCCCCTCGGCAGGCGATTCTCCGGCGAGCGACTCACCAGAAAGGGGCACCGACCACCGCAGCCGGGTGCCACCGCCGTCCGGGCGCTCAAGCCGGAATTCTCCACCCCAGCGCCGGGCGCGGGCGTCCAGGTTGGCCAGCCCGCTGCGCCGCCGCACGGTTTCCGGCAGGCCAATGCCGTCGTCGGTGACGACCAGGGTCAGCAGCGTGCCGGACCGGTCCACCGTGACCGACACCGAAGCCGAGGTCGCGATCGCGTGCCGGGCCACGTTGGACAGTGCCTCCCGCAGGCTGGCCAGCAGGTCCGGCCGCACCGGGTCGGGCACCAGTGAGTCGATCGGCCCGTCGAACTCGACGCGCGGCCTGAACCCCAGCGCGGCGGACTGCGCCTCGGCCGTGCCGGCCAGTTCGGCGCGTAGCCCGTCCGGATTCTCGTCGGCCTCCTGCAGCTCGAAGATGGTGCACCGGATGTCTCGAATGGTCCGGTCCACCTCGACGCCCAGCTCGGCGATCTGGTTCTCCAGGTCCATCCCGGCGAGGCTGCCGCTGGACACCCCCTTGCCCATCCCCTGCAGGCCGATGCCGATCGCGAACAGCCGCTGCACGACGACATCGTGCAGGTCACGGGCGATTCGGTCGCGGTCGCGCAGCACGGCCAGCCGCCGCCGGTCCTCCTCCGACCGACCGATCTCCAGCGCCAGGGTCGCCTTGGTGGCGAACGACTCGGCCAGGTTCATCTCCACGTCGCCGAACGGCTCGT
Organism: Pseudonocardiaceae bacterium; assembly: GCA_036384655.1. Lineage (GTDB taxonomy): Bacteria > Actinomycetota > Actinomycetes > Mycobacteriales > Pseudonocardiaceae > DASVLX01. The sequence continues at coordinate 36,697 of DASVLX010000101.1, forward strand.
CCCCGATCAACCGGGCGATGATCAGCACGCCCTGGATCTCGCCGCCGAACGCCAGCGGCACGGCCAGCATCGAATCCAGGCCGAGCACACCGGGTGGCATCTCGCGTTCCGCGTGGTCCCAGATCTCCGCGATGTGCCGGCCGTAGTCGCTGAAGATCTCCGCGCGGCCGGTGCGGAACACCTTCCCGGAGCCGGTTCCGTCGATCGGCCGAGACACGCCGAGCAGCTTCGGCGACACCGGCCCGGTGCCCTCGATGACGTCGAACGACAGGTTCCCCGGCCGTTCCGGGTCCGGCAACGCGATGGCGGCGACCGGCGCATGGGTGAGCTCCCGAGCACGCAGCGCGACCAGCCGCAGAGTACCGAGCGGGTTCGTACCGGTGAGTAGCGTTTCGTTGATGTCGTGTGCGGCGTGTAGCCACTGCTCGCGACGGTGCCATCGAGCGACCTGAGCGGTCACGAGGTCAACAACCTCGGTCAGCCTCGCATCCTTGCCCAGGCCCGCCACCGCCTGCCGGAGGCGCTTCAGGTCCGCTTCATCCTCGCTCGCCATCCCGTTTCCCCACGTCGTGGCGTGTCATTGAACCGATAGTAACCAGTCAGCCGGGCGATGTCGGCCGTCCATCGGCGTTCAATATCATCTTGGCCCGTGAGTCCGCGCCCGAGTCACCGCCTCGCCCTGACCGCCTGCGTGCTCGCCGTCAGCATTGTTTTCGCCACCTGTGCGCTCGGCGGCTGCGCGGCGCCGGAGACGACGGCCGCCCCCAAACCGGCGGCGGTCACGACCGTCCCGGCGCGCGCCCCGCTCACCGCGGTCACGCTCGCGGAGAGTAGCGCCAAGGACAGCTACCCGGTTCCGGCAGTGGCCACCACCCGCGACGGCACCATCGTGGTCGCCTATGACGACCGGCACGGCAACCCGCGCGACCTGCCCAACAACATCGACATCGTGACGCGCCGGTCGCCCGACAACGGCATCAGCTGGACACCGCAGACCGTGATCGTCCGGCACACCGGCGGAAACACCCCGAACACCGCCGGTGGGGTCGGCGACCCGAGCCTGCTGCCCGACCACATCACCGGCCGGCTGTGGCTGTTCTACGACTGGGCGCCGCCGGGCGTCGGGATCTTCACCTCGACCACGTCAACCTCGCCGGCGTCGGTCACGACCGTGCATCCGATGGTCCGGTACAGCGACGATGACGGCGCCACCTGGTCCACGCCGGTCGACCTGATCGGGCAGTTGAAGCGGCCCAACATGACCGGCATCTTCGCCAGCTCCGGGCACGGTTTCCAGACCACCAACGGCACGCTGCTGCAGCCGTACAGCTATTTCATCGGCGGGATCGAGCGGGCGGCCGTCGCGTACTCCACCGATCACGGCCGGACCTGGCACATGTCCCAGGAGATCGGTGAGCACCTGTCGGAGAGCAAGATCGTAGAGCTGAGCGACGGCACGCTGCTGGACGACGCGCGGCCGAACTCGCCGGGCTACCGGAAGTTCAGCCACACCACCTGCATCACCTGCCGATGGAGCACGCCGGCCGCGCAGACCGCGATCCCCGACCCGGTGGTCAACGGTGACCTGATCCGGGTCGAGAACCATCCGACCTGGCTGTTGGAGTCCAATCCGGACAGCCAGCGGCTGCGCGCCCGGCTGACCGTCCGGCTGTCCACCGACAACGGGAAGACCTGGCGGTATTCGCTGCCGATCACCGGTGGGCCGTCGAGCTACTCGGTGCTGACCGAGATGCCCGACGGCGACTACGCGATCGTCTACTACGGACAGCGCGAGCTGGTCTTCCAGCGGTTCGCGCTGGACCAGTTGACCGGCCCACTGCCGGTCAAGCCGAAGACGGCCTAGTCAACCGGTTCGGGCTCGGGCTCGGGGTTCCGCTCCCGTTCGAGCTTCATCTCCTGCTCAAGCCGCGCCTCGCGGACCTGGTCGCGTGCCCCGAGCAGGGCGGTGATCAGGGAGTCCAACGCCGCCGGCGTGGCCTGCAGGCCGAAGGTGTTGTCGCGCCGGCCGCCGACGGTGATCTCGGCACCCTCGGAGTTGGTCACGACGTGGATCGGGCAGTCGTCCTGCAGGTCGATGTAGGTGTCGATGTGCACGGCGCTGGAGCTGTAGTACATGGCTTGGCTCCCCAGGGGCCTCGAAGAAGTGGGATGAGCGCCGGCCGGCGGGTCTGCACTCCCCACCGGCCGACTTGCGTCAGCGTAACGGTGGCCATACTTTGTGAACATCCCACGATCGAGTGAACCAATCGCCCACTGAAAGTACTATAAGCTGTCCCGCATGACTGATCAGACTCTCCAGCGACAGCGGCAGCAGTTGCCTCCGTCGGTGATGAAGATCGTGCTCGGCCACGAGCTCGCCCGGCAGCGCAGGCAGGCCAGCATGACCCAGGAGGACTCGGCCGGGGTGCTGGGGTGCAAGTCTCAGAAGATCGGCTTCATCGAGACCGGCACCAGCGGCGTCAAGCCGTTGGAACTGGGAGCCTTGCTGGACGCCTACGACGTCACGGACACTGACCGCGCCTACATTAGCGATCTCGCCGAGGAAGCCAACCACAGGGCCAAAAAGGGCTCGTTCAGCATGCGGTTCCGCGACCATCTGAGGTTGCTGGTCGACATGGAGCCGACCTGTCAACGGCTATGGTCGTATCAGGCCATGGTCGTCCCAGGTCTGTTGCAGACCAAGGACTACATGCGGACCGCGTTCCGGACCTGGCGCCCATCTCCGCATCCGGACGAAATCGACGCGGACACCAGGGACCGGCTCGCTCGGCAGCGGGTGCTGGATAGCCCCGGGCAGAAGTTCTGGTTCATCCTCGATGAGGCCGCCCTGCGCCGACCGGTCGGTGACTCGGCCATCATGCGAGCCCAGGTCTATCGACTGATCGAAGCCATCGACCAGCCCAACATCGAACTGCAAGTCGTCCCTTTTGGCGTGGGCTACTACATGGGTGAAGGCCACGAGTACACGATTCTCGGCTATGACAGGGACATCTCGATCAATGTGGTCTACCGTGAGCACTACGACGGTGGCGAGTACGTGTGCGATCCCGACAAGGCAGCCGCGTACTTGACACTGTGGGAGCAGCAGCAAGCGGCGGCCTTGGGGCCGGAGCAGACCCGGCGCTTCCTGTTGGATCTCGCCGCTTCGCTGTGAGCACAACCGTTGGCACTGCACACCATCGGAAGCGGAGCGATGACGACCCAGACCGGTACGGCGAGTTTTGGAGCATGGCGGAAGTCCAGCTACAGCCATCCAAACGGCAATCAGTGTGTTGAGGTCGCCTGGCGGAAGTCGAGCTACAGCCACCCTCAGAACGCTTGTGTTGAGGTAGGGATGGGGCCGGCGGGTGTTGGAGTGCGCGACTCCAAGAACCCGACCGGCCCCGTCCTTGCCCTCCCGGCAGGCTGCTGGACGCGGTTTCTCAGCAGCGTGGCCTGATTCGATCCTGACTATCTGGTGACCACCGAGATCGCCCTGGCGATCTGGTTTCCGAGTTCGCGGTTGTCACCCGGTGCGTACACGTCGAAGACGGCTCCGTCACGCTGGCGCAAGGTCAGCTCGATGAACCGGCCATCCGAGGTGTCGGTCCAGGCCACCAGTTCGCCACCGCGACCGATCACCTTGACGGCACCCACCCGCTGTTTCGGCAGCCCGAGGATGCGCTGCACGACCGCCTTGTCGCGGTTGGCCACCGTGCTGGCCGGTGGCCGGATCATGACCGAACCGCCGTAGCCCTCGTCGTCACCGCGCGAGGGCGCCGGCTGGGGCCTGTCGCGCGGAATCGTCAGGTAGCGAAGCCGTGGCAGCGGCTGGCTGTCGGGAATCACCGACATCAGCATGGCCAGCAACTGGTTGGGCGGCGCCAACTGGAACCGCACCACCTCGCCCAGTTGCAGGGCCAACACCGCCGCTCGCGGTGTGCCACCGGCCCGGCCGACCGTGGCACTCCTGCCGCCGTTGGCGCCCAGCAGCAGGGTCAGCGCGACCTGGGGGTTCGCCAGGGTCACCAGCGCGGTCTCGACATCCGGATCAAGCCGGCCGTTGCGGGCCAGACCCTGCTGGTGCAGGTTCCGCCATACCGTCGCGCCGATCGCCCGCAGCTCCTCCACCGTCTTGGCCACGGAGGGGATCTCCAGCGGGATCAACCGCAGGTTCAACCCCATCTGGCGGCCGAGCACGTCCAGCGCGGCGACCGGAAGTTCGAACGTTCCTGGCATCAGCCGATCACCGGTGGAACCGTCGGAGTGTCCACGCTGAAGAAGCCGTCGTTGTCGTTCTTCTCCATGAACTTGGTGAAGTGTTCCTCGTCCTCGTCGTCATTGCCGCGCGCGCCCATCGGGCCACCGGCCATGCCCGCACCGCTGCCCGCCTTCGCCTCGGCCGCACCCATCTGCATCGCCGACCGCTCCGCGGCGGCGGCACCCGGTGTGGCGCCACTGCGCGCTCCGGCACCCGAACCCGAGCCGGCGGCACTGCCGACGGAGCCTGCCGAACCACCGGCCGAGCCGCCATACGAACCACTCGCGGAGCCGCCATAACCACGGCCGGCGGAATAGGTGTCCTCACCACCGGCGAAACCACCGCCACCCACCGCCATCGGCGGCATCATGCCGGCCGCGGCGGCCGCGTCCTGGCTGTTCTGCGAACCGCTCGACCAACCGCCCGGTTCACCGACGCCATAACCGCCACCGGCACCGCCGGACCCGCCAGAGCCGGCCGTGCTCGTGCCACCGGTCGACACGCCCGAAACCGGGCCGGAGCCAACGCTGGAAGACGAACCCGATCCCGCAGCGCCGGCGCCGGCCGGGACGGCATAGCCACCGCCGCCCGCGCCGCTTCCCACGGAATAGCTGCCGCCGGCACTGCCACCGGCACTACCGCCTCCGGAGTAGCCACCACCGCCGGATCCGACACCACCGACACCGCCGGCCGAGCCACCGCCACCGGTGGAACCGCCACCCGAAGATCCCGAGCCGTCGCCCGTCGACGTTGCGTTCTGATCGAACTGCGGCATCGGCGAGGTCGCGTCCAGCGTGCTGTCGTACTGCTGAGCCACCTGAACCTGAGCGGCCTTGGCGTCGGACGCCGCCTGCTTCTGGTTCTCATAGTTGTCATAGGCGGCCTTGGGTCCCTGGGTGAACGCCTGACCGACCGCGCCCCAGAAACTCGGCTCCTGCACCGGCTGCGGCACCTCGGCGCGCGCCGTCGACAACGCATCACTCTGCGTCTGGACCTGTAGTGACGCCGCATTCGACCCGCCAGCCAATGTCCCATGCCACGCGACGATCCCCTTGGCCGACTCCATCGCGCTGTCCGCCGCCGTGCCCGTCCAGTTCTGTTGGGCGGTCTGCATGGCCGTCACGATCTGGTCGCCGATATCGGACAGAGCGGCACTCACGGTCTTGAAGTCATCTGACTGATTCTGTACCGCGCCAGGACTTGCTTCCTCCTGGAACATGTTGTACAGCTCATCCTGGCTGTAGCCGTCGAAGAGTGTGTTCGGCAAGCCCGGCCCGGGCTGCATGGCCACATTCGTCTGAGCCTGCGTTAGCTGCGCCTGTGCGTCCGCAGCATCACCCGATGACATGACCTTGATCCTCCCAGTTCAGCTCGACAGACTTGGCAACTTCGGCGCGATATCCTGCGCCGCCTGCTTGGCAATAGAGCAAGCTGCGTCGCCCCCACCTGAGAGCAACGAGACGATAATGTGAGCCCGCGACCCGCTGGTTGCCTCAATCGCGAGGTCACAACCTCCTACGGGGTCCAGCACAATCTTGCCAGGACGGTCGGCAATCGTCACGTCATTGACGGGATTCCCCAGCCCATTCAGTTTAGAATAGAGCAGCGGTTCTAGCACGACCTGCAGATCTCCAAACTGAGCCTGGTTCCAGTCGCAACTATTCTCGGATGAATCTTCGTGGATCACTGAGCCGCTACTCTTAAATCCGAGAGCCGCAGCATGAGATTGGTCAAGAAATTCACACGACTTAACTGATGTGAACCATGTGTCACCGGCCGTGTTGCTCGCGGAGGTACTTGTCGAGGTCGATGTTGTGCCGGGCAGAGCGTTGTTGCCGGAGCCGCATGCGGCCAACACGGCACCCGCAGTGGCAAGCGCCGGAACCAGCACTGCCAGCCTCCACGAGAGGGCAATCTTGCTCACCCGCTTTTCACGACCTTCCACTAAAGGAATCCTTCTGCTGTTGCTCGACGGCCTCATAGTTTTGCTTCGCCTTGGTATAGGCATCGATCTGATCCTGATAAACACCTTTGAGCTGATCAAACGCGGTCACTAGTTGCTGGCCGATCTGCTGATTCCAAGTCGAGATAACCTTCGCCCCCGGCGTTGATCCCAACATGTATTTGTCAGCAAGCCTGACTGCAACGCCCCTGTTCTTCGCCCATTGATCTTGGGCGTATTGGAACGCTTTGATCATCGCGTCGGCGGCATCAGGGTGGATGCTGAACTTGCCGTTGTTGGCAGCATCCTTGAGTGCCTGGGCGTCTGCCGACTGCTTCTGCACCTTCTGGGCGAAAGTAGCGGCGTCCTCGGGCTTGATCGGGCCGGTGGCGGCAGCCTGGGCGGGCTGCGACGAGTCGGATGACCCCGTGAACTGACTCGCCAGCCAGTCAGCGGCCTTGCCGATGGCCGCGCCCCCCAGGGCTATCTGCGATGCCGGGTTGCTCAACGGGTCGCTCATGGTGGTGCCTCCGTCGTGTGCCACCGTGTCGTGGATGGTGGTGACCCGACCCGCCGTGACCAGCCAGCGCAAGGTTGCGGGCCGGTCACAACCGGTGGAGCCGTGAAGAACACTACCGTGGCACGAGCCCTCAGAGGGCGCGTTTCGCAAAGAACGACAACGACGGACGGTGTGAGTAAAACCCGGACTTATTGGACCCGCTCGACTTTCCACGTCAAGCGCCACACCCGATCGAGTTACTTCAGGGCCGGCAGCTTCGGGGCGATGTCCGTCGCGGCCTGCTTCGCGACCTCGCAGGCCTGATCGCCGTTGCCGACGGCGAGCGCGACGATGATGCGGGCGCGTGACCCGCTGGTCGCCTTGATCGCGAGATCACAGGTGCCCTGAGTGCCGGGCGAGATCTTGCCGGGGCGGCCGGCGATCGTGATATCCGTGACCGGGCCACCCGACGGCTTCAGGGAATCAAAGGTCTTCGCGCTCAGCTCTATACCCAGTGTGCTGTACGCACCCTGATCCCATTCGCAACTGTTCTCCGTCGAGTCATTCGCCGTCACATAACCTTGGACGGTGTAGCCCAGTGGCTTGAGCTGACTCTGGTCCAGCAGATCACAGGACTTGATCGACGTGTACCAGGACGTGTCGGCCGGTGATGCGCTTGTGGCCGTCGACGTCCCGGACGGCGTGCTGGCGCCGGAGCACGCAACCAGCACGCTGCCAGTGGCGGCGACAGCCGCTACCAACACCATCAGCTTCCCCGAGAGCTCGACCTTGCTCACCCAGTCCTCGCCAGCCTTTCGTGCCAACCCGACAGCGCCGCTTCGCGCGGCCAGGCGGGACGCTACCGCGAGGCGACCCAGGGTGTGCGTCGGCCCGGGGCCGTACCTCTACAGGCTCGGCAGCTTCGGCGCGATGTTCTGCGCCGCCTGCTTCGCGACGCTGCACGCCTTGGCCGAGCTGTCGTCCATGGACATGGCGCTCATGCCGGACATGTTCCCGCCCTGCATATTGTCCATGTAGGCGACGATGATGCGGGCCTGCGATCCGTCGGTCGCCTTCATCGTGAGCTCGCAGCTACCCATGGTGCCCTGCGCGATCTTGCCAGGGCGGCCGGCGATCGTGACATCCGTGACCTGGCTGCCCTGACCATCGAGCGAGTCGAAGCTCTTCGAGCTCAGCATGATGCCGAGGTTGCTCCAACCGTTTTCATCCCAGGTGCAGCCGTTCTCGTTCGCGTCATTCTCACCCTCCGCGCCGCTGCTGGAGAAGCCGAGTGACTTGAGCTGACTCTGGTTCAGCAGGTCACAGGTCTTGACCGACGCGTACCACGCGTCGCCCGACGAGGCACTCGCCCCGCCGGTCGACGCACCGGACGACGTGCTGCTGCCGCTGCACGCGGCCAGCATGCCGCCCGCGGCGGTCACCGCCGCGGTCAGCACCAGCAGTTTCGTCGCCATTTTCATTGAGAGAGCAACCTCACTCACTGAATCCTCGCCAGCTTTCCGAAACAATTCCGATACCTTGGCTTCATAGAGCCAGGCGGGACGGTACCGCGCCGCGACCGGAATGTCTGCGGACCCCCGGCCCTAAAGGCTGGGCAGCTTGGGCGCGATGTCCTGCGCGATCTGCTTGGCGATGGTGCACTCCTTGTCGCCGGAGGCCGCGCCCTTGACCGTGACCACCGCGCGAGAACCGCTGCTCGCCTTGACCGAGACATCGCAGGTTCCGGTCGGGTCCTCGGTCAGCTTGCCCGGGCGGCCGGCGATGGTGACGTCCTGAAGAGGGCCGTTCGGTTCGGCGGCGATCGAATCGTAGGTCGAGGATTCCAGCACGATCCGCAGGTCAGCGAGCTGGCTCTGCGACCAGCCGCAGCTGTTGGTGGTCATGGTGTTGGCGATCGGCGTGCCGGCGCTCTTGAACCCGGCCGCCGCGGCATCCGAGGTGGACAGCAGATCGCAGGACTTGACCGACATGAACCACATGTCGTTGCCGCCCATGCCGGCCATGCTGCTGCTCGTCATGCCGGGCATGTCGCTCATCATGCCGGCGGTCGTCGATGTCGTGGTCGACGCCGGCTGACTCGTGTCGCCGCCACCGCATGCGGCCAGCACGGTCCCCATTGCGGCAACGGCCGGAATCAGAGCCGCCATTTTGATTGAGAGCGCAATCTGTCTCACGCTGTTCTCGCCCGCCTTTCGCAGAACCCGACGTCTCTCCGTGATCGGAGTCGGGCGGACGGTACGCCTTCGCAACGCTGCGAAGGCTCGTACAGCGACATCAACCACAAATCGGTCAGCCGGGCTAACGCTGGGGATTGGTCCGGTAATGCACGAGTGCGATGGCCAGCAGGATGCCCCAGACGGCGAACAGCGGGTCCCACAGCCATAGGTGCCAGTGCAGCGCGTACAGGTCGGCGCCGTTCGGCACCGCCATGATGCCGACGGTGACCACGAACTCCAGGGCCACGTTGATGACGCCGTAGGCGGTGAGCACGACGGCGGCCAGCCAGCCCGCGCCGAGCATCAGCCAGCGGGGAAACACCCGGCCCCAGCGTTGCACCAGGGCCAGTGCGAACACCACGCCGGCGGCCTTCATGACCGCCGCGCCCCAGGCCATCAGGAACGCGGTGACGGTGCCGGACTTGGCCATCGCGGCGATGTCGCCGCCGACCGTGTTGATGCCGATCATGCCGCCCAACGCCCAGTAGACGCTGATGGCGGCGAAGATGCCGGCGAGCCAGGCGGCGGTGTACGCGGCCCAGGTGCGACGGCGGACGGAGGTGGCGGGCACGGCAGTATTCGACCCTGTGGTCGGCTGGCTGCTCACGGTACTCATTGTCCCGCCTTCGTCTTCGTGGCGGCGGCGCGGGCCGCGTTGAGAATGTCACGGCGTACCAGGCCACTGCCCACGCGCACGGCCAGCCAGTACAACCGGAACGACCGCCGGGTGGCCGGATCCGTTGCCAGCACCCGGGTTTCGGTGGACAGCAGTGTCGTGCCGTCGCCGGTCTCCGTGAACAGGAAGTTCATGGCCACCTTCGTCCAGCCAGCCTCGTCGAACGCGGCGAAGGCGTCCCGGTCGCCGCGCTCGATGGTGTCCGGCCGGACCGGGGTGGTCATGGTGTAGCGGGCGATGTCGCCGAGCAGCATCTCGCGCGGCTCGTCGGCGACGAGAGTGCGCGGAGCCACGTTGTCCAGGGCGCGCGCGTCCAGGCTGGCGTCCTGCCGCTTGGCCCAGTCCGGGTCGAACCAGGCGCCCGGGCCACCGCGCAGCCGGGCCAGGCCGACGGTCAGCGGCAGGTCGCGGATGCGCATGTCGTCCACGGCCCGCCAGACCCGCGCGGGCGGTGCCGCGATCCGGGTCTCGTGGTATTCGCGCAGGTCATAGCTGGGCAGCAGGTCGTCGAGCAGGGTGCTCACCGGGCCTCCGATCAGAGCGGGATGTTGTTGTGCCGGCCTCGGCGCGCCGGTGTGGCGGCGAACGCCTCCAACAGCCGGCGGCGGGTGTCCGCGGGCGCGATGACCTCGTCGACGACGCCGATGCCGATCGCCCGGCCGACACCGCCCGCGATGCGCTCGTGTTCCTCGGCCAACTGCTCATGCAACTGGTCGCGCTCGTGCTCTGGGGTCGCGGCGAGCCGCTTGCGGTGCAGGATGCCGACGGCCGCCTTGGCGCCCATCACCGCGACCTGGGCGTTCGGCCAGGCGAACACCGTGGTCGCGCCGAGCGCGCGGGAGTTCATCGCGATGAACGCGCCGCCGTAGGACTTGCGGGTGACCAGTGTGACGCGGGGCACCACGGCCTCCCCGAAGGCGTGCAGCAGCTTCGCGCCCCGGCGGACCACACCGTCCCATTCCTGGCCGACGCCGGGAAGATAGCCGGGCACGTCCACGACGACCAGCAGCGGCAGGCCGAAGCTGTCACACATCCGAACGAACCGGGCGGCCTTCTCGGCGGACAGCGAGTCGAGGCAGCCGCCCTTGCGCAGCGGGTTGTTGGCGATCACGCCGATCGCGCGGCCGCCGAGCCGGCCGAGGCCGATCACCACGTTCGGCGCCCACTTGGCCTGCAGTTCCTCGAACACCGGCCGGCCGCTGGGGTCGTGGTCGATCAGCGCCCGCAGCACCGGCTTGACGTCGTAGGCGCGCCGGGCGAGCTTCGGCAGATGCGCCGCCGGGTCGGGTGCCGGCTCGATCGAGTCCAGGTCGAGCAGATCCGGGTCGACCGGACCGCCGTCGGACAGCAGCTCGGTGATCCGCCGGGCCCTGGCGTAGGCGTCGAACTCGTCGGTGGCGACCACATGCACCACGCCGGACTTCTTGCCGTGCGCCTCGGCGCCGCCGAGTGCCTCCTGGTCGATCTGCTCGCCGGTGACCGATCGGACCACGTCGGGTCCGGTGACGAACACCCGGCCGCGCGGCGACATGATCACCACATCGGTGAGCGCCGGGCCGTAGGCGGCGCCACCGGCCGCCGGGCCGACCACCACGGAGACCTGCGGCACCTTGCCGGACGCCCTGATCATCGCGGCGAACACCAGCCCGACGCCGTGCAGCGCCTCCACGCCCTCGGCCAGTCGCGCGCCGCCGGAATGCCACACCCCGATCACCGGAAGCTCCTCGTCCACGGCGAGGTCGATGGCGGTCACGATCCGCTGGCAGCCGTCGATGCCCATCGCGCCGCCCATGATCGCGCCGTCGGTGCAGTAGGCGATCACGTCGATGCCGTGCACCCGGCCGCGCACGGCCAGCGTGCCGGAACGGTCCGGTTCCGCGAGCGGGATCAGCGAGTCGTGGTCGAGCAGGGCGGTGAGCCGGACCAGCGGGTCACGCGGGTCCACCGGCTCCGTTCTGGAAAGCGGCGGTTCAGTCACCGTGGTCAACGGGATCTCCCAAATATCTACTGTGGACGGTGCGGCCGGGTTCAGCCGCAGCCGCCGGCGGTGTCCTTGTCGAAGGAACCCACCGCGGCCAGTGCGGTGGTGGGGATGCCGGCGAGCGGGTCGGCGGTCGGTGGGACCGGGTCGTTCTCATGCAGGGTCGGCTCGAAAACGGCGAGGAAGTCGGCGAGCCGGTCCAGGCCCCAGAACTTCTGGGTGCCCCACTTGAAATAGGGAACGCCGAAAACGTCGTCGTTGTAGACGTTGAGCAGGGCGTGCACACCGGCGGCGCGGATGCCCGGGTCGGACGGCGCGGTCAGCAGCGGCTCGACCGGCAGTCCGGCGTCCTCCAGCACCGGGCGCAGCACGTCGACCTCGCAGATGTCCTCGCCGCGCTCCCAGCGAGCCCTGGTGACCGCCTGGTAGAACTCCCGCTGCACGCCGAGCTGCTTGGCCTTGATCCAGGCCAGATGCGGCAGCTCCCACCACGGATCGATGTCCACCGGCCACTTCATCTGATAGCCGAACTTGGCGGCCAGCCGCTTGGTGTCGTTGAGGATGTAGAGGTGCTTGGCCTTGCTCATCTGGACGTAGTGGAAAACGCCGCCCAGTTCCTCCAGGGCCTTCGCGGATTCGGCGTCCGGCTCGAAGAACGGAATGTACTCGATGTGCTCGTCGGCGTTGGGAATGCGTTCCTCCAACTGCCGGACGGCCATCCAACTGAACGGGCTGCGGAGCGAGAAGTACAGCCGCGGCCTGCGCCTGACCCGCTTCTTCCTGGCTGGTGCCGTCGGTGTCGATGTCACCGTCGTGGTCATGAACGGTCTCCCCACAACTTGTTCTTCGTGGACTCGTCAAGCACGGCGACCGTGCCGGCGTTCGGGCCCTTGCTGATGGCGTAGCCGTGCATGATGCTGCCGGTGGCGGTGTGCACGAGTTGGTCACCGCGACGCACGTAGGTGTCGAAGCTGGCGGTGTAGGAGATGTCCTTCAGGAAGTCCTGGACGGTGAACACCGTGTGCACGGTTTCCTCCATGTGCACGTCGGCCAGCAGCCGCACCCGCGCCCGCGACACCACCGGAATCCAGCCGCGCTCCGCGAGCAGCGCGCCGATGGCCAGGCCGCGGTCGTGCAGGAACCGGTCGACTACCTCCTCCATCGCGCGCACGTACGCGGAGTGCTGCAGCCGGTCGGAGAAGTGGCAGTAGAAGTACGGTGCCCGCCAGGACCACAGGTAGGAGCCGGAGCCGGCCGGGGTCAGCACATCGGCGGCCACCTGACCGGGCGCGATGGGCAGGGCGTCACCGGGCGCGGTGCCAGGTGTCTCGGCGAGAGCGGCGACCTCGGGCAGCACGAACGGCGCGAGCTCGGCGGGGATCGGCTCGGCGCCGGGCGCGTCCTTCTCGGTGATCAGCGCGACCCGCACCTTGCCCTTGCACGCGACCGTCGGGCTGCCGTCGACGGCGAAGTCCTGGCCGCCGCGCCTGCGGATCTCGATCCGAGCGGTGAACGCGGCGCCCGCGCCGGGCTTCTGCCGGGTGGCCGGCTCGATGGTGACCGCCACCTCGTCGTCGACCTCCAGCGCCTGCGGGAGCTGCACCGAGCAGTCGACTATCTCCAGGCCGAGGCCGTGCCGCTGGTACAGGTCGCGGGCACCGAAACCACGGTCCCGGAAATGCTTCAGGATCGCGGCCTCCACCAGGTACATGAAGTGCTTGAACCCGATCCAGGTGCGAATGTTGGCGCCCTCGTAGCCGGGCAGTCCATGAAGGACGGTCTGGCCGGGGTCAACGATCGATGTCATTGCCCGTACGCTCCGTTGGTCAGTGAACGGGTGGGGAGAAACTCGGATACCTCACCGGCGACATCGCCGGCCTGTTCCAGGTGACAGAAGTGCGTGAAGTGGGCGTGCCGGTGCAGCGTCACGGATGGCATGGCGGCGGCCAGCGCGACGGCCCGGTCGAAGGTCAGCGACGGGTCGGTGGTGCCGGCCAGCACCAGCGTCGGAACATCCACATGAGACAGATCGAGATCGCCGGTGCCGACGAAGTACTCGAAGAACACCGGGAAAACCGTGGGCATCAGGCGTTCCAACAGCCGGCGTTCCATGATGGCCAGCACCTCGGGACTGACCCGCCGGCCGCCCAGCCCGAGCTTCAGGCCGGTGCGGATGGTCTTGTGCAGGGCCTGCCAGGACCGGGCCCGGATGCCGTGGCTGTTGCTGCTGCGCGGGCAGTAGAAGGGCGCGACCAGCACCGCCCTTTCCAGCCCGTCCGGCTGCCGTCCGGTGGACAGCAGCTCCAGGGTGGCGACGGCGCCGAAGGAGTGGCCGAGCAGCGCGTGCACCGGCTCGCGGACCATGTCGATCGCCCGGGCCAGCCAGGTCGACGGAGCCGCCTCGCCATACCAGCGGTAGTCGTTGCCGGCCCGCCAGGGCAGATCCAGGGCGACGATCTGGAACCGGTCGGCCAGCCGGGTGGCCAGCCTGGTCCAGTTCCGCCAGTTGTCCTCGATGCCATGCGAGGCCAGCACCACCGGGCCCTCGCCCATCGCCCAGGCGGCCAGACCGCCGGCGCCCTCGTGTAACCGCCGCCACTGCGTGATCATCAGTTGGTTCCCGCTCCCATCGGCATCCCCATCGGCGTGCCCATCGAGACCGTGACCGACACGGCCGCGTAACCGTCCTCGGGGGAGCCGGCCGCCACCAGGTGCGCGGTGTGGCCGTCGCCCCTGCCGGTCAACATGGCCGCCGCCACCGCGACACCCAGCACGCCCTGCGCGCCGTACGTGCTGCCCTCGATCCCTGGTATGTCCATCGTGGACGCCAGCGGCAGGCGGGACCAGCTCAGCGGGCCGAGCAGCAGGCCGTCCGAACCGAGTGCCGGTTCCAGGATCACCGCCGCGGCGGCGGCCCGGATGCCGGGGCACAGCGAACGGGCGATCTCGTCGTCGGGCTCGACGCCGACCACGACCGCGCGGTGGGTGCGGCCACGGCGGATGAGCAGCGCGCCAAGCCGGATCGCGTCGATGCCGGCGGTCGCACCGCTGGACACCAGCAGGTTCGGGCCGGTGAAGGCGTAGCGCATCGCGATGGTGCTGGCGATGATGTTGCTGGAGGCGTTGGGCGCGATCAGCGGGCTGACCGACTTACCGCCCTCGGTCCGGACGGTGTGGACCACATCGCAGACGGTGGCGACATTGCCCAGGTTGGACGCGACGACCACGGCGGTGCGGGCGGCGCCGGGCACCGGCTCGGTGAGCTTGCCCGGCGGCAGGCCCAGTGCCTCGTGCGTCGCGCACAGCGCCAGCCGGGTGGCCGGTTCCTTGGCGAGCAGGCCCTTGCGACCGAGCACCGTGTGCGCCTCGGCCGGCCCGGCCGCCGGCTCGGCGGGCGAACCGGGCAGGTCGGCGGCGGACAGCCCGGGGACGTGCACCGCGAAGCCGGTGATCGCGATCTGGGCGGGCGAGTAGGACACCGTCATACCTCCACCAGGGTCACGGCGTTGACCCCGCCGAAGCCGAAGGCGTCGATCTGGGCGAGCCGTTCGGCGGTGTGCACCGGTTCGTCGCGAACCAGGTCCAGGCCGGCGGCGTCGGGAATCGGGGTGTGCAGCCCGACCACCGCCGGAATGGTGTGCGAGCGCAGTGCCTCGATCGCGACGATCAGGCTCATCAGCGCGGCGCTGCCGGAGGTGTGGCCGGTGGCGCCCTTGATCGCGGTGACCTTCGGCCGGGCCGCGCCGAACACGTCGGACAGCGCGGCGGACTCGGTGGGGTCGTTGAGCGCGGTGCCGGTGCCGTGCGCCACGACCAGCCCGATCTCGTCGGGCGTGACCCCGGCGCGGGTGTGCGCGTCGCGGATGGCGGCGGCGATGCCGGCCCGGTCGGGCGCGGTCTCGTGGTAGGCGTCGCAGCTCAGCCCGACCGAGCGGATCCGGGCCAGCGCCGGCATGTCCGGCCGGTCCGGTTCGAGCACCACGGCGGCGGCGCCGTCACCGAGCAGCACCCCGCCGCGGTCGACGTCGAACGGGTCCAGTTCGGTGACCGGCTCGGCGCCGACCCGGCCGATCATGGCGAGCATGCTCTCGGTCATCGTGTCGGCGGTGGCCACGATCACCGCGTCGGCCTCGTCGAGGGTGAGCAGGTCCTGGCCCACGGCGAGCGCGTATCCGCCGGCCGAGCAGGCGTTGGAGATGGTCAGCACCTGGGTGACCTCGGGCAGCACCGCGCGCACGGCATGCTCGAAATGCAGGTCCGACAGGGCGAGTTCGGCGCCGTCGACATGCCAGCGCTCCACGCTGCGCAGCTCACGCAGCCCGGACCCGACCACCACGGCGACCCGCCGGATGGTCGGGCTGATGCCTGGGCTCAGCCCCGCGTCGGCGGCCGCCTCGGCAACCACCTGGGACAGCCACTCGCCCGCCTGGCACTGGATCTCGCCGTCCGGCCCGGTCGGGATCGGGTAGCCGTGCGCGACACCCAGCGCCTCGGTGTCCACATGGGACAGTTTGGCCACCCCGGAACGACCGGCCAGCAACGCGGCGAAGGTGTCCGCCGCGTCGCCGAGACAGGTCAGCATGGCCACGCCGGTGACGGCCACCGGTGTGTCCAGCGGGGCGTCCAGGCTAGCGGGCACGCCCGCTCCAACCACGCAGCACGGCCACGCCGACCACGCCGTCCGGGGTGTGCCCGGTCAGCACCGACACCGCGCCGTCCCGCTCCGGGTGACCCCGGTGCTGGGCCAGCAGCGCACCCAACTGCAGGGCGGCCGACGCGCTCAGCGCCTCGCCGGTCTGCCGCTTGACGCGGATCCGCTTCGGTGCCTCGCCGAGCACCGAGACGATGGCCCGGTCCTCGTAGCCGTCCACGTCGGGCATGCCGTTCTCCGCCGAGGCCACCGCGAACACCTCGTCGGCCCGGACGCCGGCCCGGTCCAGAGCCCGGCGCAGGCTGGCCGCCAGGGTCTCGGAGAAGTCCAGGTCGGGGTCGTTCTCGTCGGCTGGGATGTGGGTGGCGACCTCGCAGGCCAGCACCTCCGCGTCCGGCCGGACGCCGTTGCCCCGAACGGTGGCCGCGTCGCTGACCACGAACACCGCGGCGGCCTCGCCGGCCGGCAGGTCGCCGCCGTGCGCGCGCTGCGCGAACTCGTTGGCCCAGGCCACCTGCGGCCCGAACTCCTCGGTGGCGCCGACCAGCAGCGCGTCGGCCTGGTCGAGTTCGATCAGCCGGCGGGCGTAGCGGAGCGCGGTGAACAGCGCGACCGGGCCACCGGCCAGTGTCGCGTTGACGCCCTTGAGGTGATAGCGGATCGCCGACTGGCCGGCCGCGCAGTTCATCACCGCGTTCGGGAAGATCAGCGGGTTGACCAGGTAGGGCCGGTCCTCGACGAAGGTGGCCTTGCTGTAGTCGCTGGTGGACCGGACGCTGCCGGCGGTGGTGCCGAGCGCGACACCGATCCGCTCGGAGTTGGTCTCGTCCACCTCCAGGCCGGCGTCGGCCAGCGCCTGGCCGGCCGCGACCATCGCCAGCGCGGTGCTGCGGTCCAGGAACGACGTGCCCTTGCGGCCCAGGTGTTCCTTGACGTTGAAGTCCTTGATCGCGTAGGCGTCCGGACGCGGGATGGGCTCGTCGAACATCTCGCTCACGTCGGTCCGGCCGTCCCGGCCGGTGGCCAGGCCGGCGGCGAACTCGTCGGCGCCGAGCCCGATCGGGCTGACCACGCCCCATCCGGTGATGGCGAGGGTCGTTCCAGTGCCTGTCATGCGTACCGTCCGAAGATCGTGATGGCGTTGTTGCCACCGAAGGCGAACCCGTTGACCTGCGCGATGTTCACCGGCTGGTAGCGGGTCTCGTTGGGCACCGGGTCGATGGGCGGCATCTTCGGGTCCAACTCGGCGAAGTTGATCGTCGGCGGCAGGAACGAGTCGTGGATGCCCATCACCGAGGCGATGATGGAGAACCCGCAGGCCGCGCCCATGGTGTGGCCGAGCATCGACTTGACCGAGCTGATCGGCGGCGGGGTGCCGTCGAACGCCTCGCTGACCGCCGTGGCCTCGGCGAGGTCGTTGGCGGGCGTGCCGGTGCCGTGCGCGCAGATGTAGTCCACATCGGACGGCTTGATGCCGGCGTTACGGTGCGCCAGCTTGATGCAGGCGACGATGGAGTCCTTGTTCGGCGCGGTCATGTGGCTGGCGTCGCAGTTGATGCCGTAGCCGAGCACCTCGGCGTAGATCCGCGCGCCGCGGGCCAGCGCCGAGTCCAGGCTCTCCAGGAACACCACGGCACCGCCCTCACCGGTGATGATGCCGGAGCGGTCCTTGTCGAACGGGCGGCACTGTTCCTTCGCGACCGCGCCCAGCCGGTAGAAGCCCGCGTGGCTCCACCGGCCGACCGAGTCCGCGCCGCCGGCCAGCATGTAGTCGGCCTCGCCGGTGCGGATCTCGTCGTAGGCGTGCCCGACGGCGTAGTTGCTGGCCGAGCAGGCGGTGGACACGGTCAGTGCCTCGCCGGTCAGGCCGAGTTCCCGGTTGACGGCGGCGGCCAGCCGGGACGCCGGCACGTGACCCATCAGCTCGTGGTCCACACCGGCGAAACCGACGGTGAGCGAGTCGCCGGTGAGGGCCTCCAGGACCTGCGACTCACCCCCCGTGGTGCCCATGCAGGACCCGGCCGCGGACCGGGCCAGCTCCGTCGGGTCGATCCCGGCGTCCCGCACCGCGAGGCGGGCGGCCGCGGCGGCGAACTGACTGGTGCGGCCCCAGTTCCGCGGGGAGATGCGGGACAGCATGCTCTTGGGGTCGAACTCCCGCACCTCGCCCGCCATGATGTGCGGGAAGCCGGTGGGATCGAAACTCGAGATCGGCGACACGCCGCTCCGGCCGGCCCGCAGGCCCTCGCCGAACGCTTCGGCCCCGATCCCGATGCTCGACACCGGCCCGACGCCGGTGATGACGACTCGACGGCTCACGATCAGTCCTGCCAGCCCGCGTAGCGCGCGACGACCTGGTAGACGGCCCGCAGGTTGACCATGTTCGGCAGCTCGGACTGCGGGATGTCGACCTTGTACTTCTTCTCGATGCGGGCGAGGATCTCGATGGCCCGCAGCGAGTCGGCCTCGTGGTCCTCGATGAACAGGCTGGTCTCGGTGATCTCGTCGTCCTCGATCTCCAGGACCTCGACGGCGATCTCACGCAGTTCGGCCAGCCGATCCTGGTCCATCTTCAGGTCAACGGACTCGGTCATCGTCTCTCCTTGATCGGTGTTTCCTTGTGGGTGGGTTCGTGGGTCCGGGCTGACCGCTTACAGCTCGCTGTCCGGCCGCAGCACGGCGAGGATCGAGCCGACCGTCGCGATGCGACGGGCACCAACCCAGGTCTCGCCGCGCATGAAGGCGTTGTCGCCCTTGACCATGTCCAGCTCGACCACATGCCGCAGCACATCGCCGGGATAGGCGGCGCCGGTCAGTTCGAGATCGCGGGCGTTGCCGAGGATGAGCGTCCCGGTCAGCGGTTGGCCGGTCAGTCGCGCGGAGTACAGCCACAGCAGGCCACCGGCCTGGCCGAGCGATTCGACCAGCAGCGAGACCGGGTAGGCGTGGTCGGCGTCGGCCTCCAGGCCGGCGTAGCAGAGCTCGCCGCCGGCGATGGCCTTGGTGGCCACGATCCGCTTGCCGGGCACCAGTTCCAGCACGCGGTCCACCTGCAGGATCGGGTGCCGGTGCGGCAGGATCCGCTTGATGTCGGCGTGCTCCAGCACGACCTCGGTGCCGGTTTCGGCGGCGGCCGCCGGCTCACCGCCGACCCGCAGGTCGAGGCTGATCTTGGCCGTGGTCTGGCCGTCGGCGCGCCGGGCCACCGCCCTGACGCGGATCAGGCCGGGGTCGGCGGCGGACGGCTTGAAGGTCAGTTCGGCCGTCAGCCGGTCGCCGGGCAGCAGCGGCGCGGAGAAGTGCACCGAGTGGATGCCGGCCCACCGCACCCGCTTACCGGCGTTGTCCGGCGAGCTCTCCAGCAGGTCTCGTTCCAGCGCGGCACGCGCCGCCTGGTAGACGGTCTCGATGCTGAACACGCCCGGGTAGATGGTGAAGTGCGGGTAGTGCCCGACCAGGTACGGGTCGGTGGCCACGATGTCCTTGATGGCCGTGGTCCTGCCGTCCGGTCCGGTCTCCAGCTTGTCCACTGCGGACAGTGGCGCGGCGTAGGATCTGGCGCTGGTGGTCATGGTCAGATCACGATCCCGCCGTCGACCTGGATGACCTGGCCGGTGATGTAGGAGGCGCGGTCCGAGACCAGGAAGGCGACCAGCTCGGCGACGTCCTCGACCTGGCCGAACCGCTTGAGCGGAATGGTCTTCAGCGCCGTCTTGCGACCCTTCTCGGACAGCGCGGCGGTCATGTCGGTCTCGATGAAGCCCGGCGCGACCGCGTTGACCCGGATGCCGTAGGGGGCGAGTTCCTTGGCCAGCGCCTTACTCATGCCGTTGATGCCGGCCTTGGCCGCCGAGTAGTTCGTCTGCGCCCGGTTGCCGTAGACGCCGGCCACCGAAGAGATGTTGACGATCGTGCCGGCCTGGCGCTTGAGGAAGCCGAAGGACATCACCCGGCAGAAGGTGAACGTGCCGGTCAGGTTGGTGTCGAGGACCGCCGTCCAGTCCTGCTGCGGCATCAGCACCATCGGGTTGTCCCGGGTGATGCCGGCGCAGTTGACCAGCGTGTCGATGGTGCCCAGCTCGGCCTCGGCGGACTTGACGAACGTCTCCACCGCCTCGGCGTCGGCCACGTCGCAGGGCGCGTGGTAGTAGCGGACCCCGCGCTGGTCGAGTTCGCGGGCGGTGTCCCGGGCCGCGTCGGACTCGCTGCGGTAGCAGAAGGCCACCTCGAATCCCTCGTCGGCCAGGCGCAGGGCGATGCCGCGGCCAATGCCGCGGGAAGCACCGGTCACCAGTGCTCGTCGCTGCTCAGACATGTCCAACCTCGTTACTTCCGTTGTGCTGCAACCGAAATTACTGAGGGCCTGGGCCCGAACCAACCGTTCTTCCGCTTCCTGCAAGCTCAGTTCGCCGGATTGTTCGAGTTCATGGCCTCGACCAGGCTGCGCGGGCGCAGGTCGGTCCAGTGCTCGCCGACGTATTCCAGGGCCAGCTCGCGGGTGGTGGAGTCCAGCGCGACGGTCCAGCCGGGCGGCACGGCGGCGAACGCCGGCCACAGCGAGTGCTGACCCTCGTCGTTGACCAGCACCAGGTACTTGCCGTCGGGGTTCTCGAACGGGTTCGTGCTCATCGATGTCTCTCCTTAGATCGCCAGGTGGCGGGCCAGTTCGGCGCCGATCTGGGACAGCGGCGCCGGTTGGGTCATGTCGTTGTGCCGGGTGGGCACGTCGATCCGGGTGATCTCGCCGCGCACGTGGCCGTCCCAGCGGCGTTCCATCCCCGGTTCGGTCTCGTCCTCGGTGGCCACGAACAGCAGCACGTCGTGGTCGATCACGCTCGGCCGGAACTCGTGGCCGAGCACCAGGTTGTTGGCGAACACCTGGTACAGCGCGCGCAGCTCCCGTTCGGACAGTTCACCGAGGATGCCGCTCTGCTCGCGCAGCGCGGCGGTGATGGCCGCGTAGTCGAGGTCACCGTCGCCCAGCGAGGACCGGTCGTAGCCGGCGAGGTCGAGCAGTGCCTCGTACAGCTCGCGCTCGTCTATCTCCGGGCCGGGCTCGCGTTCGGCGTCGGAGCGCGGGAACGAGTCGAGTAGCGCGACCAGTTCAACCGGCTCGCCGGCCGCCTCCAACTGGGCGACCATCTCGTGCACCACCATGCCGCCGAACGACCAGCCGAGCAGCCGGTACGGACCGTGTGGCTGGACCGCGCGGATCTCGGTGAGGTAGCGGGTGGCGACCTCGGTGATGCTGGCCGGCAGCGGCTCCTCGTCGGCCAGGCCGGGCGACTGCACGCCGTAGATCGGCACGGCCGGGTCGATGTGCCGGGCCAGTCCGGCGTAGGACCAGCTGAACCCGCTGGCCGGGTGCACGCAGAACAGTGGGGTGGCGTCCTCGCCGCCCCTGCGCAGCGGCAGCAGCACGTCGAACACGCCGGACTGTGTTTCCGCGCCATCCGAGCCGGCGAGCCTCGCGGCGAGTTCGGCCACGGTGGGCGCCTCGAACAGGGTGCGGATGGCGACCTGCTCACCGAGCGCGGCGCGGATCCGGCCGATCAGCCGGGTGGCCAGCAGCGAATGCCCGCCGAGGTCGAAGAACCCGTCGTCGATGCCAACCCGGTCCACCCCCAGCACCTCGGCGAACAGCTCGCACAGCACCCGCTCGCGGGCGTCCCGCGGGCCGCGCCCGCCGGTGCTGGCCACCGGCGCCGGCAGCCGGCGCCGGTCGAGCTTTCCGTTGTGGGTCAACGGAAGCGCGTCGAGCACCACGATCGCGGCCGGCACCATGTACTCGGGCAGCGCGGCGGCGACATGCGCCCGCAGCTCGGCCGGTTCGGGTTTCGCCAGGTCCGGTGTACCAGCACCGGCCGGCGTGACGTACCCGGTGAGCCGCTGGTCGCCGGGCCGGTCCTCGCGGACGATCACCGCCGCGCTGGCGACGTCCGGGTGGCTGGCGAGCCTGGCTTCCACCTCGCCGAGTTCGATACGGAACCCGCGCAGCTTGACCTGGTCGTCGGCGCGGCCCAGGAAGGTGAGGGTGCCGTCGGCGTTCCACCGGACCACGTCACCGGAGCGGTACATCCGCTCCCCCGGCGCGCCGAACGGGTTGGCCACGAACCGGGTCGCGGTCAGCTCGGGCCGGCGCAGGTAGCCGCGGGCCAGGCCGTTGCCGGCGATGTACAGCTCGCCGGGCGCGCCGGGCGGGACCAGCTTGAGCCGGTCGTCCAGCACGTAGAGCCGGGTGTTGGCCAGCGGCCGGCCGATCGGCACCGGCCCGGCCGGGATCGACTGGCCCGGCTCGATCCGGTACTGCGAGCAGTTGACGGTGGCCTCGGTCGGGCCGTACATGTTCAGCACGGTCACGCCCGGATGCGCGGCCCGCCACTGGTCGACCAGCTCCCCGAGCAGCTTCTCGCCGCCCAGCAGCAGTTCGGTGTCCGGGGAGAACTCCGGTGGCAGCGCGGCCAGCAGCGGCAGGTGGCTCGGGGTGGCCTTGGTGAAGTTGACCGGCTGGTCCCGCAACTGGCCGACCGTGCGGGCCATGGCGCTGCTCATCTTGTTGTCGGCGTCGGCGTCATTGAGAGCCACCTCGAAGTCGGTGACCCGCAGCGTGCCGCCCACGGTGAGCGGCGTGAACATCGCGGTGACGGTCAGGTCGAAGGCGACCGGCGAGTGCCACAGCGACAGCCCGCGCGCTCCGGCGTAGGCGCCGCCGGCGAACGTCAGGTAGTCGACCAGCGAGTAGTGCTCGATCACCACACCCTTGGGCCGGCCGGTCGACCCGGACGTGTAGATCACGTACGCGGGGTGGTGCATGAGCAGCGGGCTGGTCCGGTCCGCGTCGGTGACCGGCTCGATCGCGCCGACCACGGTGTACGGGTCGGCCGGGGTGCCGGCGACGCGCAGCCGGTGCAGGCCGGGCAGGGCCGGCAGGCCGGCGTCCACGGTGGAGTCCGTGATCAGCAGCGCCGGGGCGGTGTCGGCGAGCATGAACTCGATCCGGTCGGCCGGGTAGCCCGGGTCGACCGGCACGTACGCGCCACCGGTCTTCAGCACCGCCAGCAGCGTGACCAGCAGCGCGGCCGAGCGGTGCAGCGCGACGGCGACGAACCGCTCCGGACCTATCCCCCGCTCGATCAGTTGCCGGGCCATCGCGTCGGCGCGGCGGTCCAGTTCGGCGTAGGTCAGCTCGACCTTCCCGTCGATCAACGCGATGGCGTGCGGGGTGCGGGCGGCCTGCGCGGCGAACAGCGCCGGCGCCGTCTCGGTCGGGTCGGTGGTGCGGGTGTCGTTCCAGTCCAGCAGCAGCCTGGCCCGCTCCCCCGCGTCGGTCAGCTCGACCTCACCGATCGGCAGGTCGGCGTTGTGCGCGACCGCGCGCAGCAGGGTGATCAGCCGGCCACCGAACCGGGCCACCGTCTCGGCGTCGAACAGGTCGGTGCGGTACTCGACCACGCCGGCCAGGCCGGCCGCGCTGCCGTCCGGGTCGCGGTGCTCGGACAGCTTCACCGACAGGTCGACCTTGGCGGCGCCGGTGCTGGTGGGCATCGCCGTGACGGTCACGCCGGGCAGGTCGAACTCCACCGGGTCGTGGTTCTGGAAGGACAGCAGCACCTGGTAGAGCGGGTGCCGGGACAGCGACCGGGTCGGGTTGAGGGCCTCGACCAGCCGCTCGAACGGCACCTCCTGGTGGGCGAAGGCGGCCAGGTTGGCCTCCCGGACCCGGGCCAGCAGATCGGCGAAGGTCGGGTCGCCGGAGGTGTCGGTGCGCAGCACCAGGGTGTTGACGAAGAACCCGACCAGGTCGTCGAGGGCCTCATCGACGCGGCCGGCGACCGGCGAGCCGATCGGGATGTCGTCACCGGCACCGAGCCCGGTGAGCAGCGCGGCCAGGCCGGCCTGCAACACCATCGCGAGGCTGACCGAATGCTGCCGGGCCAGCTCGTCCAACTGGGCGTGCAGCGGGCCGTCGATCTCCAGCGGCACGGTGTCGCCGGCGAAGTCGGACACCGGCGGCCGGGGCCGGTCGGTGGGCAGCGCGATGCCCTCGGGCAGGCCGTCCAGGTGCTCCCGCCAGAACGTGAGCTGCGCGGACATCGCGCTGGTCGGGTCGGTCTCGTCACCGAGGGTTTCCCGCTGCCACAGGCTGAAGTCGGCGTACTGCACCGGCAGTGGTGTCCACTGTGGAGCATCACCGGCGTGCCGGGCCGCGTAGGCACGGGCCAGGTCGCCGGCCAGTGGGCCGGCCGAGCCGCCGTCGCTGGCGATGTGGTGCAGCACCAGGACCAGCACATGCTGCAGCTTGGACAGTTTCAGCAGCGACACCCGCAGCGGCAACTGCCGCGTGAGGTCGAAGCCCTCGGTGGCCAGCTCGCGGATCGTGTCGTCCAGTTCGGTCTTCTTGACGCGCCGCACGTGCATCCGGGGCGCGGCCAGGTCGGCGTCCACGATCTTCTGGAACGGCTCGCCGTCGACCTCCGGGAACAGCGTGCGCAGGCTCTCGTGCCTGGTCACCACGTCGGCGAGCGCCTCGCGCAGCGCGTCCTCGTCCAGTTCGCCGGTGAGCTTGAGCGCCATCGGGATGTTGTAGGTGCCGGTGCCCTCCTCCAGCCGGTTGAGGAACCACAGCCGGCGCTGCGCGTAGGACAGCGGAACGCGTTCCGGCCGTGGCATCGGCGCCAACGCGCGGCGGACGCTGCCGGTTCCGACACCGATGCCGACACCCGCACCCGCCAGCCGGTTGGCGAGCGCGGCCACCGTGGGCGCGTCGAAGATCACCCGGACCAGCAGGTCCACGCCGAACACCACGCGGACCCGGTTGACCAGCCGGGTGGCCAGCAGCGAATGCCCGCCCAGGTCGAAGAAGT
This sequence comes from Pseudonocardiaceae bacterium, assembly GCA_036384655.1. GTDB lineage: Bacteria > Actinomycetota > Actinomycetes > Mycobacteriales > Pseudonocardiaceae > DASVLX01. The sequence continues at coordinate 61,808 of DASVLX010000101.1, forward strand.
TGTCCGCGACGCCGACCCCGGGCACACCCAGCACCTCGGCGAAGATCGCGCACAGGATGCTCTCGGCCGGGGTGCGCGGCGCCGGCCCGCCGGCACCGCCGGTGGCGCCGAACTCGGGCTCGGGCAGAGCCTTCCGGTCCACCTTGCCGTTGCGGGTCAGCGGCAGTTCCGGCAGCACCAACAGCACCGACGGCACCATCGCGTCCGGCAGCAGGGTCGCCAGTTTCTCCCGCAGCGCCACCGGATCGGCTGGGTTGTCGAGGGTGCCGACCAGGTAGCCGACCAGCCGGTTCTGGCCGGCCGGGTCGGCGTGCACGGTGACCACCGCGTCGGACACGCCCGGCTGGGCGCGCAACGCGGCCTCCACCTCGCCGAGTTCGATGCGCTGACCACGGATCTTGACCTGGTGGTCGACCCGGCCGAGGAACTCCAGCTGGCCGTCGGCGCGGTAGCGCACCCGGTCGCCGGTCCGGTAGAGCCGGGCGCCCGGCGTGCCGGAGAACGGGTCGGGCACGAACGCCCGCGCGGTCTTCACCGGGTCACCGAGGTAACCGTGGCCAACCCCGACGCCACCGACGCACAGCTCACCGATCACTCCCAGCGGCACCGGTTCGAGCAGCTCGTCCAGCACGTACAACTGGGTGTTGCGGACCGCCCGGCCGATCGGCACCCGACGGGTGAGGTCCACATCGGACGTGAGCACGGCGTGCGTGACGTCGTCCGAACACTCGGTCGGGCCGTAGGCGTTGACCAGCGGGATCTCCGGGAACCGGGCGAACCAGCGCTGGCAGACCGGGGCCGGCAGGGCCTCACCGGTGACCATCAGCCAGCGCAGATCCTGGAGTTCGGGCACGGCCGCGCCGCTGTCCCAGGCGTCCAGCGCGGTGCGCAGCAGCGAGGGCACGACCTCCAGCACGGTGATCCGCTCGCTCGCGGTCAGGCCGAACAGCGCGGCCGGGTCGAGCGCGACATCGTCGCCGACGATCCGGGTGGTGCCGCCGGCCATCAGCGCGGCCAGTTGCTGCCAGACCGAGATGTCGAAGGACAGTGGCGCGTTCTGCACCAGGCTGTCGTCGGCGGTCAGCCGCAGGTCCTCCACCTTGGCGAGCAGGTGGTTGACCATGCCGCCGCGGTGCACCATCGCGCCCTTGGGCCGGCCGGTCGAGCCGGACGTGAAGATCACGTAGGCCAGGTCGTTCGCGGTGCCGCGCACCGGCGCGGCCTTGACCGAGCCGTCCAGCAGTTCCTCGTCCAGCACCACGACCTTCGG
>DASVLX010000102.1:0-19214 GCA_036384655.1 Pseudonocardiaceae bacterium
CGCGGCACCCGTGGCCCCTCCACGAAGCCGAGATCGGCGGCGCCCGCCTGGACCTGCTCGATCACCGTGTCGCTGTTGGTCGCGGTCAGCACCACGTCCGGCGGTTCGGTGTCGGCGGCCCGGGCGATGAACCGCAGTGACACCAGCCAGCCGGGCAGCAGTTGCTCGGCCACGGTGAGGCTCGCGCTGATCCGCAGCCGTCGCCGGGCATCCGCGCGCAGCGCCGCGATGCCCGCCTCGACCTCGGCGGCCACCCCCAACAGCCTGTCCGCCCACTGCGCCACCACGACGCCGGCCGGCGTGAGCGTCGAGCCGCGCGCGCTGCGCACCAGCAGCCGCACGCCGGTCTGCGCCTCCAACGCGGAGATGCGCGCCGACACCGCCTGCTGCGTCACGCCCAGCTCGCCGGCGGTCGCGTTCAGGCTCCCGGTGCGGGCCACCGACAACAGCACCTCGAACGCGGCCAGCTCGGGCATTCGCGGTCCCAGTGCCACGGGCAGCCAGCCTAATCAGTTCTGTCGGCACGGATTCGGGCTGGTGGCGGGGCTGCGGGCACCATGGCGGTCCAGCCGTTGTCCAGCAGCGCGAAGATCCGATCGAGGGCGGTCTCGGCGTCCGGCCGGCCGTGCACGAGTTCGACGATGTCGAGGGCGAAATGGGCCAGCGCCAGGCAGGCCGGGTCGTCGGCCGGCAGCCCGGCGTCGGCGGCGATGGCGTCGGCCAGGGCGTTCTCGTGGCGCAGCCACATGCGACGGGAGTACTCGCGCAACTCCGGGGTGCTGTCGACCAGCCGGAGGAAGTCGGCGAAGTGCGGGTCGTCCCGAACGCTGCGGGACGGGTAGTCGCGCAGCAGCCGGCGCAGCGTCTCGGGGATGGACTGCCCGGCGGGCCGCTCGCGAACGGCCCTGACCAGCGCGGCCTCGCGGTCGGAGTCCTGGTCGAAGACCAGTGCGACCTTGCCCTCGGGGAAGTGCTTGAACAGCGTGGTTGTCGAGACGTCGGCGGCGTCGGCGATCTCCCGCACGCCCACCGCGTCGTAGCCGCGCTGCAGGAACAGCCGCACGGCCGCGTCCGCCAGCGCCTGGCGGGTGGCGGCCTTCTTGCGCTCGCGGCGTCCGGTCTCGGTCACGTCCTCAGCCTAACCCATGGGTTGAACAAGTTACAAAGTTAAACAGTTGCACTTTAGTAGCGGTTGCACTTACAGTGGATCGTGTCAGAGCCCACCTGGGCCACACCGAACAGACAGGAGTCAGCCATGACAAAAACATCCACACCCATGATCGCGATCATCGGCGGCGGGCCCGCCGGCCTGATCTGCGCACGTTTGCTGCAACTGAACGGCTTCGAGCCGACCGTGTACGACGCGGACACCGCCGTGGACTCCCGCGACCCGGGCGGCACGCTCGACCTGCATGCCGACGCCGGCCAGATCGCACTGGAGGACGCCGACCTGATGGACGCCTTCCTGGCGTTGGCCCGCCTTGAGGGCCAGGCCAAGAGCCGCCGCGACCAACACGGCACGGTGTTGTCCGAGTACGTCCCCGCCGAGGGCGACCAGGCCGCGCCCGAGATCGACCGCGGCCAACTGCGCACCATGCTCTACCAGCACGTCCGGCCCGGCACGGTCCGCTGGGCACACAAGCTCGTCCGGGCGACGGCGGCACCGGGCGGCCGGCACCGACTGGAGTTCGCGAACGGCACCATTGTGGAGGCCGATCTCGTCGTCGGCGCCGACGGCACGTGGTCGCGGATCCGTCCGCTGGTCACCGACGCGCAGCCGGAGTATCTCGGGGTCAGCTTCCTGGATGCCCGGTTCGATGACGTGGACCACCGGCACCCGAAGGTCGCCGAGATCGTCGGCGACGGCCACATGTTCTCCAACGACGGCGACGGACGCGGCGTGATCGTCCAGCGCAACAGCAACGGTGTGGTGCGCGGCTACGTGGCATTCCGCGCCGACGTGGACTGGGACGTCAAGGCGGGCGTGGACCTCAACGACCGCGAGTCCGTCTTCGCCTTCCTGCTGCGGGAGTTCAGCGGCTGGTCATCGACCATGCTCCCGTTGATCACCGACATCGACAGCGACTACGTGCCACGCGCCTTCTACGCGCTGCCCGCCCCGCTGACCTGGGACCATGTCCCCGGAGTCACGCTGATCGGCGACGCGGCCCACGCCATGGCGCCGTTCGGCGGACATGGCACGAACCAGGCGATGCTCGACGGCACCGAACTCGCCGACGCCATCGTGGAGCAGCCCAACATCGACGACGCGATCTCCCAGTACGAGGCTTCGATGTTCCCCCGCGCCGGCAAGCTCGCCGCGGGTTCCAACGAGGCGCTGCGAGGGTTCTTCGCCTCCGCTGTCCCGGGCAAGCCTCGTTTCCACCCCGACCATGAGCAGGAACACCGGACCTATGAGGCCAATGCGGCCGAATACCGGCGCCGGCAGGCCGAAGAAAATCACGCGTAGGGCCGCGCGCGGTTGATGTTCCGCGTGATGGGGAGGGCACGGTCGGGCCGCTGATCATTCCGCGGCGGCGCGGGCTCGCGAGAGCGGCTGAGATGTGTTGTCGTGGTATCGGGTTGTCCGTCAGATTCGAATCTTGACCGAAAGGACGGAACACGACATGTCATTCTTCACCGCCTCCGACGGAACTCGGATCTTCTACAAGGACTGGGGCTCCGGCGACCCGATCGTGTTCTCCCATGGCTGGCCGCTCAACAGCGACGCATGGGACGCGCAGATGTTGTTCTTCGGGCAGCACGGTTATCGTGTGATCGCGCATGACCGTCGCGGTCACGGCCGCTCCGACCAGACCTGGGAGGGCAACGACAACGACACCTGGGCGGACGACCTGGCCGGCCTGTTGGACAGCCTGAACCTGACGAACGTCAGTCTTGTCGCGCATTCCATGGGAGGCGGCGAGATCGCCCGGTACGTCGGCCGGCACGGCACCCGCCGGCTCGCCAGGATGGTGTTCATCGGCGCCGTGCCGCCGCTGATGGTCAGGACCGACAGCAACCCGGGTGGCCAGGACATATCCGTGTTCGACGGGCTGCGCCAGGGGATCGTCGAGAACCGGTCGCAGTTCTACCAGGAAGTCTCCGTGCCGTTCTTCGGCTACAACCGGCCGGACGCCAAGGTATCGCCGGGCATTCAGCATCAGTTCTGGCGACTGGGCATGCAGTCATCGATCAAGGCGTCCTATGACTGCGTGAAGCAGTTCTCCGAAACGGACTTCACCGACGATCTGAAAAAGATCGACGTGCCGACGTTCTTCCTGCACGGTGACGCCGACCAGATCGTGCCATTGGCCGATTCGTCCGCCCTGTCGGTCAAGCTCGTCAAGGACGCCCACCTCAAAACAATCCCGGGCGCCTCACATGGCCTCTGTAACACCATCCCCGACATCGTCAACAAGGAGCTGCTGACCTTCATCGGCGGCTGACAGCGCCGCGTCGAGCGCTTCCCGGATCAGCCTTCCCTCGTCGCTGCCGGTGGTGGACAGCCGCAGCAGCGGGAGTCCATGGTCGGCGCAGATGTCGTCCTTGAGCGTGTCCCGTTCGCGCTGTTTCGGGTTGTTTTCGTGATATTTGAAACCGTCGACCTCGATTGCTTGTAGCGGTTTCCGGGTCACTCCGTTGAAGACGACAATGTCGACCGAGGAGCGGTGCCTGACGAAGGCCTCCTGCGCCGGTGTGAGTCCGGTCAGGTTCGGCAGCAGGGTTTGCAGTAGGACGTGGTCCACGGCCCGTAGTCCGGCGTACCGTTCCTCGGCCAGGATCTCGCGTAGCAGCGTCCAGATGATGTCCTCCGACCGGTATCGCATCTTGTGCAGCAGCCGGGCCGCGAAGGGACGCAGCCGCGCGGAGTAATCCTGGTACAGCAGGTCGAACACCGACACGACTTCGCTCTCGACGACCTCCTGGTCCGGGTGGTGATAGGCGATGTAGCCCATCAGATCGCGGAGATTGTGGCTGGTAGGCAGCATCTCGTGGTTCGTGACGAGCACGAATTTCTCGACGGCGCGCGACACCGCCACGTTCACCAAGTGTGGGTCGTCCACGAACGGAATGCCTGTGCGTCCCCGCCAGGTGTCGCCCAGGACGGTGGTCATGATGACCACCTTTTTCTCCCGCCCCTGATACTTGTGAACCGTGTCGGCCTCGATGCCGTCGTCGAAGATGTGGTCGATGATGTTGGCCAACTTGTCGGCCTGCCTGCGGTAGGGAGTCGTGACCCCGATGTCTTCCCGAGCGATCCCCGCGCAGTACCGAGGAATCACCTCCTGGGTGATGACGTCGATCTCGCGCTGGTTGGAACGGCCGCCGCCGAGGTGCTCCCGCATGTGGTTGCCCTCGACGGTGGGCACTACCACGAGTGGATCCGAGCCGGGGGTACTGCGGGTCAACGGGATCAGTTCCCCGTCGTAGAACTTCTCGTTGCAGAACCCGATGATCTCCGGATCGCAGCGGTAGTGCTCCCGGAGCATCGTGCGAGGCAGGCGATCTCCATACAGTTCGGACAGCGACGAGAGCAGGCTGTGTTTCCGATAGTCGTACTCAGGCGCGGGACAGGAGGCCGCATCGGCAGCGGCATCATCAGCAATGTGTCCAATCTGCTTCGGATCACCGACCACCACCACGTTTCGGCAGTAGGCGAGAGCGATGCAGGCGGTCAGCAGGTCTACTTGGGACGACTCGTCGATGACCAGATAGTCGAGCAGATAGTCGCGCCCGAGGTTGCGTCCCAGGGAGTGGCAGGTGCTGAGGATCACCGGATAGTCGGTGAGGAACCGATTGATCGGCGACCGATACGTTTGCCAGTCGTAGGTCCTCCGTCCCAGGCGCTTGTAACGCTGCCGGAGCCCGGCCCGTAGTGCCTGGACCGACAACGAGTGGTGTTCCTCGAGTAACTCGGTGAAGCCCGCTGTCCGGAGCGCTCGTTCCAGCGCGCCGATCTCCTGGTCCAGCTCACCGATCTTCTGGTCGTAGTAGGCCTCATGCAGCCGGATCACCGTGTCGGAGTCGCCCGGATCTATTTCAGCCAGCGGTCCGTACCTGGCATAACGCCGGACGTTCGCCAACCATCGAGTGAACCGAGTCGTGTGTTCGCGCGGGGATTCGGTTTCGGCGAGGTAGTCGAGAATGCGCCTCGACGGCCGCCGGAGCAACGGAAGATCGTTCTGAAGCTCTGGGACCTGCTGGCGATCAAGAAGTCGCGCGAGATGTTCCCGTTCGAGGTGATAGGCGTCGGACTCCTGCCGCAACCGGGCGAGCCGTCGCTCTCGCTCCTGCAGTCGGGCCAGCCGCCGGTCAAGCCGCGCTACCGCGTCCGCGATCTCCCATACCGATTCGGTCTGCCGGCCGCTGTTCGCGAGCAGTGCCTCGACCTCCGGGTTCCTGTCGACCTGCGCCTTGAAGAATTGATCGCATTTCTCCTTGTTTCCCAGCCTGGCGATCACATACCCGAAACCCTCGCGGGTCATTTTCTCGTAAACGTTGTCGACCGCGGTGTTGCTCAACGACACCACGCCGACACTCGCGCCGGGAATGGCCACCAGGGTGACCAGCAGGTTGAGGATGGTCTGCGTCTTGCCCGTCCCCGGCGGTCCCTCGATGACCGAGATTGGATACCGGAGCGCCTTCCGCACCGCCTCGCGCTGGCTCAGGTTCGACGAGAACGGAAAGAGCGGCACGCGGTCGTCCTTGTTGACGCCGATCGGCTCGGCCATGAGATAGCGGCCCAGCACACTGTCGGAGCGCACAGTCTTGAGCGCTTGGAACGGTTCCCAAAGCGGGTCTTTCGGGGAAAGCGCGCGAACGATCTCCGCCCAGTACTTCATGATTTCCGCGCCCCTGCCGGTCCTCGTCACGTCGCGCACGATCTGTACCTCGCCCGCCGGGTAGGTCCGGTAGGTCTCGCCGTTCTTCCGCTGATAGAAGACGCGTAACCACACCCGGCCACTTCCCCGGAAACGGAGGACCTCGGTCGCGTGACGCCAGACCTCGCCGCGAACCGTGACCTGTGCTTCGCTGTCCAGCCGGACCTTCTTCGGCCTTCGCAGGATCAGGATCCGGTCCGGTTTGTACGAATAGGAGTGGTCGCGGTCCCGAGCAAACGTCACATCCGTATCGCTGCCTTGGATCTGGTAGTAGAGGACGTCCCTCGTCTTGTCCTGATACTCGCCGCCCTGTTTCGGACGGATGAGTATGGCCTCGTAGCGCGGATCGATCATCGCCAGCTGCCCCCATCAGGTCGGTGGATCTTGAGCAAGCTACCACGACAGTACGTAGCTGATCAGACACTGAGAGCTATTGATCAGAAGGTAATTCCGCCCCACCGAGTCCACAGGAGCGCTCAGTTGGTGGGCTTGTCGGCGGTGCTGGTGGGTTTGTCGGCGGGGGTGGTTGGCTTGTCGGCCGGCTTGGTGGGTGGGGTGCCGGATCGGCGGCGGCGCAGGATGGTGCGGACGATCAGCGCGACGATGACGACGCCGACGGCGATGCCCAGGTAGGCCTGGTAGCGCACGGCGAGCGGATAGATCGTGTTGATATGGGCGCCGGCCAGGTCGCCGAGGGTGACCCAGGTGCCCACCCACAGCGCGGCGCCGAGGGCGTTGTAGCCGAGGAAACGGTGCCAGGCCATGCCGGTCAGGCCGGCGATGATGCCGTTCGCCTGGCGCAGCCCCTCGACGAACCGGGCGACGACGATGATCCCGCCGCCGTACCGGGTGAAGAATCCCTCGGCTCTGGCCACCCGTTCCGGGGTGAGCAGGATGTAGCGGCCGAACCGCTCGACCAGCCGTCGTCCGCCGAGCCGCCCGATGAGGTAACCGATGTTGTCTCCGACGATCGCGCCCAGGAACCCGATCAGGGCCACCAGCACGAGGTTGAGGCGGCCGGCGCCGGCGTAGAGGGCACCGACGATCAGCACCGTCTCGCCCGGCGCCGGCACGCCGAAGTCCTCCAGCGTGATCAGTCCACCGATCGCCGCGTAGCCGTAGTGATCGAGGATGGGCGCGAGATCGGCGAGAACGCCCGGCAGCGCTGGCGGTGGTGCGGTCAGCGAGAACACGGGCGGCTCCACGATCGGTTCACACGGCCCGGCGAACCGGGTGCCGCGATCAGCGTGTCCTGGTCATCGACGCGGCGTCCTGGGCAGGATGGCGGTCTGCTCGGCCGCGCCATTTCCGTTGCCATCGCCATCGCGATCGCCGTTCTTGGTCGACGCGGCCCGGTGGGTACGCAGCAGTTCGAGGCCGATGGGAATGACCGAGACCACCACGATAACCGCGACGGCCGGTAGCAGGTACTTGTCGATACCGGGGATGCTGGCGCCCAGCCCGTAGCCGGCGAAGGTGACGCCGACCGACCACACCAGCCCGCCAACCACCTGCCAGAGGGTGAAGACGCGGGTCGGCACGGCGAGAATGCCCGCCAGTGGGTTGAGGACGGTCCGGACAACCGGGATGAACCGGGCGAGCAGGATCGCCTTGGCGTAGCCGTAGCGGGCGAACAGTTGCTCGGCGCGTTCCACACCGGCGTGCAGGTGCCGGTTGCGGACCCTGGCCAGCATGGCTCGGCCGCCCCGGCGACCGATGAGGAAGCCGACCTGGGCGCCGGTCAGCGCTCCGATGACGCCGGCCACCAGGACCGCGGGCAGCGACAGGTGCACGGCCGCGGTGGCGCTGGTGGTGCAGAACAGACCGGCGGTGAACAGCAGGGAGTCGCCGGGCAGGAAGAACCCGATCAGCAGTCCCGTCTCGGAGAAGGTCACCACGAACACGCCCAGCGCGCCGAGACTGGACAGCCAGGAGGTGGCGCTCAACGGGTTCATGACCGCCGGCTCCGTCCGAACGCGATGTGGCGGAGATGGTGGATCACGCGGATACCTCCCGGTTGAGTGGACATGTCCTTCTACATGAATTGTAGTATTTCTACACGAACGGTAGAGGACAGCGAACCGGATCGATACCCCCTGGGGGTAGTGACCTTCGGTAGGCGCGGCCGGGACCTTCCGTCATGGCTGCTGACGGTCAGCCGGCGCACTCTGCGAGAAGGCGCGGCACGAAACGCCGGGTGAAAGCGAGGAGATCGCGGTGATGATGTACGGCTACGGCGGTATGAGCGGCTGGGGCTATGCGCTCATGACCATCGGCATGGTGGCCTTCTGGGGCCTGGTCATCGTCGGTGTGGTCTTCCTGGTGCGTGCGCTGGCCCGCGGCGACCACGACCGACAGCCGCCCGCGGTGCCGCCGTCGGTGCCGCCGTCAGCGCCCCCGAACCGGCCCGAGGAGCTGCTCGCGGAGCGCTACGCACGCGGTGAGATCGACGAGGAGGAGTACCGCCGCCGGCTGGAAGTCCTCCGCACCAGCACCCTGACCAGGCCCTGACCGGACGCGGAACGTCCGAGGCCGGCGGCGCTAACGGTCCCGGTAGTGGTCGGCGAACTGGTTCCGCAGCACGTTTTTCTGGATCTTGCCGGTCGAGGTGCGTGGAAGATCGTCGACCACGATGACGTCCTTGGGCACCTTGTATCCGTCGAGAAACGCTCGCACGCGCTCGCGCAGCGCGTCGGCGGTGATCTCCCTGCCCGGCTTGGGCACGACCACCGCGGTGATCGCCTCGCTCCACCGCTCATGCGGCAGCCCCACCACGACGACCTCGGCGATGCCCTCGTCGGCGGCGTAGATCGCCTTCTCCACCTCGATGGACGCGACGTTCTCACCGCCGCTCTTGATCACGTCCTTGGACCGGTCGGCGAACCAGAGCATGCCGTCGGCGCCGAGCCTGCCGACGTCCCCGGAGTGGAACCAGCCATGCGCGAACGCCTCGTCGGTGGCCTGCTCGTTGCGCAGGTACTCGGTCATCACGGACGGCGCCCGGTAGACGATCTCACCGGTCTCCCCCGCGGGCAGCAGCGTGCCGTCCGGCGCCATGATGCCGACCTGCACGCCCGTCAGCGCGGTGCCGACCGCGCCGATGTGCGTCAACTGGTGTTCCGGCCGGAACAGTGTCGCGATCGGGCTCATCTCGGTCTGGCCGAACAGCAGCGCGAAGTCGCAACCGAATCCGTCGAGACAGGCCCGGATGAGTGCGTCGGGCATCGGCGCCATCGCGTAGACAGCCCGGCGCAGGCTGCTCAGGTCGCGATGGGCGAACGACGGGTCGTCCAGTGCGGCCCGGAACATCATGGGCAGGCCGAACACCTGCGTGATCCGCTCGCGTTCGATCGTCGCGAGGAACGTCCCGGCGTCGAACGCGCGCAGCAGGTGGACGGTCGCGCCAACCATGATCGCCGACGTTACGAACGCGTTGAGCTGGGCCGTATGGAACAGCGGCAGCATCGCGACGAACCGATCGTCCGCGCGCCAGCCGGAGTCCAGCGCCGCCGACATGGACTCCAGGTAGATCGCCAGGTGTGAGCCGACGACGCCCTTCGGGAACGAGGTCGTGCCGGAGGTGTAGAGGTAACTGATCGGGTCGCGGTCCTCGACGATCACCTGGGGGTTGCTCGCGTCGTCTGCGAGCACGGACTCGAACGGCCGCCAGCCCTCGGCGGACTCGCCACCCGTGCCGGGCGCGACGATGAGGTCGACAACGGCGGGGACCTTGCCCGCCGCCTCGGCCATCGTCGTCACCAACTGGCTCTCCGCGACCAGGCCGCGCGCCCCGGAGTGGTCGAGCACGTAGATGACCTCGTCGGCCCGCCAGCCCAGATTGATCGGCACGCACACCACGCCGAGCTTGGCGCAGGCGTAGTAGACGGCCAGGAACTCCGCGCTGTTGCCGGAGGCGAGGGCGAGCGCGTCGCCGCGCGCGTAGCCGAGCCCGGTCAGGCCGTTGGCGAGGCGGTTGACCCACCCGTCGAACTCGGCGTAGGTCCAGCACCGGTCGCCGTCGACCATGGCGCGCTGGTCCGGACGTAGCACCGCGCTGCGCGTGAGTGAGTCGCCGATGTTGACGCGCTGGGCGAGGTTGCGGTCAAGCGCCGAAGTCACCGTGGAAGTCACTGGGATATCTCGGGAAGTCACTGGGATACCTCCAGATCGGCGAAATGGCCCGCGTGGGTGGCACGCAGCTTGTACTTGAGCACCTTGCCGCCGACCGTTTCGGGCAGTGCGTCCACGAACAGGATGTCCTTGGGGGTCTCGTAGCCGGCCAGGCGCTCCCGGCAGTACGCGACCAGCTCGGCCTCGGTGGGCTGCTGACCGGGCGCGAGCACGACCACCCCGGTGACGGCCTCGCCCCAGCGCGGGTGCGGCAGGCCGATGACGACCGCCTTGGCCACCGCGGGATGTTGGCCGAGCACGGCCTCCACGCGCAGGCTGGACACGTTCTCGCCGCCGGTTTTCACGATGTCCTTGTAGCGGTCGAGCATGACGCGCAGCCCGTCCGCGTCGTAGGCGCAACTGTCGCCGGAGTGGAACCAGCCGTAGCGGAACGCCTCCCGCGTCGCGGCCTCGTCGCGGTAGTAGCCGGACATGATCGACGGTGACCGGTACACCGCCTCGCCCGCGACCCCGGGTGTGCCGGCGAGGTCCTCGCCGAAGGGATCGAGCACAGTGGACGCGAGGATCGGGCTGGGCACGCCCACGTAGTTGTCCCGCGGCGCGGTCCGCGCGTACACCTCCGGCCACCTGTCCGGCCAGAACCGGTGACAGGTGATCGACTCGGTCTGGCCGAAGATCTCGAACACGAGCAGGTCCGCACCACAACGCCGCTTCAGCGATTCGAGCACCGCCGGTGGCAGCGCGGCCCAGCCATAGACGATGACCTTCAGGCAGGTCGCGTCGAGTTCGGGCCGAGCGGCGAGCGCCGCGTCCAGCGCCCCCACCATGGCGGGCGAACCGATCCACAGCGCGGTCACCCGTTCCTCCGCGACCATCTCGGCGATGGGCTCGGGCGCTGGCCGCCTGCCCAGCACGAGGGTGCCGCCGGAGAGGAAGACCGAGTATGTGAACGGCTGATCACCAACGTGGTAGATCATCGGCAGGCAGGTGCCCAGCCGCAGGTCGGACTCGATGTGCAGGCCTCTCGTCAGTGAGAGCGCGAAACCGTACGCGGACAGGTAGCTGCAGGTGTGCGAGATCATCACGCCCTTGGGTAGCGCGGTCGTGCCCGAGGTGAAGAGGATCTCCCAGATGTCGTCGCCGTGGATCTCGGTATCGGGTTCGGTGCCGGGTTGGCCGTCGACGAAGTCGGCGAAGCCGAGACTGCCGGGCACGGCGTCGCCGCCGACCGGGATGGTGATCACGACGTCGACGCCGGCCGCGGTGAACGACCGCTTCGCACGCGGCCACAGTTCCGCGTCGACGACGGCCAGCTTCGGGGTGACCAGTTCGAGCATGGCCGAGACCAGGTCCGGCGCCATCATCGGATTCATCGGCGCCGCCACGAGCCCGGCCTTGGCGATGCCGAGCTTGGTGATGAAGGCCTCGACGGTGTTCTCGCAGAACATGCTGATCACGTCGCCGCGCCGGAGGCCACGGGCGAGCAGGCCGTTGGCGACCTGGTTGGCGAGCTCGTCGGCCAGCCGGTAGGTCAGCCGGCGGAACCGCTCGTCGGTGTAGGCGCCCGGTCTGCCAACGATCGCGTCCTTGTCCGGGAAGCTCCAGGTCACCCGTTCCAGCAGGTCGCCGACGCTGGTGCGTTCCCAGCGGTGTACCGCCCGGCGCCCGTACAGGCTGGTCACATCGAAGTTCGGGTCCATGGCGGCAGCACCCTTCGCCATTGAAGTGACTTGCCATTCACTATCGAAGCAGCGTAGACGCTGCCGTCGCCGATGGGAAGGGATGCGATCTGATCAGTTGCGATGCGCGCTGACCAGTCCGTTTGCGCACCTCTGGCGTGGTTCCGACGGCTTGCGCTAATGTGAACCACCGTAAACTTCAGGCCTCCGGTCATCGAACTGATGTGTGAAGGCGCTGCCATGGACTTCAGCGAACAGAGCGAACACACCGCGCTACGCGACGCCGTCATGGCGGTCACGCGCTCCTGGGGCGCGGCCTACTTCGCCGAACGCGCACGCGACCACCGGCCCACCGACGAGTTGTGGCGGGCGCTGGGAAAGCAGGGGTTCATCGGGGTGAACCTCCCGGAGGAGTTCGGTGGCGGAGGCGGCGGCCTGACCGAACTCGCCGTGGTGTGTGAGGCGAGCGCGGCCGAGGGCTGCCCGCTACTGCTGTTGCTGGTGTCCAGCGCGATCTCCGGCGAGATACTCAGCCGCTACGGAACGCCGGCCCAGCAACGGACCTGGCTGCCCGCGATGGCCAGCGGCGAGGGCAAGGTGGTCTTCGCGATCACCGAACCCGACGCGGGCTCCAACAGCCACCGGCTGTCCACCACGGCGGTCCGCGACGGCGACGGCTGGCGGTTGAACGGAACCAAGTACTACATCTCGGGCGTCGACGAGGCCGAGGCGATTCTCGTCGTCGCGCGCACCGGCACCGACGAGCGCACCGGAAACGGCCTGCTGTCGTTGTTCCTCGTGCCGACCGACGCACCCGGTCTCACCGTCACTCCGCTGCCGGTCGCGGCGCAGCTACCCGAACGGCAGTTCACGCTGTTCTTTGACGATGTGCGGGTCGGACCCGACGACCTCGTGGGCAGCGAACACCGGGGATTCGAGCAGGTCTTCCACGGCCTCAACCCGGAGCGCGTCACCGGTGCCGCGGTGTGCGTCGGCATCGGCCGGTACGCACTGCGCAGGGCGAGCGAGTACGCGAGAACCCGCAGGGTCTGGGACGTGCCGATCGGCAGTCACCAGGGCGTGTCGCACGCGTTGGCCAAGGCCGCCATCGAGGTCGAACTCGCCGCGTTGATGACCGCGCGCGCCGCCTGGCTGCACGACCACGACCAGCCCGCGGGTGAGGCGTCGAACATGGCCAAGTACGCGGCGGCCGAGGCCGCGCTCGCCGCCGTCGACGCGGCCATCCAGACCCACGGCGGCAACGGATTGTCCGACGAGTACGGGCTCGTGCCGATGTGGGGTCTGGCGCGACTGTTGCGGATCGCGCCGGTCAACCGGGAGATGATCCTCAACTACGTCGCCCAGCACACCCTCGGCCTGCCCAGGTCCTACTAGTCCAATGTGGATGGCCAAGATCAGGTCAACCGTCCAGCCGGCGTTGTAGGCCGTCGAGGATCAGTTCGAGCCCGTAGTCGAACTCGGCGGCGTAGTCGTAGCCGGGCCGCATCACGCGTTGCATGGCGAACACATCGGCGGCCGCAACGGCTTCGGCCGGCTGCGCCGGGCACTCACGCCGCGCGGAACCCTGGTCGTGACCGGCGGCGAGGGCGGTGACACCGCGCTGGGCATCGGCCGGGTGGTCCACGCGCTCGCGTTGTCGCCCTTCGTGCGGCAGCGGCTGACCGCGTTCGTCGCCGCGCAGCGCCACACCGACATGACGACCCTCGGCGAGCTCATCGAGGTCGGCCGGATCATGCCGGTGGTCGGCGCGAGTTATCCCCTCGCCGAAGTGCCAGAGGCCATGCGCCAGCTGGAATCCGGGCAGGCCCGGGGCAAGATCGCGATCACCATCTGATTGGCTACCGGCCGGACAGTCGATCAGCCAGTGATTCCGCCTGCTGTTGCTTGAAATCCCCGCTGATCCGCACCGCTCCGGTCATGGCCGACTCGATCGTGGGCATCGTCAGCACCCGACCGTCCAGCACGATCGCCACCTGCTCACCGATATGCGCGCTGGTGTAGGCCGTCCAGGCGTTGCTGCCGGCGCTGTTGAAGGTGAGGTTCACATCCCAGCCGAGGCCGCTCGGATCACGCTCGGCCGTGGCCGAGGTGACCTGAGTGCCGTCGACGATCACGGGCCCCAGCAGGTACTTCGTTCCCTCCCCGTCGCATGCGCCGTCGCTGCCGGGCGCCATGCAGTCCAGGTGCGCCAGTTCGGCCGCCTGCGTGGGCGTGGTCGGTTGGATGATGGGCCGGAACGCCAGGCCCGCGCGGTCGGCTGCCGGGCCAGTGGTGGTCGCCGCCGGGGTGGTCGTTGCCGAAGTGGTCGCCGTGCTGGCGTGCACCGAGGAAGAGAGCACACCCGCGAGGCCAGAGGACGAACCGCACCCCGCCAATCCGAGCAGTACCGCCATCGCGACCACCGTCGCGCGGCCGACCCTGATCGCCCTGATCACGGCATCACGATACGGGCAAACCGGCACCAAGGTCACCGGCCAAATGGCCGGTTGTTCTCGACGCTGCCGGCGCGGCACGGCCGCGCATGAAATCGTGAGCGGGACACCGTGAAGGAGGCAGTCGGATGTCCCCAACGATTGCGACAACAACCCATGTCGACCGAGACGAGCTGCTGGAGTTCGTCCGGCCCCGGCACCACGTGGTGCTGCTGACCCGCCGTGCCGACGGCAGCCCGCAGGCCAGCCCGGTCACGGCGGGCGTGGACGACTCCGGCCGGATCGTCGTCTCCACCTACCCAGAGCGGGTCAAGACCCACAACGCGCGGCTGCGGCCGGAGGTGAGCGTGGTGGTGCTCTCGGACGACTGGAACGGGCCGTGGGTCCAGATCGACGGCACCTGCGAGGTTCTCGATGTGCCGGAAGGGGTCGAGGCGTTTGTGGAGTATTACCGCAACATCGCCGGTGAGCATCCGAACTGGGCTGAGTATCGGCAGGCCATGATCGACCAGGGCAAGTCGCTGCTGCGCATCACCCCGACCCGATGGGGTCCGATCGCCACCGGCGGTTTCCCACCCCGGCTTGGTTAGTCCTCCTGGTCGGCGGTGCCGCCGGCCAGGGAGCCGAGCCACCGGTAGTACAGGCCGCTGATAAAGGCCAGCGGGATCAGTACGTAGCAGACCAGGCCCGCGACCGGCCACAGCAGCCCGACCACGGTGGCGACCGCGTAGGCCAGCGCCGGAGCCACGCCGGGGAAGCGTGAGCGACGCCGGTACTCCGCCGTCACTCCCGGCCGCATCAGATCGGGCCGCGCGGTGAGATACACCCAGATCGCCCCGTGCACCGCCTCGATCGCGAACATGTGCGCCCCGAAGATGCCGACGGCGACGTGCGTGGTCGGGTAGCGGGCCAGGAACTCCGCCGTGAATGGGACGAAGGCCACCAGCATGAGCATGAGCAGGTTGAGCCACACGTACGGGTGATCGGCACGCTCCAGGAACTCGGTCTGCGTGCGGTTGCCGAACCAGATCACGCCCATCGACATGAACACGAGGCCATAGGCGAGCAGCGTCGGCACCAGCTCACCGAGCTGGTGGACCAGCTCCGACGGCGGCCCGGCGGGCACATGGATCTCGATCACGATGATCGTCAGCACGATCGCGAAGGCGCCGTCGGACAACGCCTCCAGCCGCCGCGGCGAGCCCACACCGGGTCTTTGGACGGGCTCCGGTTGCTCGCTGGTCACCCGGACAGTCTTCACCAGAGCACCGACGACCGTCCACGTCGGCACGCCGACGCCTCGATCTTCCCGCCGTCATCCTGGTCGGACCCAACCGGTCTGGTAGGCGTCCCAGTCGGCCGGGGTGGCGCTGAAGTCGGCGTACAGGGCGACGCCGAACGGCCGGTCGATCCCGCCGTCGACAGCGAGCCGGACACCGCGCACGGCGGCGGCCACGGTTTCCGCGTCGGTGTGACCGGGTTCGTCGGTGTGGTAGGCGGGCAGGCCGATCAGCAGAGTGACCGACGACGGAACGGTCTCCAACGCCAATTCCGTCTGGACTCGGATGTAGCCGCTGTAGGCGGCTTCGATCGGAACCCCACTGTCGTAGGCCATGATCGCGACCATGTTCACCGTGCTCGCGATCGCGCGCAAATAGTCCGTGGACCAGAAATGGGATCGGCCCAGGACCCATTGCGCGGGACGCGCCAATCCTGGAATTGGTTCGATCTGGTCGGCGGCGATCGACAGCACGGCGTGCGCGGCCGCGGTGACCGGTCCGGTCTGGGCCAGCAGCGCCAGCAACCCGGGGTCGCCGTCGGGCACTGGTTCGAGGTCGTAATGGATGCCGTCGAACCCGTCCCGGAGGACCTGACCGGCGGCGGTCACGATGTTCTCCCGGGTGGCCGAGTTGTCGAGGTTGATGCCACCGGCGCCGGCCACGCCACCCAACCATGCCTGTACCCGCAGGTTGGGCAGCCTCTGATGCAGCGCGGCGACCAGCCACCGCGCGTTCGGCCGCAGGCCAGGGTCCAGGGTTCCCCGTGCCGTCAACGGACCGACGTGCACGAAGACATCCCGAATCCCGGCCTCTCGGACGCGGGACACCAGACTGTCCACATCAGACGCCGAGTGCCGCCCGTCAACCCAGGCATGCCCCAGCCATAGCCCGTCATCTCCGTCGCCATGAGCCGACGCGGACACCGCTCCTATGTCCTCGACGAAAAGCTCGGCGGCACCATAGGCGAACGGCAACACCGGCACCATCAACACAACCAACGCGACGATCGCGGCCCTGCGAATCGGGCGGAATCGGGAAGAACCGCCGGGATGCCTCTCCGATAAATCACAAGGTTTGTCGGCCATGCTCGGCAATCTCCCATCGACCTGGCACCGCGGCGTCCCGACATCCGGGTGGAGGCTAGCTCCCCGCTCCGGCCGGATGCCGCGCAGGGCGTGACCGGACCGGCGCCGACGGCACCTGGAACATCACCTTCGTGCATCCCGCGATGACCAAGGAGCTGGTTCTCAATCTGAGCACGGCGGGTGTCGTGGTGACGGGCTCGATCATCGACGGCCAGATGGGTGTCACCGTCCCGATCGTGACCGGCACGATCGACGGTCAACACCTGACCTTCACCGCGCGGATGACCGATCCGGTCCGCTTGGACATCGGTGTCGACGGGACGATCGACGGCGACATCTTCACCGGCACCGTCACGATCAACGGCGGCGGAGTCTTCCCGTTGTCCGGCACCCGCGCCGCCTGATCTCACCGGCAGCGCGGGCCGCCCGGTCGCTCACTGTCTACTCTGGACAGAGCAGGTGGTCGAGAAGCTCGGCGCTGCGGGCGACGGCGTCGTCGTCCAGAAGCGCCTGTCTCGGGAACAGCGCCACGGCGAGAGTCCAGAGGATCTCGG
This sequence comes from Pseudonocardiaceae bacterium, assembly GCA_036384655.1. Taxonomy (GTDB): domain Bacteria; phylum Actinomycetota; class Actinomycetes; order Mycobacteriales; family Pseudonocardiaceae; genus DASVLX01. The sequence goes on from DASVLX010000102.1 coordinate 17,068, forward strand.
TGGCCGTGTCGGTGTCGACATCCGGGCGGAGCATGCCGGCCTCCCGGTACTTTTGGACCATCTGGTTGATCTCGCCGCGCAACCGCTCGTGAGCCGTGCGAGCGCGGGTCCGCAACCTGGATTCGCGTCCCGCCTCGGCCCACGCGTTGAGCACGAGGTTGATCCCGGACTCGTCGCCTCCCCCACCGAGCCCGCCGTAGAGGTGCTCGACGATGGTGCACAGCACGGCGCTGGGTGGCGGAAGCGGCCGGCGGGCCATGAGCTCGTCGATCCGGACGGCGATGTCACCGAACTTCTCGTCGGTGGACGCGTAGATCACGTCCTCCTTGCCGTGAAAGTGCCGGTAGACCGTGCTCGCGGACACTCCGGCCTCGGCGATGATGTCGTGCATCGATGTCGCGTGGAAGCCGTTACGGGCGAAGCAGCGCTGGGCGGCCGACACGATGGCCGACCGCTGGCGCTGGTCGTACTCGGCGCTGGTCTTCGGCATGACGCCATGGTATGGCGCTCAGAGCCCCAAACGGAACGTCTGTTCTTGATTTTCTGCAGCAAGTTGCTCATACTGTCAACCGGAACGAGAATTCGGAATACTGGTTCGGCTTCTCGGCCAGTGCGTTCAGAGAGAGGACGCGAGCAGATGAGCGTCGGGACAGCGGCTTTCCTGGTCATCGTGCTGTTCACCGTGCACGAGTTCGACGAGATCATCCGGGTGGTGCCGTGGATCGGCCGCCGTGCCGCCGATCCACGGTTCGCGCGCGACACCTGGATCTCGCGGCGCGACTCCTACCCCTCGACCGAGGCCGTCGCGGCCATGATCGGCGAGGAGATCGTCCTTCTCAGCCTGATCCTCGCCGTCGCGGTCGTCGCGAACGCCATGCCGGTGGTGCTCGCCGTCGCGGCCGTCAACTCCATCCACCTGATCACGCATCTGGTGCTCGCCGGCCGGGTTCGCGCCTGGAACCCGGGCAGCGTGACAGCCGCCATCACGCTGCTGCCGAACATCGCCCTGATCGTGCTGGCCATCGCCCAGGGGATGAGCGTGGTGTGGTGGCTCGTGGCCACCGCCGCGCTCGAACTCGTGCTCGCCGCGAACCTCAGCGCCCTGCACCGCCTCGCCCCGACGATCCACAAGCGCATCCAGTAGGAGGGCTCGTGGCGAGCGATCAGCGGGGGCTGGGGGATGCGTCGGAGGTCGGTGGCTTCGCCGTGGTCCGTTCGCTCAGTAACCGGACGGAGCCGCCTTCGCGGATCCACCCCGGCAATATGACGGACGACGGGACGTAGGTCGGATCCTCAAGCTGGCGCAGCAGCATGTCGGTGGCCGTGTCCGCCATCTCGGCGAGTGGCGGGACGAAGGAGACGATTCCCCCGCCCCAGAACTCGTACCACTCGGGATCGGAGTATCCGGCCAGGGACAGCTCCTCGGGCACCTTGACCCCGAGCTCGGTGCAGGCCCTGACCACGCCGGACGCGATTCGGGGACTGGCCGCGATGATCGCCGTCGGGCGGTTCTCACCGGTCAGGAGCTGAGTGGCCGCTTCGTACCCCCATTCCGAGCTGAAGGCCCGGCACATCTCGATCGGGGTGACGTCCGGTCCGGCGTTCTCCATCGCCCGACGGAATCCCGCCCTCCGGTGCTGGGTCGTGGAGAAATCCTCCTCACCGACGATGAAGGCGATTCGGCGGTGTCCGCGCGCGAGCAGTTCATTCGTCAGTGCGAAGAAGCCGGCGTCCTCGTCGGACACCACCCCGACGCCCGCGGGGTCGACCGTGCGCCGGTTGAGCTCGATGACCGGGCACGACGCCGATACCGACTGCAGAGGATCGACAGGGACCCGGATGATGCCGTCGATGTGGTATTCGGAGAGGGACTTGATGGTCTCCTGCTCCTCGGCGCCGTTCTTCGATGTCGTAATGAGGAGTTGGTATCCGGCCTCGGTCAACCGCGTCTGGATGACCTGTGAGCTCACCGCGTAGAACTCGTTGGTGAGGTCGGGCAGCATCAGCGCGATCAGGTGGGAGCGGTTCGAACGCAGGCCCGCGGCCAGCCGGTTCGGCCGGTACCCGAGCTTCTGGGCCGCGCGAAGCACGCGCTGGCGAGTCGTCTCGTCGACGTATCCCCGTCCGGTCAACGCCCGCGAGGCGGT
>DASVLX010000103.1:0-18901 GCA_036384655.1 Pseudonocardiaceae bacterium
CAGACCGGACAGAGCCGGGCCCGGCGAGGCGCGGGTCGTCGACATCGCGACCGCGCGACGACGTCGCCGTCGGCTGGGCTGGACCGTCGGGCTGGCCACCGCCGCGGCGGTGGTCATCGGTGTCGGCATCGGGCTGGTCGCGCTGCCCCGGGACGGATCACCCGGCGCGAACCTGGCCGGACCGACCTCCTCGGACGCGACTGGCGCGCGGACGCCGCTGGCGATCTCCGGTTCCGAGCTGACGGGCGGGAACGCGACGGCCGCACTGAGCGCCGCGCTGAAACGGCAGGACAACGGGCCGTTGTCCGCCTCCGGGCAGCTGTCGGCCTGCCTGTACGCCAACGGTGTCGCCGCCGGGGTCCGGCCGGCCGGCGCCACCCCGGTCGTTCTCGACGGCAAGGCGGCCGAACTGCTGGTGCTGCCCACCGGAAGAGCGGCCCAGTTCCGGCTGCTGGTGGTGGGTCCCGGATGTGGTGTCGACGGAGCGCAGCGGATGGCCGACACGGTCGTCGGCGGGCTACCCACGGGGCCGAGCTCCGCGCCGGGTTCCAGGCCGACTGGCTAGTCCCGTTCGGCGGAAGTGGAACAACCGGCACCTACGATCGTGTTAACAGCAGTGCGGGTCGTAATCCAGGCAAAACCCGCGCGATGTGGAGGTTTTCGGTGGCGGTTCGGGACGTGATCATCGTGGGCTCCGGTCCGGCCGGCTACACAGCGGCCGTATACGCGGCACGAGCCCAGTTGGATCCGCTGGTGTTCGAGGGCACACAGTTCGGTGGCGCCCTGATGACTACCACCGAGGTGGAGAACTTCCCGGGCTTCCGGGACGGCATCATGGGCCCCGATCTGATGGAGCAGATGCGCGCCCAGGCCGAGCGGTTCGGCGCCGAACTGCGCCCCGAGGACGTCGAGTCCGTCGAGCTGGCCGGCGACGTCAAGTACGTCACGGTCAACGGCGAGCGCTTCGCGGCCAGGGCGGTCATCCTCGCGATGGGCGCGGCCGCCCGATACCTGCACGTGCCGGGCGAACAGCAGTTGCTCGGGCACGGTGTGTCGGCCTGTGCCACCTGTGACGGGTTCTTCTTCCGTGACCAGGACATCGCCGTCGTCGGCGGCGGCGACTCGGCCATGGAGGAAGCGACATTCCTGACCCGGTTCGCCCGATCCGTCACGATCATCCACCGCCGGGCCGAATTCCGCGCATCCCGGATCATGCTGGAGCGGGCCAGGGCCAACGAGAAGATCCACTGGCGGACCAATGCCCAGATCGCCGAGGTGCTCGGCGACGGCAGCGTGACCGCCCTTCGGCTGCGGGACACGGTGACCGGCGAACTGTCCGAGCTTCCGGTCACCGGAGTGTTCATGGCGATCGGCCATGACCCGCGTAGCGATCTGGTGCGCGGCCAGGTGGACCTCGACCCGGATGGCTACGTGCTCGCCAGGGGTGGCACCAGCCACACCAACATCGACGGCGTTTTCGCGGCCGGTGACCTGGTGGATCGCCGCTACCGCCAGGCGATCACCGCGGCCGGTTCGGGTTGTGCGGCCGCCATCGACGCCGAGCGGTGGCTCGCCGAACACACCGCCAGCGAGCCCGAGACCGGCTCCACCCAGCTGGTCGGCACCAACTGACCGCTGAGACCCAACCCACAAGGAGAACGCAACATGGCCGGCAACACAGTGACCGTGACCGACGCCAGCTTCACCGAGGACGTCCTGAACAGTGACAAGCCCGTCCTGGTCGACTTCTGGGCGACCTGGTGCGGACCGTGCAAGATGGTCGCCCCGGTGTTGGAGGAGATCGCCGCCGAGCACCCCGAGCAGATCACCGTGGCCAAGCTGGACATCGACGCCAACCCCACCACCGCCCGGGACTACCGGATCATGTCCGTGCCGACGATGATCCTCTTCAAGGGCGGCAAGCCGATGAAGCAGATCATCGGCGCCAAGCCGAAGTCAGCGCTGCTCAAGGACCTGTCCGCGGTCCTGGCCTGACGCCCGCCCGGCCCAGGTTGGGCGGTCGAGTCACGTCCCGGTGCGGCCGGTGCCCCAGCAGGCACCGGCCGCCCGTCGTACGGTCGTTATGCTGCCGGTTCGGCGCGCCGCGCCACCCTTCGCGGCACCCCGACAGGAGGCAAGGCACAATAAATCGTCACGCCAGTTGTTGATACGGAACAAGCCGAGCGAGGGGTGCATGCGGGTACTCCGCCGCGGCGATGTGGGCCCGGCAGTAGCTGAAGTCCGGTCGACGCTCGCCGCGTTGGGGCTACTGCCGGCGTTCAATGGGTCGCGTGATCATGTCGTGTTCGACTCGGCGATGGAGAACGCCGTTCGGACATTTCAGCAGCAACGGGGCCTGATCACCGATGGTGTGGTGGGAACCGCCACGTTCGCGGCGATGCGCGCCGCCACCTACCGGCTCGGCGGCCGGCCGCTGGCCTATCTCGTCTCCCAGCCGATGACCGGCGACGACGTGTTCGCGTTGCAGGAACGACTGTTGGAGCTGGGTTACGACGCCGGGCGCCCGGACGGCGTGTTCGGGCCACAGGTCGAGCGGGCGCTACGGAGCTTCCAGCGCGAGTACGGCCTGGTCGTGGACGGCATCTGTGGTGCCGGCACGGTCCGCGCGCTGCGCCAGCTCTCTCCCAAGGTGCGCGGTGGCCGGCCGGTGTTCCTGCGTGAGCAGGAACGGGTGCGCAAGGCCGGGCCGCTGCTGCGCGGCAAACGCATCGTCATCGACCCAGGTCACGGCGGCACCGACCGGGGCGCCAGGGTCGGCGCCATCACAGAGGCCGACCTGACCTGGGATCTGGCCCGTCGGCTGGAGGGGCAGATGGTGGCGACCGGGATGGAGGCGTTGCTTACCCGCGGACCCGACCGCTGCCCAACCGACCCGGAGCGCGCGGCCTTCGCCAACGAGACCGCCGCCGACCTGTTCCTGTCGCTGCACATCGACGCCAACCGCTCGCCGGCCGCGCAGGGTGTCGCCTGCTTCCACTTCGGCACCGGCAACGGCACCACCTCCACGGTCGGGGAGGCGCTGGCGGACTTCATCATCAAGGAGCTGACCGCCCGTACCGATCTGCTCGACTGCCGGTCACATCCGCGCACCTGGGACACGCTGCGGATGACCCGCTGCCCGGCGGTGCGGATCGAAGTCGGCTATCTGACCAACCCGCACGACCGCGCCCGCCTTGTCGACCCGGCGTTCCGCGACACCGTCGCCGAGGGGATCCTGATCGCGGTCAAGCGCCTGTACCTGCTCGGCGAGAACGACCAGCCGACCGGAACGTTCACCTTCGAGGACATCCTCCGGCACGAGCTGACCAAGAACTAGTCGCCCGCGGGTTGGTAGCCCGGCGGTGAATCAGCGGGCGCCGGCCGGGGCGGGCTCGGCGACAACGATGGTCACCGAGTTCAGCAACCGTTCCAGCGCCGCTTCCACGCCTTCCTGCCAGGACAACCCCGAGCCCAGCTCCATCCGCAGCCTCGGCCAGCGGGCGTGCGGACGGACGACCTCGAAGCCGACCGCGAGCAGGAAGTCGGCGGGAATCACACAGGTCGAGTCCGGCTCGGGCGCGGCGTCCCCGAACGCCTCGATGGCCCTGACGCCGCGACGGGTCAGATCGCCTGCCACCGCCTGCACCAGCATCCGGCCCAGGCCCTGGCCAGCGAACGCCGGAGGCACGCGCAGCGAGGTGAGCAGCACGGCGTCCGCGCTGACCGGGGCCGTGGGGAAGGCGGCGGAACCGGGTACCGCCCCGGGCGGGGCGTACAGGGCGTACCCCGCCGGCGTCTGGTCCCGGTAGACGATCTGGCCGCAGCAGCCCCAGTCCAGCAGCACGCTGGACACCCAGGCTTCCTTCTCGAAGTCGGTCTGGCCGTACTTCTCGGCATCCACCCGGAGGTGCGGCGCGAGCTCCCAGAACACGCAACTCCGGCATTTCTTCGGTAGGTGCTCCAGGTTGTCCAGAGTGACGCCGGCCACGTGACGCGACACCAGACCTCCCTGCCCATCCGCAGAAGCACCAACGGCCCTACAGCGACACGGCAAACGACCCGATCGAGCGCCGGTCGCCGTGATCGTTGGTCAGCGGGTCACAGACCCGCCGCCGAGCCGGTTACACTCGAACGACCTATCTGCCGACGCCCGACAAAGCCGACGGGACAAGCCACATCTGCTGACGGAGCGCAGTGACATGACAATACCCGGCCACCAGCCCGCACGCGGCGGTGACAGCACGGAACGAAGCCTCGATCCGCACCTCAGGCGGTACGCGGCGCGTGCTGCGGGTATGACCGCATCCGAGGTGCGTGCGTTGTTCTCGGTGGCAAGCAGGCCCGAGGTGGTGTCGCTGGCGGGTGGCATGCCCAACCTGCCCGCCCTGCCGCTGGATTCGCTCGCCGACGAGATCGGTGCGCTGGTCAGGGAGGATGGCCTGGTCGCGCTGCAGTACGGCTCCGCGCAGGGCATTCCGGCCCTGCGCGAGCAGATCTGCGAGATCATGGCCCTGGAGGGCATCACCGCTCACCCGGACGACGTGGTGGTCACGGTGGGCTCGCAGATGGGCCTCGACATGGTGACCCGGATCTTCTGTGATCCCGGTGACGTGGTGCTCGCCGAGGGCCCGACCTATGTGGGCGCGCTGAGCACCTTCGCCGCCTATCAGGCCCAGGTCGTGCACGTCGCCCTGGACGACGACGGCCTGAACCCGACCGCACTGCGCGAGGCGCTTGCCAGCCTGGCGCGGGCCGGCAAGCGGGCCAAGTTCCTGTACACAGTGCCCAACTTCCACAATCCGGCCGGCGTGACCCTGACGGTCGCCCGGCGTGCCGAGATCGTGGACATCTGCACCGAGAACGGTGTGCTGGTGGTCGAGGACAACCCGTACGGGCTGCTCGGCTTCGACGGTCAGACCTATCCGGCGCTGCGCTCGCTGTCTCGTGACAACGTGGTCTATCTCGGTTCCTTCTCCAAGACCTTCGCGCCCGGGCTGCGGGTTGGCTGGGTCCTGGCACCACACGCGGTGCGCGAGAAACTGGTGCTGGCGGTCGAGGCCGCGACGCTGTGCCCGCCCGCGCTGAACCAGTTGATCGTCAGCAGGTACCTGGCGAAGCACGACTGGAAGGGTCAGGTCAAGACCTACCGCGAGCTGTACCGCGAGCGCCGCGACGCGATGTTGTCCGCGCTGACGCAGTACATGCCGGCCGGCTGCGAGTGGACCAAGCCGGAGGGCGGTTTCTACGTCTGGCTGACCGTACCGGAGGGCATCGACACGAAGGCGATGCTGCCCAGGGCCGTCACCGCGCGCGTGGCGTACGTGTCCGGGACCGGCTTCTACGCGGATCAGCTCGGCCGTCGGCAGATGCGACTGTCGTTCTGCTACCCGACGCCGGAGCGAATCAAGGAGGGCGTGCGCCGGTTGGCGAACGTGCTGACCGAGGAGCTGGAGCTGTTCCGGACGTTTGGTCCGGCGTCTCGTCGGTCCGTCTCGGGGCCGCAGTCGCCGTCTCCGGACACCGCGTGACCTGGGCGTCCACCGCGTTTCCTGTTTCGTATCCGGTATCGATCTGGCGAGGCCAAGGAGTCTGCAAGCGTGTCCGATCGCTATGTCGCCGTGTTGTCGGGCGGACTGTCCCACGAGCGTGACGTGTCGCTGCGGTCCGGCCGGCGGTTGTCGGCCGCTCTGCGTGGCGTCGGCCTGATGGTCGACGAGTGGGACGCCGACGCCAACCTGGTGCCGCGACTGCACCACCAACCGCCGGACGCGGTCCTGGTCGCCCTGCACGGCGGCGAGGGGGAGAACGGCGCGATCCAGAGCGTCCTCGAACTGCTGGGCGTGCCCTACGTGGGCACCGACTCGCGAGCCTGCCGGCGCGCCTGGGACAAGCCCACCGCCAAGGCGGAGCTGGCCCGGGCCGGGCTGGCCACGCCGGACTGGGTGGTGCTGCCACACAGCACGTTTCGCGAGCTTGGCGCCCAGGCGGTGCTGGACGCCATGGTGCGGCGGTTGGGGCTGCCGTTGATTCTCAAGCCCGACCAGGGCGGCTCGGCACTTGGCATGCAGGTCGTGACCGACGCGGCCGACCTGCCCGCCGCCATGGTGGACTGTCTCGCCTACGGCGACACGGTGCTGGCCGAGCGGTTCGTGTCCGGCACCGAGGTCGCGGTCGCCGTCGTGGAGGGCCCGGACGGCCCCGAGGCGCTGCCGGCGATCGAGATCGTGCCGGCGGGACCGGAGGAGGGCGGCAGCGGCACCTACGACTACACCGCGCGCTACACGGCCGGCCTGACCGACTTCCACGCCCCCGCCCGCCTGGCTCCGGCCGCCGCGGCGGCGGTCGCCGACCTGGCGGTCGCGGCACACAGGCTGCTGGGCCTGCGGGATGTGTCCAGGACGGACGCCATCGTCGACGAGAACGGCGTGCCGCAGTTCCTGGAGGTCAACGTCTCGCCCGGGCTGACCGAGACGTCGCTACTGCCGATGGCGGTGGAGACGGCCAGCCAATCGCTCGGCGAGGTCTTCGCGGATCTGGTCGAGCGCGCGGTCGAGCGCGCCCACTGACCAACTCGGTGATCAGCCGCCAGCGCACCGCGGGCGGCTGATCACCGGCTGTCCGTCACCGTGGACCGGATGCCGCGGGCCCCATCAGCTTGACGATGCGCTCCAGGTCGTCGACCGAGGCGAACTCCACCACGATCCGGCCCTTGCGGCGGCCGAGTTCCACCTTCACCCGCGTGTCGAAGCTGTCCGACAGCCGGTCGGCGAGGTCCTGAAGGCCGGGAGCCTGGAGCTGCTTGCGTGGCGCCGGCTTCGACTTCCGGGCCGGCTCCGACTTCGCGAGCGTCACCGCTTCTTCGGTGGCCCGAACCGACAACCCCTCGGCGACGATCCGCGCCGCCAGCTCTTCCTGGGCGCCCGGGTCATCCAGGCCGAGCAGCGCCCGCGCGTGGCCAGCGGACAACACCCCGGCGGCGACCCGCCGCTGCACCGGCACCGGCAGCTTCAATAGCCGGATCATGTTGGTGATGACGGGCCGGCTACGACCAATCCGGGTGGCCAGTTCCTCGTGGGTGGCCCCGAACTCTTCCAGCAGCTGCTGATACGCGGCCGCTTCTTCCAGCGGGTTGAGCTGAACCCGGTGGATGTTCTCCAGGAGTGCGTCGCGCAGCATGGCGTCATCGGTCGTGCTGCGCACAATCGCCGGGATGACGTCCAGGCCGGCCCGCTGCGACGCCCGCCAACGACGCTCGCCCATGACGAGCTCGTAGTGGTTGCCGCCGGTCTCGCGAACCACGATCGGCTGCAGGAGCCCGAATTCGCGAATAGAATGTTCGAGTTCGGCCAGCGACTCGTCGTCGAACACCTGCCGTGGCTGCTTCGGGTTGGGCTCGATCGCGTCTACCGAGACCTCCCGGTAGATCGCCCCGTCGACCATGTTCATGGTGCGGTTGTCGACCGTCAGCGTGGCGCCAGCGGCCAGATGACCGACCGGAGCGGAGATGGTCCCGGGAGCGGTCGGGGGAGGGCCGCTGGGAATCAGGGCCGCGAGACCCCTGCCGAGACCACCCTTGCGTTCCGTCATGCCGTACCCCTCATCGCTGCTCCGCGCTCGGCCATTTCCCGAGCGGCGTCAAGATAACTCATCGCTCCACGCGAGCCCGGGTCGTAGGCCAGCACGGTCTGGCCGAAGCCGGGCGCCTCGGAGACCTTGACACTGCGCGGCACGACGGTCCGGAGCACAAGGTCACCGAAGTGCTTGCGAACCTCGGCGGTCACCTGGTCGGCGAGTTTGGTGCGGCCGTCGTACATCGTCAGCAGGATGGTCGACACGCGCAGCGTCGGGTTCAGATGCGCCTGCACCAGTTCGATGTTCCGAAGCAGCTGCCCCAGCCCCTCCAGCGCGTAGTACTCGCACTGGATCGGGATCAGCACCTCCTCGGCGGCAACGAGCGCGTTGACGGTCAGCAGGCCGAGCGAGGGCGGGCAGTCAATGAAGACATAGTCCGGGTGAATCTCGTCCAGCGCCGCGCTCGACAGCGCCTCCTTCAGACGCGCCTCACGACTCGACATGGACACCAGCTCAATCTCCGCGCCGGCCAGGTCGATGGTCGCCGGAACGCCGAGCAGGTTCGGCGACTGGTCGCTCACCTGGATCGCGTCACGCAAGGAGATTTGGCCGATCAGTACCTCGTAGACGGACTGCGTGCCGGAGCGATGCTCGATGCCCAGCGCGGTACTCGCGTTGCCCTGCGGGTCGAGGTCGATCACGAGGACCTTCAGACCGTTCAGTGCGAGCGCGGCTGCGATGTTCACCGCCGTGGTCGTCTTGCCGACGCCGCCCTTCTGATTGGCGATGCTGAACACCCGCCGCCGGTAGGGGTGTGGGAAGGTGTTCGGTTCCGGGTGGAGCACCCGCGTGGCACGAGCGGCCTCCTCGGCGATGGGGGTCCACACACCGCCCTGGGGTTCCGTCGATGGGGTCGAGGGATTCATCGGATGACGTACCTCCTGGACTCGAATCTGGTCGCCATCCGAGACCGATGGCTGCGCTGTTTCACGTGAAACGTTCGCTCCCTGCCGATGCGAGTGCGGCACGGTTGTCAGTGATCCTTCCCCGTCCGACGTCTGCCGTCACGGCTACGCGCCGAACTTTCCTTGCGAATCACCACGACGGTCGTCGGAACGGCCAGAAGCTCCGCCCCGCAAGTGACCACCGAGAGATCCGTTCCACCGGACGCCCGAACGGCGTCGGCATCCCGATCCAGTTCTTCCGCCGCACTGGCTCCCTTGAGTGCCAACAGCAGCCCTCCCGGCCGCAGCAGCGGCAGACACCACCGAGCCAGCTTCGCCAGCGGAGCGACCGCCCGAGCGGAGGCCACGTCCACGCCCGTCACCGAGCGGCGCACGGTGGGCTCCTCCGCTCGGCCGCGCATGACCGAGACGTCCAATCCGAGCTTCGACACGACCTCCGTGAGCCAGGTCGTCCGTCGCTCCATCGGATCCAGCAGCGTCATCCGGAGATCCGGCCGGGCGATCGCCAAGGGCACACCCGGGAAGCCGGCGCCAGAGCCAACGTCGATCAGCCGCGCCCCCTGTGGGACCAACTCGGCCATCACGGCCGAGTTGAGCACATGTCGTTCCCAGAGCCGAGGCACCTCGCGTGGACCGATCAGACCACGACGTTCACCCTCCCGCGCGAGTAGCTCAACGAAGTCAACCGCGATGGGGAGTCGGTCGCCGAACAACTCGATGGCTGCCGCCGGTGGACGTCCGATCGGCTCCGCCGGTTCCGTCACGGCGTCACCCATCGACCGGTCCCTCCGTTCATGGTTTCACGTGAAACGGCTGTCATTGACCATTCTCTCTGGCGCCGGACGCCAACGGCCAGCGGGGTAGGGGAGACAACAAGGCGGCCCGTTTCACGTGAAACGGGCCGCCTTTGGTTGCTACCGGAGTCCCTCCGGACTCCCTGCCGGACTACCGCCCGGCCGACACCACCACTCGGCGTCGCGGCTCCTCGCCCTCGCTCTCGCTCTGCGCGCCGGCCACCGTCGCCACCGCGTCATGGACGACCTTCCGCTCGAACGGAGTCATCGGCTGAAGCTTCACCCGCTCGCCGGTCCGTACCGCCTGCTCGGCCGCCGACCGTCCCAGCTCCGACAGCTCGTCCCGACGGGACGCCCGCCAGCCCGCGACGTCCAGCATCAGTCGACTACGAGTGCCGGTCTCCTGCTGCACGGCCAGGCGGGTCAGTTCCTGCAGCGCCTCCAGCACCGCGCCGCGCTGGCCGACCAACTTCTCCAGATCCCCGCCACCATCAATGCTCACCACCGCGCGGCCCGCCTCGACATCGAGGTCGATGTCCCCGTCGTAGTCGAGCAGGTCGAGCAGCTTCTCCAGGTAGTCGCCGGCAATGTCCCCCTCACGCACCAACAGGTCATCGGGGGACGACACGTCCTCGTCCGTAGCCGACGTTTCCGACGTCTGGCTTGTCACCGGTGTCCCGGCCGCCTCCTCGGCGGCGTCGGGCATGACATCCGTGCCCTGCAACGTCTCCGACACGATCACTCCTCTCCAGGCCCGGCGCCGTCAACCTCGCTTCCGGTCCTGCTTCTTTCGCTGAGAACGGTCCGAGATCAGACCGGGAATCTCCGTGTCGCCGCGGGGCCGGCCGTTCGTGGCGCCCCTGCTCGACGACGTCCCCTTGGTGGTTCCTTTGGCGGTCCCCTTGGCCGCGCCGCCCTTCGACGTACCCCGACCGGCAGGGCGGTTGGTGGCGTCCGCGGCACTCGCCGGTTTCGCCGTGGCGGCGGACTTGCCCGCAGCGGCCTGCTTCGCCCCGGTACCCGCCTGCTTGGTCGCGGCCGGCTTGGTCGTCGTCGTGGCAGGCTTGCCCGCGGTACCTGCGGCGCCCGCGGCGCCCGCGGCCGGTCGGCGGTTCTTCGGCTGCACCGGCTTCTGCCCGGGCCGCGGCGCCAGCGCCTGGCTCTTCTCCACCGCGACCGCCTGCTTGTGCTCGTCCTCGCGGTCCATCCGCTTCATCACGAAGTGCTGCTGTCCCAGGGTCCAGATGTTGTTGGACAGCCAGTAGAGCAGCAGGCCGACCTGCAATGCGGCACCAAAGACCAACACGCCGAGCGGGAAGATCCACAGCATCAGCTTGTTCATCATGGCGGCCTGCGGGTTCGTCGAGGTCTGCCCCATGGCCTCCTGACGCTGAACGGACAGCCGGGCGGTGAAGTGAGTGGCGATACTCGCGATGATCATCAGCGGGATCGCTACCGGCGCCACCTCCCAGTGGAAGCCCGCGGCGATGCCGGTGTACGACGTTCCGAAGATCGCGTCGTTCAACTGCACGCCGAACAGCGAGGCGTGCACATACGAGTTGACGTCCGCGATGGGGATGAAGTAGTTCGCGATCCCGAAGTGGAACGAGCGCAGCACGTGGTTCAGCCCGATGAACACCGGGAACTGCAGCAGGATCGGCAGACAGCCGGACAGCGGATTGAAGCCCTGCTCACGCTGGAGCTTCTGCATCTCCTGCGCCAGGCGCTGCTTGTCGCCCGCGTACTTCTTCTGGAGTTTCTTGATCTCCGGCTGGAACTTCTGCATCTTGCGCATGGCCCGCACCTGCTGAACGGCCGGCCGCAGCAGGATCAGTCGCAGGGTGAAGACCAGGAAGACGATGGACAGCGTCCAGCTGATGGCGTTCCCGGTGGTCGAGTCGCCCAGGACCAGCCCGAAGACCCAGTGCCAGCACCACAGGATGAACGAGACTGGGTAGTAGATGAAGTCGAGATTCACGAAAGCTGCTCCTCGGCAGGGGGACGGGCCGGGTCGGACGAGTCCGCCTTCCCGTGGTCAGGCGCGCGCCGGCGCGGCGGCGGCACAGGGTCCAGGCCACCAGGGTGCCAGGGACCGCAGCGCAACAGCCGCCACACGGTGAGCAACGAGCCGCGCAACGCGCCGTGCACGGTGAGGGCCTCAACGGCGTAGGCGCTACAACTCGGATAGAAACGGCAACTCGGCGGCAGGAAGGGCGAAATCCACTGCCGGTAGATGTTCACGAGAAACACCAGTATCCGAGCCAGAATGCTTGGCCCGGTATGTGCCCGCTGTTCGGTGGCTGTCATCGTTCGTCACCCGTCGTTGGCTGCCGCCCGAGGCCAAGCCTGCGCAGCGCGCCGTCCAGATCCGCGCCCAGTTCGCGGCTGGACGAGGTGGCCGCGGGCGGCAGTGCTCGGACCACCAACGTGTAACCCCCCGGCAAGGTTCCGAGCCGGTCCCGTATGAGATGGCGGAGGCGCCGCGTCACCCGGTGCCTGACCACGGAGTTACCCACGGCCTTGCTGACGACGAAGCCCACCCGTGCCGGCGCTGAGGTGTCAGCGGCCGATCGGGTGGGCGGTGTCAGGTTCGCGGTCCGATGATCAGTCGGCGAGCCGTGCAGGGCGTGCACTACCAACCGGGGTCGCCCAGCTCGGCGTCCCCGGCGGACCACCAGCCCGAACTCCTGGCTACGCGTGAGACGGGCGGCCGCGGGGAGCACGGCAGGGTGATCAGGCGGACAGTTCGGAACGGCCCTTGCGCCGCCGCGCGGAAAGAATCGCCCGACCCGCGCGGGTGCGCATGCGCAACCGGAATCCATGGGTCTTCGCACGACGACGGTTATTGGGCTGGAAGGTACGCTTCCCCTTGCTCACGGTCGGTCTCCCGGCTTCAGACTGCTAAGGCATCTGGGTGTCCCCGGACTGGAGTCTAACTACACACGGCGACACAAACATGAGTGAACGCCTGCGCGGGCACGCCAAATGCCCCGACTCGCGCGGGAGACCTTACGAGGGTACGCACCAACCGCCGAGCTCACCAAATCGGGGGTAGCCGGCTCATCCAGCAAGCCATGGACCGCGGTCACCGCGATACTTGCCCGGACGGACGTCTTGTGGCAAGCCGCCACGCCTTGTTAGCGTGCCCTTTCCGTTGCGGGTGAGGACGAGGGAGCCGCGACCGAGCGTTGACTCGACCCGGCGAGGGTCGATGCGGGCTGCCGCAGATCCGTGCACAGTTGTGGACAACCCTGTGGACACCTTCAGCCTGCCCTGAGCAAGGCCCCTATGCTGCGTTATCCGGCTCGCACGCCTAGGTTGGCTGCGCAACCGGCCGTATGTGCGTCAACGACGGCGCACCGGCACGAATGAGGGGAGGGGAACCCGCAGGTGTCCGATCAGCAGACCGATCTTGCGGTCGTGTGGGACCAGGTGGTCCAGGAGCTGTCCGACGGCACTCTGTCGCCGCAGCAGCGGGCCTGGATGCGGGTCACCCGTCCGATTGGTCTTCTCGACGGAACCGCGTTGCTCGCCGCGCCGAGCGACTTCGCCAAGGAAGCCATCGAGCGAGCGCTACGCGATCCGATCACCGACGCCCTGTCCCGGCGGCTCGGCCGGCCAGTGTCACTGGCCGTGAAGGTCGACGCCGTGACGCCCACCCCGAAGGTGGCCAGGCCGGCGGCCGGCGACTCGAACGGAACGAGCACTTCGAACGGCGTCGGCGCCATGCACGCGGGCCCGGTGCCCCCGGTTCACCCGGTGGCGACAAGCGGTCATCTCCCCGCCAGCCACCTGCGGGCACCGATTCTCACGTCGGCCACCCCCGAGCAACGTGTCCCGGAGCACGGTGTGATCCCGGAACGCACCGTCGTTCCCGAGCAGGGTGTGGTCCAGCCACACGGTGTCGTCCAACAGCACGGTGTCCCCGAGCACCGTTCCGTCGGTCAGGTCGTTTCTCGGCACATTCCCGAGCACGGTGCCGCACCACAGCCTGTCGCTGAGCACCCGGTTGTCGAACATCCGGTCGCCGCGGGCTCGGCCGAGCCCGCGCCCGCCGATGGCACCGATACTCACCCGGCCGGTACCGACGTGTGGCCCACGTTCGCCGGTGCGGGTCAGGCCACCGCGGTCGCGCAGCCCTACACCGCGCCCGCCAAGCCGCAGACATCACAGACCCGGTTGAACGAGAAGTACACGTTTGACACCTTCGTGATCGGCTCGTCCAACCGGTTCGCACACGCGGCCGCCGTCGCCGTGGCCGAGGCTCCGTCCCGCGCCTACAACCCGTTGTTCATCTGGGGCGAGTCCGGGCTGGGCAAGACCCACCTGCTGCACGCCGTCGGGCACTACGCCCAGCGGTTGTTCCCCGGCATGCGGGTCCGCTATGTCTCCACCGAAGAGTTCACCAACGACTTCATCAACTCGCTGCGGGACGACCGCAAGGTCGCGTTCCAACGCCGGTACCGCGATGTCGACGTGCTGCTGGTGGACGACATCCAGTTCTTGGAGGGCAAGGAAGGAACCCAGGAGGAGTTCTTCCACACCTTCAACACTCTGCACAACGCCAACAAACAGATCGTGGTGTCCTCCGACCGGCCGCCGAAGGGGCTGGGCACCCTGGAGGACCGGTTGCGTACCCGGTTCGAGTGGGGCCTGATCACGGACATCCAGCCGCCCGAGTTGGAGACCCGGATCGCGATCCTGCGCAAGAAGGCGGCCCAGGATCGGCTGGCGGCGCCGGCCGAGGTGCTGGAGTTCATCGCGGACCGGATCGAGCGGAACATCCGCGAGCTGGAGGGCGCGCTGATCCGGGTGACCGCGTTCGCGTCGCTCAACCGGCAGCCGGTCGACGTCCAACTGGCCGAGATCGTGCTGCGTGATCTGATGCCGGACTCGCAGGCACCCGAGATCAGCGCCTCCACCATCATGGCGGTGACGGCGGAGTTCTTCGGCGTCTCGATCGACGACCTCTGCGGCCCCGGCAAGACCAAGGCGCTCGCGCAGTCCCGGCAGATCTCCATGTATCTGTGCAGGGAGCTGACCGACCTGTCACTGCCGAAGATCGGCCAGACCTTCGGTGGACGAGACCACACCACGGTCATGCACGCGGACAAGAAGATCCGTAAGGAGATGGCGGAGCGCCGCCGGGTCTACGACCAGGTCCAGGAGCTCACCTCTCGGATCAAGCAGCGCGCCCGCTCCTGACCGCGTGGGCCGACTCGGTCCACGCCTCTTCTCTTTCCCCGCGTCTGTCCGTCTTCTCTCCGTTCCTGTCCGACACACCAGCACGAGATGCCCGCCGGCACGGCGCCGACGGGCATCTCGGCATGCCGTCGATCCGTCCGGTACCGGCGCAACGAACCCGCCAACGCGCGTCCGACGGGCCGCCTGGCGGGCCGTGCTCCGGGCCGGCGGCGGACAACCGGGCGTGCCAGATGCCTTGCGTGGCGCCAACTTTTCTGGCGGGCCACCGTGTCCGGCAGACCGGCCCATCAGAAAACTTCCCACTGCCGTCCCCCGGATCGGTGACTTTTCGCGGCGATCCGGCTGTGCACAACCACATTCCGGCGCTTCAAAACCTGGGGAGAACCCCACCCACATCTGGGGATCATCTTGTGGACAACTGGGCGTCACTGTGGATCGATCGACTTGTCCGTCGAGTTCTCCACCGCCGCCCCGATCTGTCCACCGCCTTCACCCCCCGTTCATCCACACCACACCAAGGTCCTTGATCAGCTACAACGACACTTGTCCACACCATCCACAGCCCCTACTACTACGACTGGCTTTGTTCTTCCAAGAGAAAAAACCCAAGAACAGTCGGGGCTGTGGACACAACGACGGCTCGCTCACGCAACCGCCATCCGGGTGACGTCCGCCGTCCGCCCCCACGAAGCGACCGGACCTGGCAGGCTTTACGGTGGTTGACCACGGGGCCGGATGACAGCCCTGTGTTTCGCAGCGATGTGCCTTGACCCGTCGCAGGGTCGGCCCAACCTGGAAGGACGTTCGATGAAGATCCGCGTCGAGCGGGACGGGCTGGCCGACGCCGTGGCCTGGGTTGCCCGCAGCCTGCCCTCCCGGCCGCCGGTTCCGGTGCTGGGCGGGGTGTTGATCGATGCGTCGGACTCCTCGGACACGTTCAACGTGGCCGGGTTCGACTACGAGGTCTCGGCCACCGTCGACGTGCCGGCCACGATCGTGGACGGCGGACGGGCACTGGTATCCGGTCGACTGCTGGCGGACATCACCAAGGCCCTGCCGGCCGCTCCGGTGGAGCTGGCCGTGGACGGCTCTCGGGTCGCGATCAGTTGCGGCAGTGCGCGGTTCAGCCTTCCCACCATGCCGGTCGAGGACTACCCCGAGCTGCCGGCCATGCCGCAGCGCGCCGGGCAGGTCGCCGGCGAGGTCTTCGGCGAGGCGGTCAGCCAGGTCGCGGTCGCCGCCGGGCGGGATGACACCCTGCCGATGCTCACCGGGGTCCGGCTGGAGATCGGCGAGCGGACCCTGACCCTGGTGGCCACCGACCGGTTCCGGTTGGCGATGCGGGAGTTCGAGTGGCAGCCCAACACCGACGGTGCGGACCACTCGATCACCGACACCGCCATCCTGGTGCCGGCCCGCACGCTGGCCGAGGTCGCCAAGACGCTCGGTACCGCCGGCCGCTCCGTGGAGATCTCGCTGGCCTCCGGCGACGGGCTGCTCGGCCTGGCCGGTTCCGGCCGGCGCGCCACCACCCGACTGCTCGACGCCGAGTTCCCGAAGTACCGGCAGCTGCTGCCGAGCGAGCCAGCGTCGACCGCGGTGATCGAGGTGGCCCCGTTCGTCGAGGCGGTCAAGCGCGTGGCGCTGGTCGCCGAGCGCGGCACCCAGGTCCGGCTGGAGTTCACCGCGGAGCTGCTCACCCTGTCCGCCGGCGGCGATGACGAGGGCAGCGCCGTCGAGGAGCTGCCGGTCGAATTCACCGGTGAGCCGGTCACGATCGCGTTCAACCCCGGATACCTGCTGGACGGGCTGGGTGCGCTGCACACCGAGCGCGCGCATCTCGCCTTCACCACCGCCAATCGGCCGGCGCTGATCAAGCCCGTAGGGGAGGATGGACAGGTCACCGGCGGGTACCTCTACCTGCTGATGCCGGTTCGGCTGCCGGGCTGAGTTCCGGGCGGCGCACAGGGGACGCGCCCGGCCTTCGAGACCGGGCGAGGATCGCAACGGACGCGAGAGGACAGCGATCGTGCGGCTTGGACTCGTCGGCCTCGGAAAAATGGGCTTCAACATGCGCGAGCGGCTGCGTCGCGGGGGACACGAGGTGGTCGGCTACGACCGCAGCCTCGAGATCAGCGATGTTGACTCGCTCGCCGATCTGGTGCACGCGCTGGACGCGCCCCGGATCGTGTGGATCATGGTTCCGTCGGGCGAGCCGACCCGGGCGACCGTTCGGGAACTGAGTGGGCTGCTCGACGCCGGCGACCTGGTGATCGATGGCGGCAACTCGCGGTTCACCGAGGACAAGGCGAACGCGGCGCTGTTGGCCGGGAAGAACATCGGCTATCTCGACTGCGGGGTCTCCGGTGGGGTGTGGGGGCTCCAGGTTGGCTACGGCCTGATGGTCGGCGGCTCCGACGAGGACGTCGAGCGCGCTCTGCCGATCTTCGACACTCTCCGTCCGGAGGGACCGCGCGAGGAGGGCTTCGCGCACGCCGGCAAGGTGGGCGCCGGGCATTTCGCCAAGATGGTGCACAACGGCATCGAGTACGGGCTGATGCAGGCGTACGCCGAGGGCTATGAGCTGCTCGCCGCCGTGGACGAGGTGACCGACGTGCACGCCGTGCTGAAGGCGTGGACCAAGGGCACGGTGATCCGGTCCTGGCTGCTGGACCTGCTGGTCAAGGCGCTGGACGAGGACCCGGGCCTGACCCAGATCAGGGGCTGGGCCGAGGACTCCGGCGAGGGCCGGTGGACCGTGCAGGAGGCCGTCGACCACGCGGTGCCACTGCCGGTGATCTCCGCGGCGCTGTTCGCCCGGTTCTCCTCGCGCCAGGACGACTCGCCGGCGATGAAGGCGGTCGCCGCGCTGCGGAACCAGTTTGGCGGGCACGCCGTGCAGTCCTCCGAGACCTCCTGAGTCGAGGGCCGCTATGTACGTGCGGCATCTTCAGGTTCGTGACTTCCGCTCCTGGGAGCAGGCCGACCTGACGTTTCCACCCGGTCCGAGCGTCCTGATCGGTGCCAACGGACAAGGCAAGACGAACCTGGTCGAGGCGATCGGTTACCTGGCGACGCTGGGCTCACACCGGGTGGCCACCGACGCCCCGCTGGTCAGGCATGGCGCGACCCGCGCAGTGATACGGGCCGCGGTGGTCAACGCCGGCCGCGAGCTGGTGATCGACCTGGAGATCAACGCGGGACGCGCCAACCGGGCGCGGATCAACCGGGCTCCGGTGCAGCGGCCCCGGGAGGTGCTCGGCATCGTCCGCGTGGTGCTGTTCGCTCCGGAGGATCTGGCGCTGGTCAAGGGCGATCCCGGTGAACGCCGCCGGTATCTGGACGAGTTGTTGGTCGCTCGGGCACCGCGCTATGCCGGCGTGCGGGCCGACTACGAGCGGGTGCTCAAGCAGCGCGGCGCGCTGCTGAAGACGGCGGGCGGAGCCCGGCGGGCCGGCGGCGAGGGCGACATCCGAACACTTGACGTGTGGGACGGGCACCTGGCCAGGCATGGAGCCGAGCTGCTGGCGGGTCGGCTGGACCTGGTCGCGGACATCGCCGAGTACGTGTCGAACGCGTACGCCTCGGTGGCCCCGGAGTCGGCGCCGGCCAGGATCCGCTATCGCTCGTCGCTGGGTGCCGACCTGCCCGGGGGCTACGGCCTGCCCGGTGCCGAGCGGGCGGATCCCGAGGTTCTGGAGGCCGCGATGCTGGTCGAGCTCGCCAGGGTACGGTCGCAGGAGATCGATCGTGGCGTCAGCTTCGTCGGTCCACATCGAGACGAACTTGAGTTGATACTCGGCGACGCTCCCGCGCGTGGCTACGCCAGTCACGGTGAGTCCTGGTCGTATGCTCTTGCTCTGCGGTTGGCCGCGTACCAACTGCTTCGCTCCGATGGTGCGGAACCCGTGCTGGTGCTCGACGACGTGTTCGCCGAGCTGGACCGTCGCCGACGTACCGCGCTCGCGGACCTCGCGGCGGGGGCGGAGCAGGTGCTGGTGACTGCCGCGGTACCCGAGGATGTGCCGGTCGAACTGCGCGGCGCGCGATACGAGATAGGTGGGGGCCAGGTCCGTCGGGTGGATTCGGAAGACGAGACTTCAGCGGTGACGGGCGGTGACCAACATGCCGGCCTCGGGTAGCACATCTGGGGACAAACCTGTGGATGGTGTGGATAACATGGTCACCTCCGGCGCCAGACAACGGGTCAAAAGGGACGAATCGCGCCAAACGCTAACTCGCCCGAGCGATCCGTGTTCAACTGACAGTGACGATCACGGCGATCGGGACGCTCGGCAGCGCCCGGATGGCCCAACGCCGGCCCGCGGTTCCGACCTTGCTCGCGATGCCCTGCGGGCCGCCCAG
>DASVLX010000104.1:0-12092 GCA_036384655.1 Pseudonocardiaceae bacterium
GAGCCGGTCGGTGGACCGGCCACCGCGCTGACCATCGCGCCGGCCCCGGACAACGCCGCTGCCGACGAACACCGCGAGCACCGCGCCGGCCACACAGATCACCGCCGTGGCCAGGAAGATCTCGCGGTACTCGGTGAGCAGTGCCTGCTTCACGGCGGCCGCGTAGGCGTCCACCGCCCGGTGGAACTGCTCGGACGACATGCCGAACGGCAGCGGGGTGTTGAGGTTCGCGGTCAACCCGTGGAAGCGGTGGAAGCCCCACGCGGACAGCGCCGACACGCCGATCAGCATGCCGGCCATCCGGGCCACCACCACGGACGCGGATGCCACGCCGTGGCTGGTCGCCGGGACCACCCGCAGCACGGCGGCCGACAGCGGCGCGATCACCAGGCCGAGGCCGAGCCCGGTGATGACGAGTTCGACGTCCAGGCTGATGTCCAGGCCCACCGGCCAGTGTGCGATCAACAGGTACCCGCCCGCCGCGATCACCAGTCCGGTCACCGCGACCGCCGCCTCACCGATCCGGGTCGCCAGCAGCCCGCCGATCACCGCGCCGATCGGCAGCGCGACCAGGAAGCGCACCAGCAGCAGGGTGCTGCCGGTGGAGTCCAGGCCCAGCAGCGTCTCCGCGTACAGCTCGACGTCCACCAGGGTCACCATGAGCGCCGCCCCGGACGCCATGCTGGCGCCGAGAATCGCCAGCAGCCGGCCCATCCGGACACCGGCCGGATCGAGCAGCTTCACCCGGGCCCGGGACTCCCAGACGATGAACGCCACCAGCGCGAACCCGGCGGCGATCAACACCGGCACGCCCCAACTGGGCAGCACGCCGTTCTCCGGATGCTGGTTGTTCAGCGCCACCACCAGCAGCGCCAGCGTGATCGCGAGTAGTCCACCGCCCACGAAGTCCGGCCGGCGTCCCAGGTGGCGCGGGCCGGCGTTCTCGGTCGCTCGTCCGTCGATCTCTCCGACCCGCCCGGCGGGTACCGCGAACCACACCGCGACGATCGCCAGCGCGGCCAGCGGAACGTTCACCCAGAAGATCCCGCGCCAGCCGATGAGCAGCGCCAACCCGACCCCGTAGAGCGGGCCGAGCACGCTGCCGAGTTCCTGGGCGGCGCCGACGGCGCCCAACACGGCCGGCCGATGCCGCGGCGCCCAGAGATCACCGGCCAGCGCCAGGGTGACCGGTAGCAGCGCGCCGCCCGAGATGCCCTGCACCACCCGCCCGGCGATCAGCCAGTCCAGGCCGGCGGAGGACGCGGTGAGCGCCGAGCCGATCCCGAACACCGCCAGGCAGGACTGCAGCAGTAGCCGCCGGCCGAGCAGGTCGGACAACTGACCGAGCAGTGGCATGGCCGCGACATATCCGAGCAGATAGCCGGTCACGATGGGGGTGGCGAGTTCGAGCTGGTTGACCGCGATGCCCTCGTCCCGCACCACATCGAGCAGCACGCCGACCACCACGTAGGCGTCCAGCGAACCCAGCAGCACCGCGCCGCCACCCGCGGTGATGGCCAGTCCCCGTCGGCTGGCCGATCGGCGGTCGTTGATGATCAAGACGGCGCGCTCACCGAGATCGGCTCGTTGACATGCGACACCGTGACCTCGATCGTCGCGCCGGACACCACGAAGTCCCCCTTGACCGGCAGATGCTTCGCGTCGCTGGTGACCCAGATTGTCGCTGTCCCGCCGGCGTTCAGGCCCGGCAGCAGCGGCGTGAGGACGTCCTGGCTGACCGTGCCGGTGATCTTGTAGGTCGACACGCCGTTGACGGTCTCCTCGTCGACCGTCCGCGCGTTCTTCACGTTCCCGAACACATGACCAACACCACGGTTGGCGTCGAGGATCACGGTCGGATCAAACAGGTTGCCGGCCAGCGTCGCGGGGAACCGCTGCCAGCCCCCGGTCGGTCCGAGCAGGTAGAACGTCTTGTTGATCAGGACGAATTTCGCCTCGATGAGCTGACCGAACTCGATCAGCTTCGCGGTGCCGGCGGCCCGGCCGGCCGAGTCCAGATCGCCCTCCGCGTTGGTCACCGGAAGGCTCGGCAGATTGCCGGTGACCGCGAGGGTGAAGTGCACGCTGCGGACGGTCCGCATCGACGCGGAAGACGCCGCCAACAGTGTGTCGGCATTGGGTAGCGGTGCGTTGTCGGAATTGGTCGAGCCACCGGCCGATCCGGTGCAACCGGTGACGAGAACGGAAAGTGTGACGAGAACGATGGCCAGGAGGCCGAAGGCGCCTCTGGCGCGGCGATCCTGCATGCGGAGAGCGTAATGGTACGCGCAGGTGGCGGATATCACTGCATGGTTCGCGACTCTCACCCGCTAGGGTGACGACACCTGTTCGATGTACAGGAGGGTCGCGATGATCTGCTGGGATCGTCAATCGGACCGACTCGTCCTTGGGACCTTCGACGCAGCGGAGATTGCCAGGTTACGGGATCGGGTCACCGAACTGCGTGAACTGGCGCTGAACCGGCTTAACAATTGTCGGATGGTTGCTCCATTCGGGACGAGTACCGCCCTGTACGCGACAGCCGCTCCGCCGGATGATCCGCGCCTGCGGATGTTGTTGGTGAACTTCTTCGGGTCCGACGGCGACTGGTCGTTGATCGAAACCGAGTTGTGGTGGGAAATCATCGACGCGGCCGATCTGGCGATGAGCCTGTTGCCCGAGTCCGGCGGCCGGGTGCAGCTGAGCTGCCCGGAAAATCACCATCGGCTGATGGCCGGCCTGTTGCAGGCCATGCGAGTGGTGGCGGACGCCGAACCGGATGGCCGTGACTCGGCCTTCAGCGACTGGCTGCACGAGGTCGTGCAGTCGCTGTGGTGGTTGATCAAGATGCCGATCGAGCCGGCCACCGACCCCCGTCACGAGCTGGCCTCCTGAGGTGACCTCCTGAGGTGACCTTTGGGGGCCGCGGCCGCCCGAAGGTCAGCCGTGCGACGTGCCGCTCAGGTTCAGGATGACCACGCCCACGATCACCAGCCCGATGCCGACGATGCCGGCCGGTGGTATGTGCTCGCGGAACAGCAGCGTGGCCAGCACGGCGATGCCGACGGTGCCCAGACCGGACCACACCGCGTAGGCCGTCGACAGTGGCACGGTCCGTAGCGCGATCGCCAGCAACACGAACGACACTCCATAGCCGGCGATCACCACCAGGCCGAGGCCCCATCGCCAGCCGTCGGTGAGGCCGCGCAGCGACAGGGTCGCGGCGACCTCGGACGCGATGGCACCGGCCAGCGCCAGCCACCCCATCAGGCACCGCCCGAGATCAGGCCGTCCAACAACGCCAGTGCGCGCTCGCGCAACGCCGGATCCGGTGGTGCCAGGTCGAGCAACTGGGCCTGCCACCACCCGTCGGCGACGAAACGGACGACGGTGGCGACCGCGGGGTCGATGCCGTCGTTCTCCAGCCGCCGTTGCCACCGCGTGTAGCGCTCGCGCAGCGGCGCCAGGCTCGCCGGGTCCATCAGCAGGGCGGCCAGCATCGCGGCGGCCGTCTGCCAGCCGCCCGGCGGCGTCGTATCGACGCTGTTGGCCAGGTAGGCGCGGGTGGCCGCACCCGGCTGTTCGCCGCATCCGCTCATCGCCTCGTCGAACCGTCCGACCAGACGATCGACGAGCCCGGCGACCAGCGCCTGCTTGCTGCCGAAGTGGTACAGCAGCCCGCCCTTGCTCACGCCCGCCTCCGCGGCGACGGCCGCGAGCGTCACGCGCTCGGCGCCGTCCCGCAGCAACACCCGCCCCGCCGCGTCAAGCAACTGCTCCCGAGTCTCGGTCACACTAAAAGCTATACCGTCCAGACGGTACAGTTACAGATCCACCAACCCAAGGAAGCAGACACTACTTGTCACTAATCGATGACAAACAGTGATCAATCGCTGTAGCGTTCGTCTGTGAAGAAGCTTGCCGTTCTTGCGACTCTGGCGTTAGTCGCCTGGTGGCTGTTCTTTTCTGGCGGATCAAGCCAATTCGGCTGCGAGGCAGCGGGGGCTGGCGGTCCGGTGGCGCATGCCGACTCTGGCGACTGCCCGGCTGATGTTCACCAAGCAGCGCAGGACAGCCGGTGGGCTGGCAATCGCATCGCGAGTATCACGGACGACAGACTCACGACCGGCCTGCTGTACACGGAAGACGGCGCTGAGACACGGCTGACCAGCGGCGAAAGTGGCGACGAGTTCGACTCGGCGATCGGTTACCTCGGCGATCGGCTCGGCAAGAAGCAGGCGGCAGGCCATGTTGAGGTGAAGGCTGCCGCGATGATGCGGGACAAGGGCAGCACGTACGCGGTGTTGGTTATCAACAATCCTGATGGGATGTGCGGCTATGTCCTGCTTGGTCTGGGTTGTCGGCAAGTCGCTGCGCTGATCCTTCCGAAGGGCAGCACGATGGTTGTGTGGTGGCCAAGTGGAGGACCGGTACCTATCACGGGGAGCGCGTGATGTCTGAGCTCGTCGGCATGGTCAGGATTGGCGGGGAGGGCGAAGCCTCGCCCCGCCACGCCGCGCAGGACCCCGACGCGCGGATCGCACTGGTCGACCGGGAGCTTGCCGAGCTGGCCAGCCGAGACGCGGGTGGCGTGCGCATTCTCGAGATCGACCGCAGCGGCGACCGCTTCGCTCGGGTGGACGGGTTCCGAGCCGGCCCGGCGGCTCCAGCCGCCGACCTGGTTCTGGAGTTCCTGCGCATCGGGGTGTTGGGCAGGGTCGGCGCGGCGGAGTACGTGCGCCACGTACCTGCCGTTGGTTCGGCCACGATCTACGCCACCCACAACCCGCATCGATTGCCGACTGGTCAGCCGCGGGTGCCGTACGACTCGTGCGTTCCGTCCTTCTTTCCGCTCGACACCGTGGTGTCGCTGGAAGCCATCCGACGGTTGGCGCGGGAGTACGCGTTGTACGGCCAGTGGCCAGACGACGTCCCGCGCCTGCCCCATGACGACCTTGTCTCGATCAGTTGAGCGAGGGCGGGGTGCGCCGGTTGGCATCGGGTGAAACCCGTCACTAAACCGGCGTACCCCGCCCATGTTGTCGCTACCCGGAATTGATCCGTCACTCGCTGGGCACGGAGGCCTCGACTGTGTGGTGACTGCCGAAGTGGACGCCCTTGGCTTCTTTACCGAACAAGACCAACAGCAGCACGGCGACCAGCACCGGTGCGATGGTGACCGCCAACGCGAACGGATATCCGTGCGACGCCGCCAGGTTCTGCTGGATTGGCAGGTTGAAAGCGGCCAGGCAGTTGCCGAGCTGATATGTCACGCCGGGGTAGAAACCACGAATGGAATCGGGCGACAGTTCGGTGAGATGCGCCGGAATAATTCCCCAGGCACCCTGCACGGCGACCTGCATCAGGAAAGAGCCCAGCGCCAGCATGCCGGCGGTGTGCGAATAGGCGAACAACGGGATGATCGGTAGGCCGATGACCGCGCAGAACGCGATCGTGTAGCGACGCCCAAACCGTTCCGAGAGTGTACCGAAAACGAGTCCACCGATGATGGCGCCGATGTTGTACACCACCGCTATCCAGCTCGCCGTGCCAGCGGAAAGGCCGGCGCCACCGTCGCTAGTCGCCTTCAGGAAGGTCGGGAACACGTCCTGGGTGCCATGACTCATCCAGTTGAACGCTGTCATCAGCAGGATCAGGTAGACGAACCGCCGGATGATCTTCTTGTCCAGGAAGATGTCCCGCAGCCGGGTCTCCGTGATCTGCATCTTCTTCTTCGAGGCGGCCCAGGCCTCGGACTCCTCGACCCGGCTCCGGATGATCAGACTGATCAGCGCGGGGATCACCGACAGCGCGAACAGCCAGCGCCAGGACAGTCCGAACTCGCTGTGCACGAGCAGGTACGCGAGCGCGGCGAGGAGGTAGCCGAGCGCGTAACCCTCCTGCAACATCCCGGAGAAGAAACCGCGCCGCTGGACCGGGATCTTCTCCATCGCGAGCGCCGCGCCGAGGCCCCATTCACCGCCCATGCCGATTCCGTAGAGCACCCGCAACACGAGCAGCACCGTGAAGTTGGGTGCGAACGCACATATGAATCCGATGATCGAGTAGAAGACGACGTCCGCCATCAGCGGCACCCGTCTACCGGCCCGGTCCGCCCACAGACCGAACAGGAATGCGCCGACAGGTCTCATGATCAGCGTTGCCGTTGTCAGGAAAGCCATTGTGGTCAGCGAGACATGGAAGTCCTTTGCGATGTCGGCGTAGACGAGCACGACGATGAAGTAGTCGAACGCGTCCATCGTCCAGCCCAACTGGGCGGCTATGAATGCATTCCGTTGGTCCGGGGTCAGCCGTTGGCGGCCCGCGGAGGCACCCTTGGCCACGACGCTGAGGCCTCCTCTCTTAGGAGAATTAGTCGGATCTTCGTACGCCGATCCAACCCGGCCGACAAGGGCTTGTTTCCGTGACGTTTCCGACAGTGGTCATGTCGAAAGTGACCGCACGGCCGGTCGCGGGATAGCGGATCGGCCGTTCGGCGGAAACGGGGTACGGCCGTTCGGCGCAAAGTTTCGGCGGGTCGGTAATGCGATGGTCACGCCGGCTGCCTACGCTTGGCATATGGATCGCCAGCAGGAGTTCGTGCTGCGCACCCTTGAGGAGCGCGACATCCGGTTCGTCCGGTTGTGGTTCACCGACGTTCTGGGCTTCCTCAAGTCGGTGTCGATCGCGCCGGCGGAGCTGGAGGGCGCCTTCGCCGAGGGCCTGGGTTTCGACGGCTCGGCGATCGAGGGCTTCGCGCGGGTCTACGAGTCGGACATGATCGCCAAGCCCGACCCGGCGACATTCCAGGTGCTGCCGTGGGAGACCGGGGACGGCGACCACTACTCGGCGCGCATGTTCTGTGACATCGCGATGCCCGACGGCTCGCCGTCGTGGGCCGATCCGCGCCACGTGCTGCGCCGCACCCTGGCCCGCGCGACCGAAGAGGGCTTCACCTGTTACGTGCACCCCGAGATTGAGTTCTTCCTGCTCAGCAACCTCACCTACGACGGCTCCGAGCCGACCCCCGCGGACGATGGCGGCTACTTCGACCAGGCCAGCCACGCCACCGCGACGCATTTCCGCCGGCACGCCATCGAGGCACTGGAGGCGATGGGCATCTCCGTCGAGTTCAGTCACCACGAGGGCGCGCCCGGCCAGCAGGAGATCGACCTGCGTTACGCCGACGCGCTCACCATGGCGGACAACGTGATGACGTTCCGTTATGTCATCAAGGAGGTCGCGATCACCCAGGGCGTGCGGGCGTCGTTCATGCCGAAGCCGTTCACCAGCCATCCCGGTTCCGGCATGCACACGCATGTGAGCCTGTTCGAGGGCGACCGCAACGCCTTCTACGACAGCGAGCACCCCTACGAGCTCTCCGAGGTCGGCAGGATGTTCGTCGCCGGACTGCTCAAGCACTCCCGCGAGATCAGCGCGGTCACCAACCAGTGGGTCAACTCCTACAAGCGACTCGTCGTTGGTGGTGAGGCGCCGACCTCCGTGTGTTGGGGTCATGCCAACCGATCGGCGCTGGTCCGGGTGCCGCAGTACAAGCCGTCAAAGGCGGCCAGCCGCCGTGTCGAGGTGCGCAGCCTCGACGCCGGATGTAATCCGTATCTCGCGTACGCGGTGCTCCTCGCCGCAGGCCTGCGCGGCATCCAGAAGGGCTATGAACTCCCGCCGGCCGCCGAGGACGACGTGTGGTCACTGTCCGAAGCGGAGCGCAAAGCCGCCGGTTACGAGAGCCTGCCGCAGAACCTCGGTGAGGCTCTGGCCGAGTTGGAACGATCCGAGCTGGTCGCGGAGACCCTGGGTGAGCATGTCTACGACTTCTTCCTGCGCAACAAGCGCAAGGAATGGGATGACTACCGGCGTGAAGTCACCCCCTATGAGCTCCGTACCGGGCTTCCGGTCCTCTGAGTCGGCACTAGGTTCTCGATCGTGACCGTCGACGAACCCACCGTTCCCCTGACCGTCTGCACGGTGACGACCGTCGGCCAACTGCCCGCCGCCAGGGTGCTGGTCCAGTCGTTCGCCGAGCAGCACCCGGGCGCGCGCTGCCACGTCCTGCTCGTCGACACGGACGACGAGCTGCCCGATCTCGTGTTCGACCAGGGCAGCGCGGAGTTCCTACACCCCGCCGAGATCGGTGTCGACGACGCCGACCTTGACCGGCTGCGCACCGCCTACGACGCCGATGAGCTGTGCGCCGTGCTACGGCCGGCGCTGATCCTCTGGCTGCTGGGATCCGAGGACACCGCCGGGCTGGTGCTCTACCTCGACCCGTCGGTGCTGGTCATGGCGCCCGTCGCGGACCTGATCATCGCCGGCCTGGAGCGGCGGTCGCTGGTGCTCGTTCCCCGGATGCTCAGCCCGCTGCCCGAGGATGGCCTGCTTCCGGACGCGGCCGCGGTGCGTGGTGCCGGGCTGTTCGATCCTGGCCTGATCGCCGTGAACCGGGGCGCCGAGGGCTTTCTGCGATCCTGGGCCGAACATTCGCGGCACGACCCGCACGGCGCCGGCGCGTTCCTCGACGGCGCGGCGGTGCTCGCCGAGCCGCATGTGCTGCGCGATCCGGGCGTCGGCCTGTCGGCGTGGAACGCCGGCAATCGCACGTTGGCGGCCGGCGAGGAGGGCGCGCTCACCGTCGACGGTGTGCCGCTGCGCACCATGCATTTCGCCGGTTTCGACCCGTCGCGCCCGTGGCTGCTGTCGACCGCGTTCGCCGACCGTCCCCGGGTATTGCTGTCGGAACACCGGCTGCTGGCGCGATTGTGCGCGCGGTACCTGTCCGAACTGTCCTCGGCCGCCCGCCCGGCCGCGCCGCGAACCGTGGAACAGCGGCTCGGCGCGTTGCATCTACCGCGAACCCTGCGGGCCGAGTACCGCGCGGCCTGGGTCGCGGCGGTCCGGGCCGGGGCCGAGCCACCCGCGTCCTGGAGCGACGAGGGATTCCTGGGCTGGGCGACGACCGAGGTGGCCGGCCTGCCGGGCAGCACCCGGTGGTCGGTCGCGTTGTGGCAGGACGACACGCCGATGGGCGCCGAGCTGCGCCGGCGGTTCCCCGACCCATACGGGACCAGTGGCGCGGCCTTCCGGGACTGGTGCGCGGAGGTAGGGGTCGGCGCGGGCGCGCTGCCGCCCGAGGCGGTTCCGCATCCGACCGACGATGACGTGCGGCTGCTCGACCAGCTCGGCGTTTCGGTGCTGGGTCAGGGTGCGATCGCCGACCTGCTGCGCGCGGCGGCCACCGCCTCCGGACTGCCGGTATCCGATCGGGTCGGCTATCCCGTCGTGTTGTGCCCGGACGGGACCATCACGCCACCCGGCCTGGCGCAGCGTCGCTACCTGATCGCCGTGCCTGCGGACCCAGCCGAAGCGCCCACCGGCGTGGACGAGACGTGGACCCTGTCGCGCAGCACGGCCGCCCAGCTCGACGGAGCGACCGGCGGTGCACCGGTGCACGCTCTCGTGTTGCCGGTGCCCGACCCCGGTGAGCGAACCGGGGAGACCCGGGAAACCGCACGGGCCGAGGTGAACTGGCCGGAGCCGGCGGACGCGTTCGTGTTCGCCGTGCTGGCCGACCACGCTCACGAGCATGCGGACAACGTGATCGGCGCGGTGTCCGCGTTCGTGACCGCCTTCCCGGACCGGGCCGACGTTCGGCTGCTGCTGATCGTTGACGGCGGTGCCGCGCATCCCGAGGCCGCCGAGCGGCTGCGACTCGCGATCGCGGCCGATGATCGGATCACGCTGGTCGAACAGCCCAGCCCGGAACATCGCGCGCGCTGGTTGACGACCGCGGACTGTGTGCTGAGCCTGCACCGCGCGGATCAGCGCGGCGGCGACCGTGTCGCGCTGCGCCTGGCCCGACCGGCGGCGGCCGGAATCCTGGTCGTCGCGACCGATCTCGGCGCGGCGAGCGAACTTTTCGCGCTTCGCGGCGCGGCCCTGGTCCCGGTGGGATCGAGCGGGGCGGAGCCGAACCAGATCGGCGCCGTCAAGATCCTCCGGATGCTGGCCGAGGACCGCACGGGCACGGCCGAACTAGGCCGGTCGGTACGCGTCGAAATGTTGCGTGAGCATGCCCTCGGTGTGGCCGGTGCGGCGCTGCGAGAACGGGTGGAACGCGCCTACCAGGCATGGCGGACACGAACCGCGGCCTCCCGGCCCGAGCAGCCGGCCGATCCGTTGCGTGCGTTGCGTTCCGCGCGGCATGTGCTGCTGCGCGAGCCGGATGTCACCGTCAGCCACAAGATTCCGATGGCACCGGCGTTGCGCAGGGCCGTGCTGCGGGTGCTGGCGCACTACGACTCGTACCTGCGGGACACGCTCAACACGCTGCTGGACGGGATCGAACGGACCGCCGAGGAACTCGCGCACCGCCAGGACGCGATCGACGTCGCGACCGGTCCGGCGGATGTCGACCTGCTGAGGGACCGATTGGACTGGCTGACCGAGCGGGTCGCCGGGGCGGATGAGCGGATCGTCGGTGTCGACGACGGACTGCTGCGCGCCCGGGCCGATCTCGCCAGTCAGGGCCGGCGGCTCCGCGAGGTGGAGGACGCCCTGGTCGGGGAGGCGGGCAAGCGTGGTGGGCAGGTGGACGCGCTGGCCGATCGGCTGGACCGGCTGACCGAGGCGCTGGATCGCACCCTGGACCGGATCGACGCGCTGGAGTCGCGCACGGTCGCGGCGCTGCGAGATCGCGATTCGCGGTCCGACGCCGGGCTTCGGGCGGCCAGCCTGGCGTTGCGCACCTCGGATGCGTTGCGCCGGGTCGTGCTGCGTGACCACGAGCGCCATGCCGAACAGCTCGCCGCGTCCAGTGACAGATCAAGTGATCTTGAGCACCCCGTGGAGGTCGCGCCGCCGCCGGACAGCTCGCTGGTGCTCTGCGACGCCGGCCTACTGCGGCTGCCGGACTCGGACGTGGTGATGTTGCCCCTGCTGTCCAGCAACGGCAGTTGGGAGCCGGACGTCTGTGGGCTGATCGACTCGCTGGTCGAGCCCGGCACGATGTTCCTTGATGTCGGCTCGTATGTGGGCTACCACACTCTGCGTGTGCTCTCCCGGCTCGGCAACAGCGGCACCGTGGTGGCCGTTGAGCCCTGCGTCAAGGCCGTGGACCTGTTGAGACATAACGTTTCGATCAATGTTTCGGCGGCGGCCGCCGCGCGGTTGACCACGATCGAGGCCGCGGGCTGGGACAGCAACGGAGTGTTGCGCGCCGAACCCGCGATGACCGGTGGTGTGCTCGTGCGGCCCTGGCCGGCCGGTCCCGGTGGCGGACCGTCGGGTGGTCCGCCGGATTCGGCCGACTCCGTGCGGGCTGTCCGCCTGGACCGCGAGTTGGAGGGAATCCCCAGCCTGCGAGGTATGCGGTTGTCCGTGGTGAAGGTCGACACGCCCGGTTGTAGCCATCGAGTACTGGGCGGCCTGGTGCGTTTGTTGCGACGGGATCGCCCGAACGTCCTGTGCGCTTTCTCGGCCGCGCTCACGAGTGAGATCGGGGATGACCCGGCCTCCGTGCTCCGGGAGTTCGGCACCTGGGGCTACGACGTCGTGTTGCTCGGTCAGTCCGAGCCGGCTTCCGTCGCCACGGTGCTGGAGGTGGCCGCGCACCACCACAGCACGACCCTGTGGCTGCGACCGCGACCCAGATCGGCCGGAACCGACGTGCTCACCGAGCAACACGAGCACCAGAAAACCGCTGTTGACCAGCCGATTTGACTTTGGTGTGGGTGGTGAGTAACTTTCTTCTCGTCGCACGGAACGCCAAACGCTCCTGAGATTGCTCAGAGAGCGCGGCGCTGCTCGGCCCGGTGGTTGACACCACGTA
This sequence comes from Pseudonocardiaceae bacterium, assembly GCA_036384655.1. GTDB lineage: Bacteria > Actinomycetota > Actinomycetes > Mycobacteriales > Pseudonocardiaceae > DASVLX01. The sequence goes on from DASVLX010000104.1 coordinate 11,846, forward strand.
AGGGACAAGCTAAGCTAGTGCGGCCAACCCGGAACTGACCGAGACTCCGAGGGCCCTTCGCGGCCAACGAAATCTCATACGGTAAGGTCCGGGGAACAACAAAACTAAATGGCAGACGCCCCGCTTGCTTGATGCGTTGTTTGTGTTGGGTGGTGGTGTGCGTGTGTTCTTTGAGAACTCAACAGTGTGTCGACGAATTTATGTCTACGTTTGTGGAGCCCTTGAGCCATTCATGTGGTGGATGGTT
>DASVLX010000105.1:0-2298 GCA_036384655.1 Pseudonocardiaceae bacterium
CGCGGCCGGGCGCGGCCGGCCAGCGCCTGGGCTTTGCTCGCCCGGCTGGCCCCGGAGCTGCGCGAATGGGCGGAGTTCTTCGCCGCCGGCTCGGCGACCAGGGCGGCCGTGCAGGCCGGCATTTCTCGGTCGGTCAGCCAGCGGGCGGCCGACGACCTGGTCCGGCAGGCCGCGCAGTTCGCTGGTCTGGTGGGCGATGCCGTGTTCGGGCGGGAGCTGGTCGCCGTCCGTCCCGTCGAGAACGCGCGGTTCCGGCCATGACCGGCCGGGCACTGATCGACAATGACCGGCTACTGGACCGGCTGGGCGCCGAGGCCGAGCTGCTGGCCGGGTCGATCGACGAGACCCGGCTGACCGAACTGGTGCCGGGCTGTCCCGGGCTGACGCTCGGGGAGACCGCTCGCCATGTCGGCAGCGTCCACCGGATGGTCTGGAAGTGGCTGCGGGAGGGCCAGCGTCCGACCGACTGGCGGGCCGCGCCCGCGCCCGGCCAGACGCTCGCGGGGTTCGTTCGCTCCGGGGTGGCGCCGCTGTTGGCTGAGCTGTCCGCTCACGAGCCCGGGCAGCCCTGCTCGACCTGGTGGCCGGACGACCAGACCTACGGCTTCTGGTCCCGGCGGATGGCGCACGAGACCACCGTGCACCGGGTGGACGTGCAGGGCGCGGCCGACGCCGAGATCGCCGAGGTGGCCGAGGACATCGCGGTCGACGGCATCGACGAGGTACTCACCCTCTGGTTTGGACACCGGCTGCGGGAGATGAACGTCGCCGGCACCCGCCGGCACACCGTCTTGATTCGTGCCGGCGGCCGGGAATGGCTCAGCACGACCACGACCGACAACACCGGGACCCGGCGGGCCTGGTCCGCCGAGTCCACCAGCGAGTCCGCCGGCGAGGCAGCCGCGGAAGCCGTCGTCACCGGTTCGCCGATGGACGTGTACCTGTGGCTGTGGGGCCGGCTGCCCAACCGGCGGGTGCGGTTGTCCGGCGACGGGGACGCCGTCGCCCAGTTGTGGGCGCTGCTGCGGCTCGCCACCCGGTGACGTGGCTGAGACAGCCGGGGAGCCATCGGGGCGCGTCACAACTGGCCGGCCGGTGACATCCGCGACAAGTCGATAGCCGACCTATCGACGGCAGGTAACCTCGGACTTGGTCGAGGCCAGCCCGTTTCACGGTGCTGACCACCCACAATGGTGTGTGGTGGAGGTCACAGTTGACGCTCGCAACACGGACAGCGACAGGCAAATTCGCGCGCATTCCCCGCGCCCGCGAACTCACTCCCTACGTCGAACTCGATCGTGAGCAGTGGCGCCAGCTACGTGCCTCGACACCGTTGCCGCTCACCGACACCGAGCTGGCCCAGTTGCGCGGCCTCGGCGACTCCATCTCGCTGGACGAGGTCGCCGACATCTACCTACCGCTGTCGCGGCTGATCAACCTGCAGGTCGCGGCACAGCAGGAACTCCATGAGGTGACCCAGACCTTCCTGGGCGAGTGCGGTGAGCGGGTGCCGTTCGTGATCGGCATCGCCGGCAGCGTCGCGGTGGGCAAGTCGACCACCGCCCGCGTGCTGCAGGCGCTGCTGTCCCGGTGGCCCAACCATCCGCGCGTCGACCTGGTCACCACCGACGGATTCCTGATGCGCACCGACGAACTACGCCGCAGGGGCCTGCTGAACCGCAAGGGCTTCCCGGAGAGCTACGACCGGCGTGCCCTGGTCCGGTTCGTCTCGGACGTCAAGGCCGGGCATCCCGAGGTGCACGCGCCGATCTACTCGCACCTCAGCTACGACGTCGTGCCCGGCCAGACGCAGGTCGTCCGCAATCCGGACATCCTGATCGTGGAGGGGCTGAACGTGTTGCAGCCGGCACCCCGGCTGGCCGTATCGGACCTGTTCGACTTCTCCATCTATGTCGACGCGCATATCGACGACATCGAACGCTGGTACGTGGACCGGTTCCTGACCCTGCGGCGGACCGCGTTCGCGAACCCCGCCTCCTATTTCCACCGATACGCGGCGCTGAACGACGAGCAGGCCCGCGAGCGTGCCCACCAGTTGTGGGCCGAGATCAACGAACCGAACCTGGTACAGAACATCCGGCCCACCCGGCCGCGCGCCGATCTGGTGCTGCAGAAGGGCCCGGACCACGCTACCGAACGAGTGCGACTGCGCAAACTGTGACCAGGCCGCCGTCCCAGGCGGCGCGGGCCTGCGTTCTCGGCGGCTCGCGTGCCATGAGCACGCCACAAGCGATTGAGGCGAGAGGGGCGCGAGCTCGCTCGCGTCTCCGAGCCGAT
>DASVLX010000106.1:0-11738 GCA_036384655.1 Pseudonocardiaceae bacterium
GAACGCGGCGGCGGTGCGGCCCAGTTCGGTGTCGGTGCGGGTCGGCGCCAGCCGCCTGCCCCGGTCGCCGCCGGCGATCGACCTGGCCAGCCGGGCCATCGCCTCCAACGGAGCCAGCGCGAACCGCACCGTCGCGACCAACACGATCGCGGTGATCGCGACCGCGACCAGGGCCGTGAGCAGCAGGATCTTGCGTAGCCGCTGCTGGGCGCTGGTCACCGCCGAAGTGTCAGCGGCCAGCGTGAGCTGCGCGCCGGCCAGTGAACCCGTTCCGTTCAGGGTGGCCGTCCTGGTCATGCTGGGACCGATGTCGGTCGGCGCGAGGACGCCGAATCGCTGACCGTTCGGCAGCACGACGCGCGCCCGCACGCCCTGCGCGTCCATCCGGCGCACCAGTTCCATCGGGGCCAGGTCCTCCCTGGCCAGCACCTGCGCCTGGGCGATGCGGGTGGTGAGCAGGTCGTTGATGTCCCGGCGCGCGTACACCGGAAACAGCCCGTTCACGGTGAGGACCACGCCGAACAACACCGCGGCCAGGACGATGAGAACCGACAGCGTCACTCGGCGGCGCAGCGACGTGGTGCGCAACCGGATCTGGCCCGGCCGGGCTCGGCCTGGCTCGGTCATGTGTTCGGTCACGTCGCCACCCGGAGGACGTAGCCGAGCCCGCGCACGGTGTGCAGCAGCCGGGGCCCGTGTGCCTCCAACTTCCGGCGCAACGCGCTCACGTGCACCTCCACCAGGTTCGGGTCGTAGTCGTCGTAGCCCCACACGGCGGTGAGGATCTGGGTCTTGCTGACCACCCGGCCGCGCTGGGCGGCCAGGTACCGCAGCAGCCGCAGTTCGGTCGCGGTCAGGTCGATGGTGTCGGCACCGCGCATCACCACGCCGGACTCGGCATCCACGATGAGGTCGCCGACCTGCACGGTGGACGGGGTGCGACCGAGTCTGCGCAGCACCGCCGTCACCCGGGCGACCAGTTCGGCGAGCACGAACGGCTTGACCACGTAGTCGTCGGCACCCGCGCCCAGACCGCGCAGCCGGTCCGGCACCCCATCACGCGCCGTGAGCATCACCACGCCCGCCGTGGACGTCTGACGGATCACGTCGAGCAGGGCGAAGCCGTCGCGTCCGGGCAACATCACGTCCAGGACCACCAGATCCGGTCGGAACCGGCGCAGATCGGCCTCAAGTTCGCGGCCGTCGGGCCGGCCCAGCACGTCGTGTCCACCATCACGCAGAGCTGAACTCACCGCGGCCCTGATCGCCTCGGCATCCTCGATAACCAGGATTCGTGCGGCCGTCACCTGGCCATTCTGTCCCGAGCGGGGCCCGGCGGTCCCGCCGGCCATGCAACCGGACCGTGACGACCGGGCTGGCCGTGTGGGTGAATTACCCCCCGGTGACTCGGCCGAACGGCCATCATGTGTCAGCATCGTGCGGTGACCGTCAAGACGACCGAGAACCCGATCCGGCGACTGGTCATCCATGCGGCCGTGGGTATCGCGGCCGCGGGCATCGTGGTTGTCGTGCTCTGGCTGGTGTCCAGCCTGGCGGTGCTGACGTTCGCCCGGCCCAGTTCTGCCACCTCGGTGGCCGCCACGGTGGTGAGCACGGCGTCCTGCGAGGGGCAGGACGACCACGACACGGTGACGTTCCAGTTCCAGGGCGCGACGCACCGCGCCAAGTCGGACACCTGTGGGCAGCAGACCGGCGCGAGGCTGACCGTGCTGGTGCCCCCGCGGCTGACCGACAGCACGGTGGTCGAGCCGGCCGCGACAGCCCCGGGTGACGCCTCCGGCCTGCTGCACCGGGTGGCGTTCCTGCTGCTGATCGTGAGCGCGGCGGTGGGCGGCGCCTACCTGCACTACCTGCTCCGGCATCCCGCGCACTCGGCGGGCCGGCCGGCCGCCCCGCCCGCCAAGGCCGGCACCGGCGGCCAGCCAGGGCGGTCCGATCGGTCCGAACCGTCCGAAAGTTCCGATACGCCGGCCGAGGACCGGGTCGACTGGTTCGCTGACAGCGGTTCCACTGCTTGACTGACTCTGCTTGACTGACTCTCCTTGATCAACTACGGCGTGGTTTGTTCGGCGAACATCGGAGAGCACGTAGGCTTTCCCCATGGCTCCATCCCCGGCTCCGCCCGCCCTGCACAGGTTCACCCTCGGCAACGGCCTGCGAGTGATACTCGCCCCGGACCCAACCACCCCCGTGGTGGCCGTCGGCGTGCACTATGACGTGGGCTTTCGGTCGGAACCGGAGGGGCGTACCGGTTTCGCGCATCTCTTCGAGCATCTGATGTTCCAGGGCAGCGAGAGCCTGGAGAAGCTGGCGCATTTCCGGCACGTCCAGTCCTCCGGTGGCACCTTCAACGGCTCGACTCACCCCGACTACACCGACTACTTCGAGGTGCTGCCGTCGGCCGGGCTAGAACGGGCGCTGTTCCTGGAGGCCGACCGGATGCGGGCACCCCGGATCACCGAGGAGAACCTGCGCAACCAGGTTGACGTGGTCAAGGAAGAGATCCGGCTGAACGTGCTGAACCGGCCGTACGGCGGGTTCCCGTGGATCCTTCTGCCGCCGGTGCTGTATCAGACGTTCCCCAACGCGCACAACGGCTACGGCGACTTCTCCGAGCTGGAACAGGCCGACCTGACCGACTGCGCGGCGTTCTTCGACGCCTACTACGCGCCGGGCAACGCGGTGCTCACGGTGGCCGGTGACTTCACCGTCGCCGAGGCCGAGGACCTGGTGCAACGACACTTCGGTGACGTGCCCAGCCGGGTCACGCCCCGCCGGCCGTCGTTCACCGAGCCGCCACCGACCGCCGAGCTGCGGGCCGAGCATGTGGACGCGCACGCGCCCCTGCCGGCCCTGGCGATCGGCTACCGGATGCCCGATCCGGTGACCGATCTCGACGGCTATCTCGCGTTCGTGGTGCTGGCGCAGTTGCTCAGCGACGGTGACTCGTCCCGGTTGCGGCAGCGGATGATGCATCAGGAGTCGCTGGTCACCGACGTGTCCGCAGGCTGCGGGTTGTTCGGCGCGCCGCTGGACGCCCGCGATCCGGACACCTTCACGGTCACCGCGATCCACCCCGGTGAGGTGACCGCGGACCGGGTGCTCGGCGTGCTGGACGAGGAGCTGGTCCGGCTGGCGGAACAGGGCCCGGACGCCGACGAGCTGACCCGGGTGACCGCGCGGTGGACCGCCGGCCTGCACCACGACCACGACCGGATCGTGTCTCGCACGCTCGCGTTCGGTGAGTTCGAGCTGCTGTTCGGCCGGCCCGAACTGGTCGCCGAGCTGCCCGGTCTGGTGTCGCGGGTGACCAGTGAGGACGTGTCCGCCGCCGCCAAGGCGCTGCGCCCGGACGCGCGCGCGGTGCTGACCGTGCGACCCGGTGCCAGTGAAGTCACGGCTGAGAACTCGGCCGACCAGCCAGGTGGAGGAGAGGAATGAGCCGTACCGCGGAGGAAATCGGCCACACCGCGCTGGGACCCCGGCCGCTGCCGCCGCTCGGCGAGCAGCACGTCGCCGCCGAGGCCGAGGCAGTGGATACCGTGCTGGACAACGGGCTGCGCGTGCTGGCGGTGCGCCGGCCCGCCGTGCCACTCGTCGAGCTTCGGCTGCGCATCCCCTTCGGCGGTACCGATCCCGCCCACCCGGCCCAGGCGGAGTTGCTGTCCGCCACCCTGCTGACCGGCACCGGCCGGCGGGACCGGATGCGGATGGACACCGATCTCGCGGTCATCGGCGGTGAGCTGGACGCCTCGGTCGACCCGGAGCGGCTGGTGATCTCCGGTGGCTCACTGGCCGACGGCCTGTCACAACTGCTGGACGTACTGGCCGACGCGCTCAACGACCCCGCCTACGCCGAGGACGAGATCGGCAGGGAGCGCGGCCGGCTGGTGGAACGGATCACGGTGGCGCGCTCGCAGCCCGGCGTGATCGCCCGGGAGGCGTTGCAGCGCAAGCGTTACCGCGACCATCCGTTCGCTCACGAGATGCCGGAGGTCGCCGATGTCACGGCGGCCACCGGTGACCAGGTGCGGGCGTTGCACCGAGCGGCCGTGCTGCCGCGCGGTTCGGTGCTCGTGCTGGTCGGCGATGTCGATCCGGACGACGCGGTCGCCGAGGTGGACAAGGCGCTGTCGGGCTGGCGGTCCGACCGGCCGGCGACACGCATGCCGGACCTGCCGGAGGTGACCGGCGGCGACCTGACCCTGGTGCACCGACCGGGCGCGGTGCAGTCCCAGATCCGGTTGTCGGCGCGCGCGGTCGACCGGACCGACCCCCGGTATCCCGCGCTGCAACTGGCGAATCTCGCGTTCGGCGGCTACTTCTCGTCGCGGTTGGTGGAGAACATCCGCGAGGACAAGGGCTACACGTACCACGCGCGTTCCTCGCTGGAGTTCGCCGGCGGCACGGCGAGCCTGCTGGTCGACTCGGACACCGCCAGCGAGGCGACCGCCGCCGCGCTGCTGGAGACCCGCTACGAACTGGGCAGGCTGGGCATCGTCCCGCCGACGAGGTCCGAAGTGGAATCCGTGCGGCAGTACGCGATCGGCTCGTTGCTGATCTCCACCGCGTCGCAGTCCGGCCTGGCCTGGCAGCTGACCGCGCTGGCCGGGGTCGGGCTGGACGCCGCCTGGCTGCGGGAACACCCGGACCGGCTCGCGGGGGTCACGGATGAACAGATCGCCGAGGCGGCCCTGACGTTCTTCGCGCCGCCCGCGTGGACCGGCGTCATCGTCGGCGACGCGGATGTGCTGTCGGCTCAACTCGCGGCGCTGGGAGGCGTCATCGTCCCATGAGTGCGACGCCGTTTCGGCTCCTCGGCTCGCCCGTGTTGTCCCGTGGCACCGTCCGACGGTTCGAGAACGCGGCGTTGGACGATCCGGCCTGGCGGTCCACGATGTGGTCGTCCGGCCGGGTGCTGCCCATCGACCAGTTCGGTGCCGCCCCGGTGCGGTCGGAGCCGTTCGCGCTGGCCTACCGCTCGGCGGCGGAGATGTCCGGCCCCGGCGCGGACACCGATCCGCACGTCGTGCCCGAGCGCGCCGTGCTGGTTGGTGAGCAGGACGGCGTCGGCTACTGGGCCCTGCCGGTGCTTCGGGAGAACGCGTCCAAACCGGACTGGCGGCGGGCCTGGAGTGGCGTGGCCGCCAGCGACCAGGAGCAGTGGGTTGACCTGCGTGGCGTCGGCGCGCAGCTGGACGCCACCGACGCCGGGGTGTTCACCTCCGCGTCGGCGCTGCTGAACTGGCACCGGACGGCCCGGTTCTGCGCCCGCTGCGGCGCGCCCACCAGGTTCGAGCGCGGCGGTTGGGCCAGCCGTTGCACCGGCTGCGCGCGGGAGGAGTTCCCGCGCACCGATCCGGCGGTGATCTGCCTGGTCCACGACGAGGACGGGGTCAACGGCGAGCAGGTGTTGCTGGGCCACCAACCGTCCTGGCCGGCACACCGGTTCTCGGTGCTGGCGGGTTTCGTGGAGGCCGGCGAGTCGCTGGAGGACTGCGTGCGCCGGGAGATCGCCGAGGAGGTCGGCGCCGAGGTCCGGGAGGTCCGCTACCTGGGCAACCAGCCGTGGCCGTTCCCACGCTCGCTGATGATTGGTTTCGCGGCGGTGGCCGACCGGTCCGCGCCGCTGAAGCTGGCCGACGGCGAGATCGAGGAGGCCCGCTGGTTCAGTCGCGCCGAGGTGCGGGCCGCGCTGACCCCGGGCGATGTCGGTGGCGAGCTGCGGTTGCCCGGTGAGGTCTCCATCGCCGGCCAGATGCTGGCCGGCTGGGCCGCCTCGGAGTGAAAGATGTAGCGGACTACCAGGCCGCTACGGCAATGGTTCGCCAGTCGGCAATGAGCGAGGATGAATCGGTCCAACTCATCGCCAAGCTCAGCGAGGAAATGGAGAACCGCGCCAGGCACCCTTGATGCTGTCAGCCGGACACGGCACGCCGCACCTCGCCTACGGCAACTCCTGCATTAACTGCTCCTGGCGAACGACCGGGTAGCCCCGGGCGCGGGTTAACGCCGAAACCGATCGGTGACGGCCCCCATGGCCGCGGAAAACAGCGCCACCCCGGCCGCAAGCATGCCGGCCGCCCCGCCGACCAGCCGGGACAGCTCGACGGCCCGCGTCACATGGCCGGCGTCCGGGTTGCGCCCGGCGCCGAGCACCGGCCGGTCCTCCGACCGGCATTCCGAGCCGAACCGGTAGCGCACCCGGCCGCCCAGCCGGACCTCCAGCGCCCCGGCGAACGCCGCCTCCACCTGACCGGCGTTCGGGCTGGGATGCGCGGAGGCGTCCCGGCGCCAGGTTTTCCATGCCTGCTTGGCCGAACCGCCGACCACTGGCGCGCACAACGCGGTCAGCCCGGCCGCCAGCCGGGACGGCAGCAGGTTCACCAGGTCGTCCAGCCGCGCCGAGGCCCAGCCGAACCGCTTGTAGCGCGCGGACCGGTAGCCGACCATCGAGTCCAAGGTGTTCACCGCGCGGTAGCCGAGCAGGCCGGGAATCCCGGCGATCGCGCCCCACACCAGCGGGCCGACCACCGCGTCGGAGGTGTTCTCGGCGACCGACTCGACGGCCGCTCGGGACAGTCCGGCCTGGTCCAGCAGTTCCGGGTCACGGCCGCACAGACTCGGCAGCCGCCGCCGGGCCGCCCGCACATCGCCACGGTCCAGTTCCTGCCCGATCGCGGTGCCCTCGTTGGCCAGCGAGGCCCCGCCCAGTACGGCCCAGGTCGCGGCCGCGGTGGTCACGATCCGCGCCAGCGGATGCCGCCGGACCAGCTTCTCGACACCGACACCGGCCGCGATCACGCCGCCGGCCAACACGCCCGTGTACACGACGCCGGCCAGCCGGTGATCGCGGTAGCACAGCTTCTCCATGGCCTGCGCGATGCGGCCGAACCCGGCCACCGGATGCCCTCGGCGTGGATCACCCAGCATGCCGTCCGCCGCCAGACCCAGCAACAGCCCTATCGCCCGCGCCCCGGTCACACCCGATACACCCCGCACCATGCCGAAATCATGCCTGAACCTAGTCAACCCGCGTGCCACCAGGCCAGGCTGCGCGGGGCTGTCGTGGCGAGGCCGTAATGTCAAGGGCCGTGGAATCGCAGCAGGACGCGCCCGGAGCGAGCAGCCCGGCCGAACGCCGCCTGCAACTGTTCGCCTATCTGCAACCCGGCCGGCATCACCGCACCTATCTGGCGATCATGCGACTGTTCACGTCAACGCTGCTGGCCGATCTGTCGGCCGGCGAAGTGGCGGCGGCGCTGACGACCGCCGAGCGGGTGGGCCGGATCGACCCGGGTGAGAGCCAACTCGACGTGGTGATCCCCCGACTGCGGCAGCTGGTCGACTGGGGCAACCTGGTGCTCGGCCGGCGCGAGACGGTCGCGGCGAGCATCGCCGAGTTCCACCAGGGCGGGATGCGCTACCAGGTCAGCAAGCTGGCCGTCCGGGTGCAGCGGGACGCCGAGGAACTGCTGCGGGTTCCGGAGGGCGCCCGCGAAGTGTCCCGGGAGCTGTTGCCCGCCATCGATCGCGGGCTGCGCCGGGTCGCCGGCACGCTTGCCGAGGTGCTCGATGCGAGACGACGCGATCCCTCGGCGGTGGCGACGCGGCGCGGCCGCCAGTCGCTGGCAGAGCAGGTCACCACGGTGTTCCTGCAGCACGGCGAACTGGCCGCGACCGTCCGCGACTTCTACGCGTATCTCGGTCAGGTGCTCACCCGCCATCACCTGGCACCGGACGAGATCGCCGGATTCCGCGACCTGCTGGTCGAGTACATCCAGGCGGTGGTCGAGGACGTGCTCCGCTACACGCCGGCCATCGCGGCCGCGCTGACCGATCTGGCGCGGGACCGCACCGAACTGCTCACGCTGCTGGGTGGCGAGTCGCTCGGTGCCGACGTCGAGCGCGCCCGGGGTCGCACGGCCGCCGACTGGCAGGAACTGACCGGCTGGTTCATCGACCGGGCCGGCGGCCCGAGCCAGGTCACCGCGCTGCGGGACGCCACCGCCAGGGCGATCGGCGCGCTGCTCGCCACCGTCAAACGGGCCACCTCGGGCGCCGCGCTGCTGCCCAGCCGGCGGACCGAACTGCTCACCCTGGCCCGCTGGTTCGACGGGGCCGACCAGGACCGGGCTCACATTCTCTACGCGGCCGCCTTCGGCCTGTTCTCGGCCCGCAACCTGCTGCCCGCGCCCGACCATGACGCCGACGACGAGCGCACCCCGTGGCGGGAGGGCCCGGTCATGGACGTGACCGTGAGCGTGCGCAGCCGGGGTGACCGGGGTGCGCGCGGCCGGACCTCGCGCATCCAGGACGATCCGATCGGCCGGGAAACCCTGTTGATCCAGGCCCGCGAGGCCGACGAGCGGCGCCGGACCGCGGCGGCCGAACTGGTCGCGGCGGCACCCGATCTGGCCGGCGCCGAACTATCCCCGGACGCGCTGCGGGCGCTCTGTGAACTGCTCACGATGGCGATGGCCGCCAGAGAGAATCCGTCGGACACCGGCGAGGCCGCCGACCCGGTGCGTGGCCTGCGGCTGACCGTGTCACCGGCGGCCGGACACACCACCCGGGTGCGCAGCAGCGCCGGCACACTCACCCTGGCCGACACCGCGCTGCTGCTGACCCGGGAGGGTGCCCGGTGAGTGCCGGCCACCAGATCAACGCCCGGATCAGCGCCGCCCGGATCAGCGACCGTAACGACGTGCTGGACGGGCTGTCCGAGATCGACGCGGCGAACGTGGTGCGCTGCGCCCGGGTGCTGCTGCGCCGGCCGCTGCTGCGCGTCGGCGGCCCGGACGGCGACCTGCTGCCGCTGGCCTACCGGCATCGGCATGCCCTGACCGAGCTGTTCGCGCGGGTGCTGGGCTACCGGCTGGTGGTGCGACGCCAGTTCGCCCGGCTGTACAAGGCACTGCCCGGCACGACGGTGGTGCGCGGCGAACCCAGCCTGACCCCCCGCGGCTACGCGTATCTCGCGTTGACGATCGCCGCGCTGACCGGCGTCGGCCGCCAGGTGCTGCTGTCCCGGCTGGTCGCGGACGTTCGCGCGGCCGCCGCCGAGGCCGGCATCGAGGCGAACGACGACATGCCGGACCGGCGGGCGTTGACCGCCGCCCTACGGCATCTGGTGGCGCTGGGCGTGATCACCGAGACCGAGGGCTCGGTGGCCGGGTTGCTGGGCGACGCGTTCGCCGGCGCACCCACCGGCAGCGGCGAGGCCCTGATCACCATTGACACCGATCTGCTCGGCGTGCTGCTCACCGCGCCGCTGGCGGACGCCACCGATTCCGATCACCTGATCGACCTCGCCACCCGGCCCGGCCCGGAGGGCGTCGCGCATGCCGTCCGCCGTCGGCTGGTGGAGGACCCGCTGGTGCTGTACGCGGACCTGCCGGTCGATCAGGCCGACTGGTTGCGCGGCCACGCCCGGCGTGAGTCCGCACTGCTGGAACGGTGTTTCGGGCTGATCACCGAGACCCGGGCCGAGGGCGTCGCGGTGACCGACCCGGAGGACTACCTGACCGACGTGATGTTCCCCGGCGCCAGCACGGTCGCCCGGATCGCACTGCTCGCGCTGCCCGGACTGCTGGCCGCGGACCCGGCGGACCAGCCCGTTCGGGCCGACGGTCGGGTGCCGGTGAGCAGGCAGCGGTTGGCGGCGGCCTGCGAACGGCTGGTCGCCGACTATCCGGCGGCCTGGTCGCGGCGTGCCATCGAGGACACCGGCCGGCTCGTCGACGCCGTCCTGAACCTGTTGCGCGCGCTGGGTTTGGCCCGTGAGGAACCCGGCGGCTGGACGCTGGCGCCGGCCGCGCACCGCTGGCTGCCCGAGCCAGACGAACGCCCGCGTCGCGAACAGCCGCGACCGGGCCGAGCACCCCAACCGGAGCCGGGCTGGTCGCTGTTCGACAACATCGATAACGGCCCCGACGGCACCGACGACACGGTCAGGGTGGGCGGGGACAGCGGCATGGCCAGCGGAACGGAAGGCGCGGACACCGACGACAGTGCGGACAACACCGAGGACGAAAGCGAGGGGACGCGGCCGTGAGCGCGACCGATGAGGACCGGTGGCGGCTGCACCGCGGCGGAATCGTCAACATCTGGCAGTACGACGAGCAGGAGTTCGACCTCTCCGGCGGCCGCGCGGTGTTCCAGGGCACCAACGGTTCCGGCAAGTCCCGCACCCTGGAACTGTTGCTGCCGCTGTGCCTGGACGGCGACCTGCGTCAACTGGGCTCCAAGGGCTTCGACACGGTCAGCATCCGCCGGTTGATGCTGGATGACTACGACGGCGGCCCCAACCGGATCGGCTACGCCTGGATCGAACTGCGCCGGGTGGATTCGCTTTCCCACGAACACTTCCTGACCTGCGGTATCGGGATCAAGGCGTCGGCGTCCGCGCAGCAGGTCAGCGACTCCTGGCGGTTCATCACGCCGGAACGAGTCGGCGCCGGCCTGAAACTGATCGGGCGCGACCGGGTGCCGGTCGGGCAGGCGCAGCTGCGTGAGGACATCGGCGCGGACGCGGTGCTCGACGACGTGACGTTCCGGGCCCGTATCGCCGAACTCGTCTACGGAATGCCCACCGCCCGCTATGGCGATCTGCTGCACCTGCAACGCACCCTGCGCAACCCGGACGTCGGACTGAAGGTGCTGGACGGCCAGCTGGAGCAGATTCTCTCCGACGCACTGCCGCCGCTGGACGTCACCATGATCGAGCAGCTGGCCGGCTCGTTCGAGGACCTGGAATCCATCCGGGAGAACATCACCCGACTGTCCACAGCGGACAAGGCGCTGTCGGCGTTCCTGGGCGGCTACGGCGGTTACGCACTGGCGGCGCTGCGCGCGGCGACCGAACGCGCCCGGGACACCGCGACCCGACTCGCCGCCGACCGGACCGAGGTGCGGACGCTGGCGGAGAAACTGGACCGCCAGCGGGCCCGGCACATCGGGGCCGAGGAAACCGTCGCCGCCAAGGAAAGCCGGGTCGACGACGTCGACAGGGCACTCGACGCGCTCAAGGAACTGCCCGCGTATCTGGGCCTGCGGGATCTGGGTGACCGGGAACGGTTGGTCGCCGCGGCCCGGACGGCCGCCGACGACGTCCTGGAAACCGCCGGGAAGCAGCGCGCACACACCGAGCGGGCGGTCGACGCGGTGCTCGCGATGCTGCGCCGGTTGGGTGAGGACGCCGAGGCCGCCGCCCGGCTGGCCGACACGACCCGGTCCCGGCTGGCCGAGGCCGGTCTGGACACCGCGTTGGCGCCGAGGGTGCCGGCCGCGCCCGAACCGGTCGCGCGGACCCTGCGCGAGCTGGTGCGTGCCAAGCCGGACCCGGAGGCCGCGCCCGTGGAGGTCGAGCGGCGGATGCCGCCGAGCCCGCGACCGGACGTCCTGGAGCGGGATCTGACCGCCGCCGCCGAACAGGCGGCCGAACTGATCACGATCGCCGGGCAGCGGGCCGCGCTGGCGTTGTCGCTGCGTGAGCGAGCGGTCGAACTGGATCGCGACCGGGCGCACCTGGACGGGCTGCGGCTGGCCGCCCGGCAGGCCCAGCTGGCCGCCACCGAGGCGGCCGGCCGACGCAATGAGGCCGCGCAACGACTGGAGGACGCCGCCGCCGAGTGGCGGGAACGGGCCACGAACTGGCTGGCGGGTCTCGGCGGTGAGGCCGGCGAGCCGCCCACGATCGAGGAGCTGCGCACCGG
>DASVLX010000107.1:0-6324 GCA_036384655.1 Pseudonocardiaceae bacterium
CCGCGTGACTACTGGCCGGCGAACACGAAGATCAGCTTCACCGGGCTGTTCAACGGTGTGCAGGGCGCGGACGGCGTCTACGGCGCGGCCGACCTGACGCAAACGTTCAACATCGGCGACTCGCTGATCGTCGTGGCCAGCGCCGCCACCCACCACATGCAGCTCTACAAGAACGGTCAGCTGCAGTACGACTGGCCGATCAGCACCGGCAAGCGCGGTCACGACACGCCCAACGGCACCTATCTGACCATCGAGAAGGCCAACCCGGAGGAGATGAAACCCTCCGACATCGCGCCCGGCCAGCCCGGCTACTACGACATGGAAGTGCCCTGGTCGGTGCGGTTCACCTGGAGCGGCGACTTCCTGCACGACGCCTACTGGTCCGTCGGCCAGCAGGGCGACTCCAACGTCAGCCACGGCTGCGTGAACATGCCACCGAAGGCCGCGGAGATCTACTACAACGAGGAGATCCCCGGCAGTCCGGTGACGATCGTCGGCAGCCCGCTGGCCGGCACGCCCGGTGACGGCTGGACCGACTGGTTCCTGTCCTGGGACCAGCTGGTGGCCGGCAGCGCCCTGCACCAGGCCGTGCAGGTCGGACCGAACGGCAGCACGGTCGTCGCTCCCGAGTCGGTGTCCGCCTCGACGGCCACCGCCCCCATCGGCACCCCCGCCGTGAACAACGCCGCAGCGGCTTGACCCGCCTCAGGCAGCGCCATCGGCCGAAGGGACGGACGCGCGCCGGCGCGAACCGTACTTTCGGCCGATGGTGGCCGGCAGGGGCGTGCCCGATGCTTGTCGCATGATCGCTTCACCGACCCGGACGAACCACGGCGCCACCGGCAGGATCATCGCCGGCCAGATGATCGGCGCGGACATCCTCAAGCTCCGCCGGCACCGACCAACGATGGTGGCCGCAGCCGTGCTGTCCGTCGGGATCACCGTGCTGTATCTCGGGATCATCCTGATGAGACACAACGGTGAGTTGCCCGGGACGCAGACCCTCGCGGACGGCACGTCGTTGATGGGGCTGTACTTCGGATCTTTCGCCGCCATCCTGATCGGCGCCCAGGCCGGCACCACCGACCTCACCACCGGTGTGTTCCGGGATCTGGCCGCCACCGGACGCTCCCGCGTCGCACTGTTCCTGGCCCGTGTTCCGGCCGCCGTCGCGGTGGCGCTGCTGTTCACCCTGACCGGGTTCCTGATCAGCGTCGCCGCCGCGTTCGTGTTCCACGGTTCGGCGCCCGCGCCGGGACTCGGTCTGGTCCTGAGGTCCGGTGGTTGGGTCGTGCTGGCCACCACGGTCGTCACGACACTCGCGGTCGGCGTCGGCTCGCTCACCGGTTCCCGTCCGATCACCCTCACCGCGATCATCGGTTGGCAGACGATCGCCTCGGGCATGCTCTACCTGGCGCAGTTCCTCGGCGCCGCGCGCGATCTGGTCCTGATGTTCGCCCTGACCCGGTTCCTGCCGGCCGACGCCATCGGCTCGAAGACCCATCCCGGGTCCAGCAACGCCCTGATCAACTTCAAGCTCGCGATGCCGGTCGCCGTGGCGACCCTGGTGCTCGTCGCCTGGATCGTTGTCCCGATCATCGCCGGTGCCTGGCGAACCCAGACCCGGGACGCCTGAGATGACCCGCAACTCCAAAATCCCGGAGAGGCGGATCAGCGACCTCAGGGGCACCGTGACGGCAGCCAACCACGGACCCGTCCTCAAGGTGACCATCCCTCGGGTACGCGACCGACCTCAGAATCCCGGAGAGGCGGATTAGCGAAGCCGGCCGCCAGGGCGCGGAGGGCGGCGTCGAGGTACACGGTCAGGTCCGCGTCGGCGCGGGCGGCCCAGCGGTCATAACCCGCCCGGCAGACGGCCAGCACGGCCCGGCCGACGGCGAGCGGATACAGCGAGTCGGCCGGCTGACCGATCCGCCGGGCGACGTACTCGCTGACCGCACGCTCCCAGGCGTCGTAGTGGACGGTGGCGCTGGCGGCGATTTCCGGCACGGTGCCGATCAGGTTCATCCGCATCCGCAGTTCGGGGACGTCCTCGGCCCTGTAGTGGTTGGCCTCCAACACCGCCTGCCGGACGGCCTCCATGATCGGCAGGTCGTCGGACATCTCGGCGAGGCTGGCGCGGATGGCGTCGACCTCGTCGTCAAACTCGTTCCACAGCACGCTCGACTTGGCGTCGTAGTAACGGAAGAAGGTCCGCCGGCTCACGCCGGCCCCGGCGGCGATCTGGTCCACAGTGGTCTCGTGGAAGCCCTGTTCGGTGAACAGCCGCAGCGCGATGAGCTCCAACGCCCGCGCGCTGGTCCCGGGTGGGCGACCCCGTCGAGTGTCACCCCTTGATTTCGTCACACCGTGACGCTACCGTAGTCGACATTCGGCATTCAGTGTCAAATATCTGATGCCCTGCATCTGAGGAGTCGAGATGGCGGAGCAGATCACCGTCGATGTGCCCACCGAAGACCTCACCGACACGTTGGTCGAGGACGTGTTGGTGGAAGAGGTCTCCATCGACGGAATGTGCGGTGTCTACTGACCCGTCTGGCGGGGTGCGGCCGTTCAATGTAGACGCGGCTTGGCGGCTGCACCCCCAGGCGGTCATTCGACCGGAACGCTTCGGCGCGTTGCTGTATCACTTCGGTACTCGTCGTTTGTCGTTCCTGAAAAGTCCCACGCTACTGGCGGTCGTCCAGGCATTGGACGACGCGCCGACCGCACGCGCGGCCTGTCAACGGGCCGGCGTGCGGCCGGATGAGCTGGACCGATATCGGCGTGCTCTGAGCGCGCTCGCCGCATCCCAGATGATTCGCGAGAGGACCGAGTCATGACGGCTGCCGCCACAACGACTGCCATGACGCTGGCCGACGAGTTCCAGTTCGGGCTTTCCGCGCCAATCTGCCTGACCTGGGAACTGACCTATGCCTGCAATCTGTCCTGTGTGCATTGTCTGTCCAGTTCGGGCCGGCGGGATCCACGGGAACTGAGCACCGCCGAATGCCGCTCGCTGATCGACGAGTTCGAGCGGATGCGGGTGTTCTATGTGAACATCGGCGGTGGCGAACCGACCGTGCGCCCGGACTTCTGGGAACTGGTCGACTACGCGACCGAACACCATGTCGGCGTCAAGTTCTCCACCAACGGAATCAGGATCACGCCCGAGATCGCCCGCCGACTGGCCGGCAGCGACTACGTGGACGTGCAGATCTCGCTGGACGGCGCGACCGAGGAGGTCAACGACGCGGTGCGCGGCGCCGGGTCGTACCGGACCGCGCTGCGCGCCATGGAGAACCTGGCGGCGGCCGGATTCGGCGAGTTCAAGATCTCGGTCGTGGCCACCCGCCAGAACATCGGTCAGTTGGACGGTTTCAAGGCGCTGGCGGACCGGTTCGGTGCACAGTTGCGACTGACTCGGCTGCGACCATCGGGCCGGGGTGCCGATGTCTGGGACGAGCTGCACCCGACCGCCGACCAGCAGCGCGAGCTGTATGAGTGGCTGGTCGAACATGGCGAGCGGGTGCTCACCGGTGACTCGTTCTTCCACCTGTCCGCCTACGGTGAGGCGCTGCCGGGGCTGAACCTGTGCGGCGCCGGGCGGGTGGTCTGCCTGATCGACCCGGTGGGCGATGTCTACGCCTGCCCGTTCGCCATCCACGACAACTTCCGTGCCGGCAACATCCGCACCGGCGGCGGGTTCGACGCGGTGTGGCGGGATTCGGAGCTGTTCACCGACCTGCGCCGGCCGCAGAACGGCGGCGCGTGCACGTCCTGTTCGATGTTCGACGCCTGCCGGGGCGGCTGCATGGCGGCGAAGTTCTTCACCGGGCTGCCGCTGGACGGCCCCGACCCGGAATGCGTGCTGGGCCACGGCCAGAACCTGCTGTCCATCGTGGACTCCTCGGAGGCGCCACGGCCGTCCGGCGACCACTCGCACCACACCCGCCGGGCACCGCGCCGGGCCTGCGACGAAAGCCCGCTGGCCGATGACTGAACTATCCGATCTTTCCTGGCCACAGGTGCGCGAGCGGGCCGCCGCCGGCGCCGTGTTGGTGATCCCGTTGGGCGCCACCGAACAGCACGGCCCGCATCTGCCGCTTTCCACCGACACCGACATCGCGGTGGCGCTGTGCCGGGGACTGGCGGCCGCCCGGCCGAGTGTGCTGGTCGCGCCACCACTGCCCTACGGCGCCAGCGGCGAGCATGCCGGATTCGCCGGCACACTGTCGATCGGTCAGGACGCCGCCGAGACCGTGGTGGTCGAGCTGGGCCGGTCGGCCACCGAGACCTTCCCCCGGGTGCTGTTCGTGTCGGCGCATGGCGGCAACGCCGAGCCGGTCGGCCGCGCGGTCGGCCGGTTGCGCGCCGAATCGCGTGATGTCGCGCTGTTCCTGCCGAACTGGGACATGTCCGGCGGCGCGCATGCCGGCCGGCCGGAGACCGCGTTGCAGTTGGTACTGCGCCCGGACGCCGTGCACCTGGACCGCGCGGTGCCCGGCAACACCCGGCCGCTGGCCGAGCTGATGCCGGCGCTGCGGACCGGCGGCGTGCGCGCGGTCAGCCCGTCGGGTGTGCTCGGTGATCCCACCGGGGCCACCGCGGCGGCCGGCGCCGCGCTGCTCGACCGGCTCACCGCCGATCTGCTGGCCGCCTTCGACGCCTGGTGCCCCGCCGAGAACCCCACCGAACCGGTGGAGGTTCGATCATGAACCGGGTCGCACTGGTGACGGGAGCCGCTCGGGGCATCGGCGCGGCCACGGTGCTCGCGCTGGCCACCGACGGCTGGTCGGTGCTCGCGGTGGACGCGGCGACCGACGACCCGGCGCTGCCCTATCCGCTGGGCAGCAAGGCCGAACTGTCCGAAGTGGTCGGACAGGCCAACCGGCTGGCCGGCACGCCCGAGGCGGCCAGATCGTTCCTGGCGGATGTGCGCGACCAGGCAGCACTGGCCGACGCGGTGGCCGCAGCCGAGGACTGGTGGGGCGGGCTGGACGCGGCCATCGCGGTGGCCGGGGTGATCGCCGGCGGCGTGCCGCTCTGGGAGATGCCGGCCGATCAGCAGCAGGTCATTCTGGACGTCAACCTCGGCGGGGTGCTGGGTCTGGCCAGGGCCGCGGTGCCCGCGTTGCTGCGCCGGCCCGAGCCACGGCACGGCCGGTTCCTCGCGGTGGCCTCGACGGCGGCGACCCGTGGGCTGCCGATGCTCGCCGCGTACTGCGCGGCCAAGTCCGGGGTCACCGGGCTGATCCGGGCGCTGGCGGTCGAACTGGGCGGCACCGGGGTAACCGCCAACGCGGTCAGTCCCGGCTCCACCGACACCCCGATCCTCGCCGAGAGCGCACGTCTCTATGGCCTGGCCGACGCGCGGGAGTTCGCCGCGCAGCAGCCGGCGAAGAAACTGCTCGAACCGGAGGATGTCGCCGCCGTGCTGGCCTTCCTGGCCAGCCCCGCCAGCAGCGGCATGACCGGATCGATCGTTCCGGTGGACGGGGGGCTGGCGCTGTGACCACTCCCCGGCCCCCACAGACACCGATCCCCGCCGGGTTTCGGATCGCGCTGGACGCGACAACCCGGCAACTCGACGTGCGCACCTGGATCGGCGGTTCACCGGCCCGGATGCTGCGGCTGACCACCGCCGGCCTGCGGGCGTGGCGGGAGTTGCGCGAGGGACCGGTGGTCTCCCGGGCGGCGGGCGTGCTGGCACGAAAGTTCACCGACGCCGGCCTGGCCCACCCGATCCCGCCGATGCAGAGCGGCCTCGATGCCACGGCGGCAGAGTTCACGGCGGCCGATGTGACGGTGGCGATCCCGGTTCGCGACCGGCCGGATCTGCTGGACCGGTGCCTGGCCGCGGTGGGCGGACGCCACCCGGTCGTGATCGTTGATGATGGGTCACGCGATCCCGCCGCGGTGGCGGCGGTCGCGGACCGGCACGGTGCGAAGCTGCTGCGGCGAGACCGCAACGGCGGGCCCGGGCCGGCCCGCAACACCGCCCTGGACCGGGTGGACAGCGAAATCATCGCGTTCCTGGACAGCGACTGCGAGCCGAACGAGAACTGGATCGAGAAACTCGTCCCCCATTTGGTGGACCCGCAGGTCGCGGCGGTCGCGCCGCGCGTGGTCGGGATGGCCGCGCCAACCTGGTCCGGCCGCTACACGATGGCGAACGGCTCGCTCGATCTTGGCGACCGGCCGGCGTCCGTGGCTCCCGGTGCGCGGGTGGCGTACGTGCCGACCGCCGCGCTGCTGGTCCGGCGCTCCGCCCTGCTCGACATCGCCGGGTCCGGTCCGGTGTTCGACCCGGCGCTGCGGTTC
>DASVLX010000108.1:0-12720 GCA_036384655.1 Pseudonocardiaceae bacterium
CGATGATGGCCACGATCAGTGCCACCACGAGAAACCTCCACCCCTAACGGGTTACACGCCGCCCCACACCAGGGCCACGGCGCCCGAAATGCCCATGACAGTGACAGACCGTCCCGGCTCGAGAACCTCGGTCTCGTCGAAGCTGCGCGCCGACCACAACTCCCCGCCGATTTTGACCTGTCCCTCGTGCGCGTCGACCCTACTGACCACGATCGCCTTGCGTCCAACCAGGGCCTCGGTGTTGGTCTTGATGTGCTCGGAGCCGCGTTGCAGGCGACGCACCAGCGCCGGCCGCGCGAGCGTGAGTCCGCCGGCCGCCACGGCGGCGAACACCACGACACTGATGGGCAGCGGCAGGCCGCTGGCGGCCAGGCCCGCGGACACGAGCGCGGCCAGGCCCAGCATGAACAGCACGAAGGTGCCCGAAAGCACTTCGGCCACCATGAGGACTACCCCGACGACAAGCCAGATCAGCGCGGCCATGGCACCATAGTCGCACTAAATGACGGCACGCCGCGCCCGGAACCGGATGGAACGTTCTCAACACGAGAGGTAACCGTCATATGGCCGCCCGGCGAGCACACGGATTCGCGACTCACCGGTCCTCGCCGGATCCGTTGTCGGATTCGATATCGGCCACACCCGCGGATTCGACGGTTTCGGCGCCCGGTTCCGTGACGAAGTCGATGAGGGCCTCCATCGCGCCCAGCAGCGGCGCCTCGATGTCCCGGTAGCCGCGCACCCCGGCGTTGATCCGCAACCAGCCCTCCAGCGGGCTGCCCCAGTCGAACAGTTCGCAGACCCGCTCCTTCCACGGCACGCCCTTCGGGATCGGTGGCCAGCCACTGATACCGATCGAGCGCGGCCGGACGGCCTGCCAGATATCCACATACGGATGCCCGGTGACCAGCACGTTCGGGTCGTTGACGGTGTCGACGATCTGGGACTCCTTGCTGCCGGCGACCAGGTGGTCGACCAGCACACCCAGCCGGCGGCGCGGGCCCGGACGGAACTCGGCGACCCGCCGCGCCAGGTTGTCGACGCCGTGCAGTGGCTCCACCACGATGCCCTCGACCCGCAGGTCGTGCCCCCACACCCGCTCCACCAGCACCGCGTCGTGGATGCCCTCCACCCAGATCCGGCTGGCCCGCGCGGTCCGCGCCCGCAGCCCCTCGACCCGTGTCGACCCGGACGCCGACCGTTGCGGCTTCCGCGCCGGCGCCGCTGCGGCCGCCGGCGGCCGCACCAGGGTGACCGGCGAACCCTCCAGCAGGAAACCCGCCCGGCGCAACGGGAACAGTCGCCGCTTCCCGTGCCGGTCCTCCAACACGACCCGACCGGACTCCCAGCCGACCACCGCGCCACAGAACCCGGAATCCGGGTCCTCCACCACCAGACCCGGCTCGGCCGGCACGGTCGGGACGACTCGCCGAGGCCGATTGAAGATGTCGCCGTATTCGACGGAGTCATCGGAACGCACGACTGGCCACGCTAGCGCAGATCCACCGGGAATGGGGGCGAAACACGAAACGGCGTGTTCACATCGGCGTGTTCACTGTTTACCAAACCGTTGGCCCGCAACGGTGTCCTTCAGAACGCCGTCCATCGCGACGGTCCCGTCAGAACGGTGGCCAGGGGATGGCGCGCCAGTCCCCCGACGGTGCCGGATATTCATTCACCGCCAACAGCCTGTTCACCCGGCCGGTCAGCGCGCGTACCTCGCGGGGCGCGATGTGTTGCGCCAGCTCCCCACACAGCGGCCCGTTGTCGGACAGCTTCGCGCGTAGCCGCCGCAACGCCTCGACAGCCTTCGCCGGCAACGACTCGCCGAGAAACCCCCACAACACGGTGCGCAGCTTGTTCTCGGTGTGGAAACAGATGCCGTGGTCCACCCCGTACACGTCACCGTTGACGGCGTGCAGCACATGCCCGCCCTTGCGGTCGGCGTTGTTGACCACCACATCCAGCGCGGCCATCAACCGGATCGCGGGATGGTCGGCGTGCGCGAGCACCGCCGGCTCACCGTAGGAGTCCTGCGCGTTGAACACCGCGCGCCAGCCGGCCGGCAGCTTGTTCGGCGCGACCACATCGACCAAGTCGTCGTCATCCCTGGTGTCCACCCACAACTGCACCATGCCCGGACCGAACGGGCCGGGCCGCAACACGGTGGGCGGCACCAGGTGCAGGCCGGCGGCCTCGGACACCAGGTAGGTCGCGACCTCCCGGCCGGCGAGCGTGCCGTCCGGGAAGTCCCACAGCGGCCGCTCCCCGGACACCGGTTTGTAGACGCATTCCGCGACCGTCCCGTCGCAGCGGATCGTGCACAGCAGGGTGGCATTGGACGCGTCGGCGATCCGACCCTGAACCTCGATACGGCCCTGCCGCAGGAACTTGAGAGCGTCGGGGTCACGCGGGTCCATGCCCACGTTCCTACTCGTCCTCGGTCACGCGCCGGTAGCCGTTCTGCCGAGGGCAGACATGCCCACTGGGGTCCAGCGGCTCCCCGCACAGCGGGCAGGGCTTGCGGCCCGCCCACACCACCCGGTTCGCGCGCTCGGCGAACGCCCGCGCCGACGCCGGCGTGAGGAACACCCGCAGCGCGTCCGGGCCCTCGTCGGCGTCACCGAGCACGACCGACTCGTCGATCTCCTCGTCGGTGACCGCGAGCAACTCCACGACGACCGCCTTGGACTCGGCGTCCCAGCCCAGTCCCATCGTGCCGACGCGGAACTCCTCCTCGATCGGCACGTCCAGCGGATCACTGTCGACGGTGCCGGCGATGGCACGTTCGGGCACCTCGGCGCCGAACTTGCGGTGCACCTCGTCGAGCAGCGATCCCAGGCGCTCGGCGAGCACGGCGACCTGCTGCTTCTCCAACAGCACGCTCACCGTCCGATGTTCGGCGGTGGCCTGAAGATAGAAGCTGCGGTCACCGGGTTCCCCGACCGTGCCGGCGATGAAGCGGTCGGGTTCTCGGAAGACATGAATCACACGGGCCATGGCACCTTCGACCCTAGGCCACGACCCTAGTCCGTGTCGGCTCGCATCCCGAAATTGTCGGCGCTCGGCCGATGATCACCCGGCGTCACCTGGTTCGTGGCGCTCCGCTGCGATCCGCGACACACCCGCTACGGTGTGGGCCATGGGGACGATCACGGTTGCGCCTTTGGGAACGTGGACCTCGCCGATCGACGCCGGGATGGTGGCGGCCGCCGGCGGCGGACCCTCCTGGGTCGACACGCACGGCGGACGAGTGTGGTGGGTCGAGGGCAGGCCCGCCGAGGATGGCCGGCTCGCGCTGATGGTCGCGACGCCCGGCGGCGCGGCCCGCGAGGTACTGGCCGCGCCCTGGAATGTCCGGAACCGGGTGCACGAGTACGGCGGCCGGCCGTGGACGGTGATCGGCGGTGGCCCCAGCGGTGCCGCCGAGACCGCCGGCGAGCGGGTGGTGTTCACCAACTGGGACGACCAGCGGCTGTATCTGGTCGACGTGGACGGCGGCGGGCAGCCGACGCCGATCAGCCCAGACCCGGAACGCCGGCACGGCTACCGCTACGCGGACCTGACGATCGGGCCGGACGGCACCGAGGTGTGGTGCGTGCGGGAGACCGTCACCGGCGACCGGCCCACCGACATCCGCCACGACCTGGTCGCGGTTCCACTGGACGGCCGGGCCGCCACCGAACCCGGCGCCGTCCGGACGCTGGCCGCCAGCCACCACTTCCTCACCGGGCCACGGATCAGCCCGGACGGCCGGCGGGTGGCGTGGATCGGCTGGAACCACCCCGCGATGCCGTGGGACGGAACGCAACTGTGTGTCGCCGATGTGGACGGTGACCGCGGCCTCGGCCCACACCGGGTGGTGGCCGGCGGCCCCACCGAGGCGGTCTGTCAGGCCGAATGGGACGGACCCGACACGTTGCTGGTGCTCACCGACCCGGACGGCTGGTGGAACCTGTACCGGCTCGAAGTCGGCGGCGGCACCGCTGGCGCACCGCGGAATCTCGCTCCCGCCGAGGTCGAACTGGGCGGGGCGATGTGGCGGGTCGGCATGCGCTGGTTCGCGCCGCTGGGCGGCGGCCGGTACGCGGTGCTGCGTGCCGATCAACTGGCCATCCTGGACGAGAACACCGGCACGATCACCGACGCGATCGGCGATACCGACACCGCCGAGGCCCTGTCGGTGTGGTCGGACATCACCGCGACCGGCTCGCTGGTCGTCGGCATCGCCGGCGGCCCGACCCGGGAACAGGCCGTGGTCGGCTGGGACACCGCCGGAAGCACGGCCGGGCCGGCCAAGCTGGTCGAGATCACCCCGCAGCCGATCTGGCTGCCCGAGACCGAGTACCTGCCCAAGCCGGTGTCGCGGGTGTTCACCGACGAGCAGGGCCGACCGGTACCGGCCTACGTGTATCCGCCGACCAACCCGGAATTCGCCGCGCCCGAGGGAGAGCTGCCGCCGTTCCTGGTGCACGTGCACGGCGGACCGACCGGGTCCTGGTCGCCCGGCCTGGCGTTGAGCATCGCCTACTTCACCAGCCGGGGTATCGGTGTGGTCGCCGTCAACTACGGCGGATCCGTCGGCTACGGCCGGCAGTTCCGGGAACGGCTGCGCGGCCAGTGGGGCGTCGTCGACGTCCAGGACTGCGCGTCCGCGGTGCGGGCGCTGGCCGCCGAGGGCGGCGCCGACCCGAACAGGTTGGCCATCCGCGGTGGCAGCGCCGGCGGCTGGACCTCGGCCGCCTCACTGACCAGCGTCGACGTCTACAGGTGCGGCACGGTGATGTTCCCGATCCTCGACCTCACCGGCTGGACCGCGCAGGGTGGGCAGACCCACGACTTCGAGTCCCGATATGTGGAGGGGCTGGTCGGGCCACTGCCGGCGGCCGCCGAGTTGTATGAGCGGCGGTCGCCGTCCCGGCACGCCGACCGGCTCGCCGGCCCGGTGCTCATGCTGCAGGGCCTGGACGACCACATCTGCCCTCCCGTGCAGGCCAACGCGTTCATGGCCGCCCTGGACGGCAGCGGGATTCCGCACGCCTACCTGACGTTCGAGGGCGAGCAGCACGGATTCCGCAAGGCGAGCTCGATCCGCGCCGCGTTGGAGGCGGAGTTGTCGTTCTACGGCCAGGTTCTCGGTTTCGCCACCCCCGACGTCCCCACCCTCCCGTTGAGCCGGTAGGTGTCGAGGCCGAACAGGCCTTTCTCACCGAAAAGTGATGGCGTGCCCCGCCGGTGCGGGACACGCCATCACTCATGCAATCGGCGTTCTACCACAGCCCCGTGAGATCAATGGTCAGCGGAAAGGGATCGGTGGTCCTGAACACTTCGGTGATCTCGCCTGAATCGCGGTAACGGTGCTTGCTCGGCTCGAAGCAGTCGATCAGCGAGATCGGATCGGTCGCGTCGATGATCCAGTAGTGCGGGATGGCAGCCTCCGCGTACTCGCCGCGCTTGGCCACGCAGTCAGTGCGCACGGAGCCAGGCGAAACGATCTCCCCCACGATCACGACCTCAGACGCCCGAAGCATCCCACCCTCGGAGTCCACCCTCTTGACGGCCGACTGACGGACCACGATCAGATCAGGTCGGCGAGAGAAGCCAGGATGCCCGCGAGGCGCGAGCTCGAGATCGATATCGATATCTTGTAGCGTTTCCAGGTCATTGGGCAATTGAGCGTCCAACTGCCTGGACAACCTCTTGACGACAAGGTTGTGCCTCGGCGTCGGACTCGGCGACATCAAGAGACGCCCCTCCAGCAATTCCGTGTAGCCCTGCTCGGTCTCCCCAAGCTGGGTGTATTCCGCGATGCTCAGCAGATGGTCGGGGTACTCAATCGTCGCCACCGATATCTCCTGCGTCCTCATGCCGATATCCGAACACACGTTCTAGTTCGACCGCAAGGAATCGCGGCCGAGTTCAGACCATCGTGTCATGCACTCTGCGGAGAGCAAAATGGGCGCACTGTTGGCCGTTGTCAGCTGGTCGCGCGGCCTGTGGCCAGATCAGCTCAGGTCGGGGATGAGGGCGGTGATCGCGGCGCGGGTCCCGGCCGCGTCGATGTGGTGCACGGCGTGCATGCCCAGGGCCGCGGCGGCGGTCACGTTGACCGGCAGGTCGTCGATGAAGGCGGCGCGGTCCGCCGGCAGATCCAGCTTGTCCAGCACCAGGCGGTAGATGCGCGGGTCCGGCTTGCGCAGCCCCACCTCACCACTGATCACGATCGCATCACAGTAGTCTGTGAGATCGGTCGGATAGCTGTTGCCCCAACTGTTCGACAGCAGCCCGATCCGGACATCGGCGGCCCGCAGGTCGGCGATCAACTCCGCGATACCCGGGTCATGGCGTCCCCCGCCGAGCATCCGCTCCAGCATGCCGGTCACCTGGATGGGCCGGCCGTCGATGGTGCTCAGCCGCGCGGCGAGGTTCCGCTCGAACTCGGCGGCCGGCAGCTGGCCGGTCTCCAGCAGGTGCACCGGGGTGGGTCTGGAACCGTCCGCGAGCAGCCAGTCCCGCATCACGGCGAGGTAGCTGTCCGGGTCGATGCCCTCGGTCGCGAGCCATTCGGTGACGGTTTCCCGCACCGACGTGGTGATCACACCGCCGTAGTCGAACACCACGGCGTCTACCGTCCGATCTCTCACGATCACATGTTACCGGCCGGTTGGCGTCCGCGGTGATGTTCATGTTGACGTGCGCGTAGCGCGATGAGGTTCTCACCGTATGTCAGAAGGAACCGAAGTGACCCGCCCGGCGATACGTGACCGGACAGCCAAGGAAGGCCGGACAAGTCAGGAGACTCGCCTACGGAAACGCCGACGAAAAACTGAACAGTTCCTGGCAGTGAGTCGGGTGAGCCGGGGACGTCCTTCCACGTGTCCGGCGCGGTAACGGCCTCGCTCAACTCGACTTGCCACGCACACTCGGGCAGCGAGTAGTGAAACCGCACGGCGTAGCGACGCCCGCCACGGTCAACAAGTTCGGGCATGACAGCAGGATTCCACGGACCCTCGTCACGGTCGAACGCGGCTCAGCGGGTTTCGGGTGGCATGTGGGCGATAACGCGCTGAAGATAGTCAGCTCGGTCCCGCAGCAGACCAACGCTGACGAGAATGTGGATCGAATCACTGTTCGTCCTGGGCGAAGTGGAGGTAGCGGTCGGCGGAGCGGCGGAGGGCGGCATGGGCGTCGTCGGTGACGCGACCCCAGAAGGCGCCGTAGATGCGGTCGAAGGTGAAGGGCTCCACCAGGCGCAGGGCGCGGCGGATCACCGATGCCTTCTCCGGAATGAGGTTGGGATACGAGTACATGAAACTGACCCAGCGGCGGTCCATGACCACCTGGAAGATGTCCCCGGAGAACAGTGCGCCCCGGCCTTGCTGACTGCCGGACCAGTGCAGCACGCTGCCGCCGGCGAAGTGCACGCCGGCGTTGATCAGGTTCAGGTCGGGACCGATCTCGCGGGTGTCGCCGGACCAGTATTCGATGGCAGGATCGGGACGGCCAACCCACTGGCGGTCGGCCTCGTGAATGAACACCGGCGCATCGAAAGTCCGGCTCCACTCGATCATGGTGCCATAGAAGTGCGGATGGCTGATGGCGATCGCGGTGATACCACCCAGTTCTCGAATCCGCGTGACGATCTCGTCGTCCAGATAGCCGATGCAGTCCCACAGGACGTTGCCGGATTCGGTTCGCACCAGCAGCGCGCGCTGACCAATACCGACCGTGGGTTCGGTGCCCACGCCAACCACGCCGGGGCCCTCCGGCTCGATGCGTCCGCGCCACCCGCCGGCTCGCAGTCCGGTGAGCATGGTCCAGCGCTGGCCGCCCCAGCCGACGTACTGACGTTCATCCAGGCAGATTGGGCACTTCTCGCGCGGCGCGGCGTACTGGACCCCGCAGGTGACGCAGATCGGACACTGCCCTGCCATCTCGTCAGCGTGTCACTGTTCCTTGGGCACCACCACGGTTCCCTCGGCCTGGGTCACGATCACCGGCGGGTCGAGGACGCGGGCGGCGGACGGGCCACGGGCGGGGTCGGCACGGCACACCACCCGGGCCTCGAAGGAGATCTTTCGCGAGCGGCGGCCGACGGCGACGAGGGTGCCGGTGGCCTCGATGATGTCGCCGGCCTGGATCGGCGCGAGGAACCGCACCGATTCGTAGCCGGCGAACAAGGCTTCGTCGCCGTCCGTTCGGATGCATAGTTCGGTGGCGACATCGCCGAACAGGCCGAGTCCGTAGGCGCCGTCGACGAGATCGCCACCGTAGTGCGCGTGCGAATACGGCACGTACCTGCGGTGGGTGACCGACATGCCGACCCGCGGACCGCTCATGCGGACGCGCCCGCGGGCACCTGAGTGGACCGAACTGCCCGCCGGCTGAGCGCGTGCACGAGATAGCTGGCGACCTCGCCGGGTTTGGTGCCTCGCCCGAACACCTGGTCCACGCCCAGTTCCGGTGCGGCGCTCACGTCGAAGCGTGGCCCGCCGACGACCAGCACCGGCCGGCGCGGCCCCATCGCCTTCCGGAACGCCGCCGACATCTCCCGGGTGTTGATCAGGTGCGCGTCGCGTTGCGTCACGACCTGCGAGACGAGCACCGCGTCCGCGGCTTCGGCCCGCGCGCGGCGAACCAGATCGGGCACCGGGACTTGGGCGCCGAGGTTCACCACCCGCAGTTCGCGGTAGTACTCCAGGCCCTTCTCCCCCGCGAATCCCTTGATGTTGAGGATCGCGTCGATGCCGACGGTGTGCGCGTCGGTGCCGATACAGGCGCCGACCACCACCAGCTTGCGGCCCCAGCGTTCCCGCACCGCCTCGTTCACCTCGGCGGGCGTGAGCAGCGGGTATTCGCGCGGAATCACGGGCACGTCGGCGAGATCGACGGTATGCACCAGTGAGCCGTAGACGACGAAGAACGTGAACCCGTCGCCGATCGGATGCGAGTGCGCCACCAGCGGGTGTTCGATGCCCATTTTCGTGGCGAGCGCCGCTGCCGCGCCCTCCGCGAGCGGCCCGGCCGGCACCGGCAGTGTGAACGACACCTGCACCATGCCGTCGTCGGTGGCGTCCCCGTAGGGCCGGACCCGGCCGGTTGTCGTGCCTGACGCGGTTCCAGTCTGTGTGCGTGCTCGGTTGGTCATGTCACTCGCCTCCATCCAGGAGATCCACGGCGGGATTGCGGTAGTCGTCGGCCTTGCGGATGACGCCGTCGGCGCCCTTGCCGCCGTCCGGTGGGCGTTTCATCAGCCCGAACGTGCCGTCGGCGATCGCGTTGAGCAGCCCGTCGTCGGCGATACGGGCCAACAGGTCGACGGCCTCAGACAGCACCCGGCGGGCCCGGCCGGCGATGAACCCGTCCGGCGCCGGCCGGAAATCCTCACGCAGCGACCCGGCCGCGTCCAACACATAGCGGACGTTCGCCAGCGCGAGGTCCCGGTCGGACAGCCAGGGTGTCACCACCGCTTCCGTCATCATGCCGACCAGCAGGATGCTCTGCCCGGTGAGCACACCGGCCAGGTTGAAGAACCCGTTCAACAGGTAGCCGCGGAACACGTCACCGGTCATGTGTTTGGTGGGCGGCATCCATTTCAGTGGCGCGTCCGGGAACAGTTCACGGGCCAGCAGCGCGTGCGCGAGTTCCATCCGGAACGAGTCCGGCAGCTCCGGGTTGATCTCGAACGCGTGCCCGAGGCCCAGCAGGTCGTCGGGCAACCCGGCCTCATGCGCGAAACATTCGTTGAGCAGCTGCGACACGGTCACGGTGTGGGCGGCCTCGACGGCGTCGGCGGTGGTGAGGTAGTTGTCCTCGCCGGTATTGATGATGATGCCGGCGCGGGCGTGCACCTGGCGGGAGAACCGCTGGTCCACGAACGTGCGGATCGGGTTGATGTCGCGGAACAGGATCCCGTACATGGAGTCGTTGAGCATCATGTCCAGCCGCCGCAGCCCGCCCAGCACGGCGATCTCCGGCATGCACAGGCCCGACGCGTAGTTGGTCAGCCGGACGTAGCGGCCCAGTTCGCGGGACACCTCATCGAGGGCGGCCCGCATGATGCGGAAGTTCTCCTCGGTGGCGTAGGTACCGGCGAAACCCTGATGGGTGGCGCCCTCCGGCACATAGTCCAGAAGGGACTGTCCGGTGGAGCGGATCACCGCGATCACGTCCGCCCCGGCGCGGGCCGCGTTCGCCGCCTGCACCACGTCCTCGTCGATGTCGCCGGTCGCGACGATCAGGTAGATCCACGGCCGGCGCGGCGCGTCCCCCCATTCGGCGATCAACCGGTTCCGCTGCTCCCGGTTCTCGTCCACCCGCCGCAGACCTGCGGAAACCGCCTCCCGCGCCAGCTTCTCCGCGTGTTCGCTGTCCACACCGGACGGCGGCCGGTAGCGCACCTGGCCGGCGGCGGTCGCCTCCGCCAGCTCGATCAGCGAGCCGAGATCGTGTTCGCGCAGCGCGTGGAACACCGGCAGCACCACACCATGCTCCAGGCCGCAGTGTTCGCGCACGGTGTCCACGACCCGGTTCACCCACGGCACGTCACCGGCTGGGTGGGTGTGGTCGGCGCCGGACAGGCCGGCCAGTCGCAGGGTGGCGCGCTCCACCGCGACCGTGGTGTGCGCATGGGTCAACGCGATCACCGGTTCGGCCGCCCGCGCCGCCAACCGCCGCGCCGTGGCCACCGTCTCCGGATCGAGGTTCAACAGGCCCATGCGCACTCCCTCCGCTCATCACCGGCCGGCTACCCGGCCGGCAGCTCATCCCTCTCGTAGATCACCTCGCCGCGCAGCACCGTGCGCAGACACACCGGTGGTTCCGCCTCCGGATCCACCGACGGCAGGCCGCCGACGAACTCCGCCGCCCGCCACACCGCGTAGGTGGCCGGCGCGCCCGGCGTCAACGTGCCGGTCACGCCGTCCCGGACACCACCGGCCCACCAGCCGGCCCGGGTGTGGGCGTCGAACGCGGCGCGCGGCGAGAGCCCCGAGCCCGGGGTGTGGTGGTGCACCGCGGCGCGGACGGTCGCCCACGGATCGACCGGCGTGACCGGGGCGTCGGAGCCGAACGCGAGGGTCACGCCGGCGGCGGCCAGCGTCGCGTACGGGTTCATGCCGGACGCCCGGTCGGCCCCGAGCCACGCCGCGTACATGCCTTCGTGACCGCCCCAGGCGGCGTCGAATCCCGGCTGAACCGAGGCGATCACCCCGCAGCGGGCCAGCACCCGGGCCTGTTCCGCGGTGACCATCTCCAGATGCTCGACGCGATGCCCGCAGGCGGCCAGCGCCGGCGTCCCCAGCGTCCGCTCGGCGGCCAACAGGCCGTCGACCACGGTGGCGACGGCGGCGTCACCGATGGCGTGGAAACCGGCCGGCACCCGGGCCCGGGTGCACGCGATCAGATGTTCGGTGATCCGCTCGGCCTTCAGATAGGTGTTGCCCACGGCACCACCGGGCCGGTCCGCCGGTAGATCGACGTAGGGCTGGCGCAGCCAGGCGGTGTGCGAGCCGAGCGCGCCATCCACGAACAGATCCCCGGCCAGGCCGGCCACACCGAGCTTCGCGGCGACGGCCGGATCGGTCACCTCACCCCAGTACGCCACCACCTCCGGCATGCCGCCCTCGGCGGCCACCGCGAGCAGGTCGGCGAGATCATCGAGACCGGAGATCTCCGGCCCGGCGCATTCATGGACCGCCGCCACCCCGCGCGCGGCCACATGCCGCAGGAACGCCCGCTGGCTGGCCCGCCGCTGGGTGCCGTCCAACGCGCGCAGCGCGGCATCCCGGACGTGGTGGTGGGCGTCGGCGGTCAGCGGACCGGTGTCGGACCAGCCCGACGCGGCGCGCGCGGCCGGCGCCAGATCCACCAGGGCGGTGGACGCGAGCGCCGAATGCACGTCGATGCGGGACAGATACACCGGGGTGTCGCCGGCGGCCTCATCCAGTTCCGCGCGGGTCGGGGGCCGGCGCTCCGGCCAGTCCATCTCGTCCCAGCCGTGCCCCCACAACAGCAGCGGCCCGCCGGCCGGCGCGCCAGCCTGGACCTGGTCCGCCACCATCCCCAGGCAGCACGCCAGGGACGGGCAGCCGCGCAGGTCGAGCCCGTCCAACAGCAGCCCCGAGGCCGTGACATGCACATGCGCGTCCACGAACGCGGGCGCCACGAACGCGCCATCCAGGTCGATCACCTCGGCATCCGGATACAGCGCCTGGGCCGGCCCGTCCGGGCCAACCCAGGTCACGATCCCGTCGGTCACCGCCATCGCGGTCGCCTCCGGCGCCAGGGGTGTGTGAATCCGGCCATGGCACAACAACTCGCTGGTCATACCCGTGAAGTCTGCCGCTGATGGGCGTCGAACAACGCGCGAACCGCGGGCACCTCGCGTAGCAGGTCCAACGCGAACTCGGCGTGCCCGGGCAGATAGCCGTTGCCGATCAACATCCGCACGTCCGCGGCCAGGCCCTCGGCACCCAGCGCCGCCGCCGAGAACGAGGTCGCCATCGAGAAGAAGATCACCGTGCCGTGCTCGGCGGTCGCCAGGATCGCGCCATGCTCGCAGCCGGGCACGTCCACGCACACCACCGTCAGCTCCGCGGGCGTGCCGACGGCCGCGGCGACCGCGACCGGGTCGCGGGCGTCGGCCAGCACCACCTCGTCGGCCAGCCCGGTGTCCCGCACCGCCGCCGCCTCACCCTCGGTGGGCACCAACGCGACCAG
>DASVLX010000109.1:0-7883 GCA_036384655.1 Pseudonocardiaceae bacterium
GTCCGTGGACGAAGCGGGAGCCGGCGGTGGCGGGGAGGGCGGCTCGGCCGGCGGACGTACGGAGGGCACCCGCAGCGGTGCCGGCACCCGCAACGGCGACCGACGCGGCGAAGGCAACTCCGGCGAGGACTTCGCCGGCGAAGACCGCGACTGCGAAGACCGGGCTTGCGAAGACCGGGCCTGCGAGGGACGGGGAATCCGCAACTGCTGCCGGGGAACCGAAGGCGGCGAGGCCCCGTCGGGCACCACGTTCGCCGGCCCCGGGGTTCCCGGCGACGTCACGTCCGGTGTGGATGCCGAAATTCGCTCCACTGTGGACGTTGGCGTCGCCTCGTCCAGGGCCGGCCGCGGCGCCGGCCCGGGCGTGGGCACGGCTGGGGTGACCGGCGGCGTGGCCCACCCGCGAGTCGACGGCACGGAGGTCGGCACGGGAGACTGCGCCGGTCGCGATGGGTCCACCACCACCTCGGCGCTGTCGGCCAGACGGGCGAGCCGCGTGCGCTCGGCCTTGCCGAGGTCGCCGCACACCCGCAGCCGCAGGGATCGCCGCTGGCCGTGGCCCAACGAGCCGAGCAGCCGTTCCAGCGCGGCCAACTGCGTTTCGTCGATGGCGACGCCACTGACCCCGAGGGAAATGGTCCAGCCCAGCGGATCGAACGGCTCCGGACGACCGGTCGGAATGGCGGCGGCCGGCCGCAGCACCAGCCCGCCCGGCACGACCTCGGCGACGATCGACGCCAGAGATCCGCCACCGGCCACCCGGTACAGCCGCTGCCCGCACTGTTCCCAGCCCGGCGGTGCCGGCGCGACGTTGATGACCTCCTGGACTCCGCCGGGAACCTGCCGGAACAGCGTGCCGAACGGGGAGAACAGCTTCGCGCCACGACCGTCGAGGACCACCGTGGACCGTGGTCCGGTGTTCGAGTAGACGTGCAGTCCGCCGCTGACGACGACCTGTTGGCCCAACCGCTGTACCAGTTCACCGAGCCAGGACGCGTTCGCGACGGCGGCGATGGCGGGCACGAGTACCGGGCTGACACCACCGAGTGCGGACAGCAGCATGGCCATCGCGCCCGGGTGGATCGGTGGCTCGCCCTGCCTGCCGACGATCACCTGCGGCCAGGCACGGGTCGTCGTCACCCGGAACGCCAACTCGTCGGGCGTGGTCGGCGCCGACTGGGCCTGACGCACCGCCAAGCCGGCCGGCACGGGCTCGGCGACCAGGCCGGCCACGGCAAGGCGCTGGCGCGGCATCGCCGATTCCCACGGCGGGATCGGATACCGCGTGCTGACGAGGTTGCTTCCGTGGTCACCGAACATCCGCCAGCCGTTGGCACCGATGGTCGGCCCGACATACAGCCCACAACCCGGCAGGCTGATCAGGCCACCGTCCGGCGCCACCACCTCGATTCCCAGCTCTTTGGACAGTTGGCCGAGCAACGCGGTGTCGGGCGTGCCCCAGGTGGCCGCGTTCGCGATGCCCAACCACACCGTTCGATACCGGCAGGGCCTGCCCGACGGATCCGGCGCGAGCAACGGCCGAAGCATCGAGACCGCCGCCCGCACCAGCGACGGCTCCCGGTACGCGCCACTGGATGCCAGCACGAGTAGGGCGCCCGACAGGTCCGGCACGGTGGCGAGCAGGTGCCGGTCACGCGCCGGCTCGTGCCGCTGCCGGATCAGGATGTGCGGCCCACATGTCTCCGCGACCAACCCACCGGCCAGGTTCGCCGTCTGCCGAGGAGAACCGGTGCTCAGCGCCGCTCCCGTGGTCACGTCGGGCACCCCCGGCCACGGCGGCCCCGCGTCCACCGGGAGGTGCGTTGGCGGCTCATCCTCGCCAGGCGTCTCATGGGTCTCAGAAAGCCTTTCAGTGCGTCGGCGACTCACACCATTGGGCGTCTCACTGTTCCGGAACGGTCTCAGGTGGACGGAGCGAAGTCCTCCGCCGTCAACAGCGCCAGATCCGACTTCACCACTGACGAAGCCAGCGCCAGTCGTGATGCCTGTCGATCGGCCATCTGCTCGAAGACCTTCCGCGCGGTCCGGCCGTTACCGAAGGTTCCGTCCTTCGGAATCTTCTCGAAGTACTCAAGCAGTGCCGCCGAGGCGGCATCGTCGAGCTGATAGTCGTGCCGCGCGCAGTGCGAGCGGACGATCGTGACCAGTTCCTCGGGCGTGTAGTTGGCGAACTCGATGGTCCGGCTGAAGCGGGACTCCATCCCGGGGTTGGCCTCAAGGAATTTCCGCATCTCCCGTGAATAACCGGCCGCGATCACCACCACGTCCTCGCGGTGGTCCTCCATCAACTTCACCAGGGTGTCGATCGCCTCGCGACCGAAGTCCGGGCCGTTACCGCCACCGCCGGAGCTGAGCGTGTAGGCCTCGTCGATGAACAGCACGCCACCCAGCGCGGAGTTGAACGCCTCGGTGGTCTTGATCGCGGTGCCACCGATGATGTTCGCGACCAGGTCGGCCCTGGCCACCTCCACCAGGTGGCCGGACCGGAGCACGCCCAGCTCGGCCAGGATCGCTCCGTAGAGCCGGGCGACCGTGGTCTTACCGGTTCCCGGGGCGCCGGCGAACACCAGGTGTCGGGCCATCGGCGGGGCGGACAGGCCGGCGTCCCTGCGGCGCTGGGCCATCTTGTTGAGGTTGATCAGGGAGGTGACTTCCCGCTTCACTCCCTCAAGGCCGACAAGGGCGAGCAAATCGTCCAGCGGGCTGGCCGGCTTCCGCGCCGGCTGTGGCGCGGGCTCGGACGCGGGGGGCGCGTCCGCGGTGGCCGCCGCCACGCTGCCGTACGCGTCCGGCAACCGGTTCCCGGAGCTGATCAGCTCGATGATCGCCAGCGACGAGTTGGGACGCAGTTGCCGTACCCCGGAGCCGCCGTTGTCCCGCGCCGCGGATCGGGTGATGCGGATGGACTCGGTGCTGTGTATCTGGATTCCGTCGGCCGCGTTGGCCACGAACTCGCAGTCCTCGACCACGCCGGTCGACCCGGGGGTGAACTGGCAACCGCTCACGGCCGACTCGAGTACCCGGCAGCGCGCCAGCGATATCTCGGCACCGTTGCCGACATAGATGCCGTCGGCACCCGAGCCCCGCACGTCGCATTCGGACAGGGTGACCGCCGCGGCGGTCACCGCCACCCCGGCCTCGCCGGCACCGCGAACGCTCAGCCGTGTCACGGACGGGCGGGCGCCGTCGCTGACCATCAGGCCGGTTCGTTCACACTGATCGATTTCCACGCCGTCAAGCTGGCCTCGCGCGCCATCGCTGAACTCGATCGCGGCCTCGTGACAGCGAGCCACCCGTAGCCGCCGGAAGAAGGGTTCCGCCCCGGCGTCCACATAGACCCCGGCGGAGCTGCAGCCCGTCACGGTCATCCGGTCGAACTCGGGACGGCTGTGGTCGGAAACGCCCACGCCCACTCCGGTGATGTCGGTCGCCGCGCAGTCGCTCGCGCTGCCGGCGGCGGCGCCGATGAACCGGTAGCCGTGCCCGCGGGCCCTGCTCACCCGGCAACCGCGCAGCACCGGGGCGCACGATTCCGCCATGTAGATCCCTTCGGCGCCGCTGTCCTCGACGGTGCAGTCGTCCAGCACGACGGTGTCCGAGCTGCTCGCGAGGTAGAAACCGATGCCCGAGGCGCGGAACACGTTCAACCGGCTCATGGTCGCGCTGGCCTGTTGCTCGACCGCCACCGCCGGTTTGACCGAGCCGTTGATCAGGGTGTCCTGCACCGTGATCCGGCCCTGCCCGTTCAGGCAGATCCCGTTGCCCTGGGCGCCGCTGACCGCGCAGGACCGCACCGTGAGCCGGCCGGTGCCGGCCACCACGACGGCGGAGGTGCCCAGATCGTGGAGCTGGCAGGCGTCCATGACATTGCCGGCGTCGGAGGTCACGACCACGCCGGCGCCGGCGGAGTTGGCCACCCGGCAGTCCCGCATCAGCAGCGAGCCCTTCTCCATCGCGTAGGCGGTGGTCCACCCGGACGCCTTCAGCTCGCAGTCGGTGATGGAAAGCTGGCCGTTGGACGTGAAGACCGCCGGGCTCTTCCCGTCGGCGGCCTCGAGAACGAGCCCGGTCAGCGCCGCGAACGGCGCGGTCAACACCACGGCGGCGCCGGAATCGGCGACCACCCGCACGGTTCCCGGGCCGTCGTCGGCGGTGATCGTCACCGCCTTGGTGAGCACCAGGTTCTCGTTGTACTGGCCGGAGCCCACGACGATGACGGCACCGTCCGAGGCGACGGCCAGGGCGTCCGTAATGGACCGATGGCCCCGCGCGGCCGCCCGCGTCACCGTGATCACATCGTGGCCCACGTTGCTGCTTCCTCCGTTTCCGTGTCGAACTCTTCAGTGCCGGACTTCTCAGTGTCGAACTCTTCAGTGCCGAACGTTCTCGTGCCGAACCAAGTGGTTAGGAGCCGACCGCCGCCAGGTTTCCCTTGAGGCTGGCGGCGGCGAGGTCGAGCCTGGACCGGCAACCGGTTTTCGCGAACAACCGGGTCAGGTTGTTCTCCACGGTCTTCACACTCACCCTCATCCGCTGCGCGATCTGCCGGTTCGTCCGGCCGGCACTGATCAGCTCGATGATGCGCAGTTCGGTGTCGGAGAACGTCATCCGCGATGATCGTGTCTCCGACAGGGAGATCCCTCGCCGGTCCATCAGTTTCCTGATGCTGCCGCGCAACCAGAAGGTGCCGAGTTCCTTGGCGATGTCGTACGCCTCGCGCAGCCAGGGTTCCGGGTCATCGGCCACGGCCGCGGCCAGGCCGCAGGCCAGTGCCTGGTCGTGGCGGAACCCGCATTCGCGGACCAGCTTCACCCCGAGTTCCACGCTTTCCAGGTCGCGGTGTAGCACGCCCCGGGCCAACAACGCAGCCGCGCGGCCGAGCCGGCTGGTCGCCCGCCCGTACCGGGACTCGATCTCGGTGGCCGCCACCCGCACCCAGTCCGGTTGCTCCTCGGCCGCCGCCACGCACAGGAATCGCAGCAGCCGTCGTTCCCAGCCGAACGCGCCATCCTCACGACGAGCCCGCTGGTAGGTCGCCCAGCCGGCGCCGAGTGCCTTCGACGCGTCCTCGGAACCGAACAGTGACGTGGCCCCGAACCAGTCGCGTTGCAGGCCGGCCGCGCCGTCCGCCGGCATCTCGGCGAGCCACTTGCTCAGCTGCTTGAAGTGGCCGCTCGCCGAGCAGATCTCGGCGGCGACGAGCCGCGCACCACGGTGGACGGCCGTCTGCCCGTCCCCAGCCAACTCCAGTTGCCGGGCGCAGGAAAGCGATTTCCCCCATTCCGCGTCGTCGGCGAAGGCGCGCACCAACCGGTGATGGAGCGCGAGCGGACCGGTCGCGGGTTTGCCGTAGCCGCCCGGAAAGGCCAGCTCGAACACGGTGACCAGATCGCCGATCGCGGCCGCTTCGACCATCTCGTCCCGGAGGGCGATCCGATTCGGCCGATCCGCCACCGTCGAATCGGCCGCACCGGCCGGACACGGTGATGACAACGCCGCGAAGTCGGCGAGGAAGTCGTCGATGCCGGCCGGATCAACGCCCCGGAGCCACTGGCCGGCCCTGGCGATGGGGCCGGTGTCCCCGCCCAGCACGGCCCGAACCGATTCCGGCACCGCTCGGCCGGTGTGCAGCGCGGCCAGCGCCGCGGCCAGCGCGAGTTCGCGGCGGTACGGCGATTCGAGCAGCTCGCTCGGTCGAACGCTCGGCAGTTGGCCGCCGACAACCTCACGGACGACCTTCTCGAGGAGCTCGTAGGAACCGCCGCGGATCAGCGCGCGCAGCAGCCGGGGCAGCAGATCCCGGCCACCGTCATGCCACAGTGCCACCCGATACCACAGTGCCGCCCGATGCCAGGCGGCCGCCCGGACCGGGTCGTTCGCCGTGACGCGGTCGGCGCACGCGACGAGCAGGTCCGCGATCGCCCGCGTGGACGGTAGCGTTCGATCGGCCACCACGACGTGATCCGCCAGCTTCGCCGCTTCCACGGCCAGGCCGGGACGACCACGGACGGCGGTCTCGACGAATCTTCGGTGCAGGTGGCGCACCGAGTCCTGCTCCGTGCCGGCGAGAACCGCGGCGGTCAGCGCCGGGCACAGGCATTCCAGCCGGCCCGAACGGTCACAGCCGAGCACGCCGGCCTTGATCAGTTCGTCGACCGCCTCGCCATACACGGTCAACGACCTGCCGGTCGCCATCGCGAACACCGGCAGGTCGTCCACGGTGAATGCCTGGGAACTCGCGACCATCGTGACGAGATCGCGTCCACCGTCGCAGAGCCGGTGAACCCGTTCGATCAGTTCATGCTCCGCGGGCAGCGCGATAGGGGCACCATCACGAATACACAACCGGTCCTGCACCACGGCGAGCCGATCATCCCGTCGCAAATGGTCTAAAACGGACAACAGCGAACCAGGATTGCCCAGCAGCGGGCCGAGGGCGGCGCGCAGGGCCGGTAGTACGGACTCGTCGATCGCCGCTCCGACATGCCGCGTGATCAGGGCGTGAACGGACTCGTCCGGCAGCGGTCCGAGATCGATCAGGTTGTCGGCGAGTTGTCCCAGCACCCACGGCGTCGATCCCGCCTCGCCGTCGTCCCGGCAGGCCGCCACGACAAGATGCCCCGCGCGGCAGACGGGGGCGAGCAGCATGGCCGGGCTGGGCACGGCGTCAACGTCGTCAACCAGCAGCACCATCCGGTTTTCCCGTCGCGCCTGGGCGAACATCCCGGCCAGCGCGATCAGCAGGGCGGCCTTTCGCTGCTCCGACCGGTAGGTTTCCGGCCCGCACAGCTGGCTCGCCCGCTTGATCGCGTCGGCGAGCCGGAGGTCTCCGATCCTGCCGAAGTGTTCCCTGACCGCGTTGATCGCGGATCGCGCCCCGAACAGGTCCCAGGGCTCGACGGCGTCCCGGCACCGGACGGTGATCACGTCCATGCCCAACTCGGTCCAGGTTTCCCGCAGCGTCGTGAGCAGGGCGGTCTTGCCGATTCCGGCGGGCCCGCGAACGACCAGCAGCGTCGACGCTGATGCTCCGGTGTCCGAGTTCACCGCGGCCCTCGCGGCGGCCAAAGCCTTCTGCCGCCCAATGATCGTTCGCCGACTCCGTGCCATGCGCCTGTCGTCCGCTCCCTCTTCGTGACCGTCCGCAACGAGTTTCGACGCCCGACGGTGCGACAGCCCGAATCCAGTCATGACATTCGTAGTCGGGTCAAGGCCCTCGTCCCCCGCCGTGCCGGTGCGCACCCACGATGTGGGGGTTATCCCCCGTGAGGCTCGAAGATCGCCGATGCCCTGGCACGGGTCCGGACTCGGCGCCAAGAAACCCTCACTAGCAGGGAACACTCTCCCTCTGGGCCGACAATCTCCGCTCGCGCCGTGGCTGGCGGAGGTGGATGGCGGGTAACGATGGTGACGGTGGCCATAGACAAGATCGGTCGAACGGAGTTACTTCGCGTGATCACGTTGATACTCTAAGGGCCATGCGTATCGGCGAGGGCGGCCCGACGGGACCACGCGCGCACGGGTGACTATTCCAGACGAAAAGGCCGGTAAGACACCCATGACACTCATCGGACGAAGACACAACGTCGACGAACTCCTCGACATCGTTACCTCCGACACCGTCCCGCTCGCCATCGTCACCGGCCCGCCCGGAGTCGGCCGCAGTGCCGTGCTCGGCGAACTCCGTGACGCACTGGGCGAACGCGGCGTACAAACGTTCAGTACCGGCTTCTACCGAGACGACCGCGCGCTGTCCACGGAGACGGCACTCGCCGCCAACGAGGTGACCGGTATCGGCACGCGGCCCATGAGCACGACGACCCTGTACCCGATCCCGTTGTCGATACTCGGCTCGGTGGTCG
>DASVLX010000110.1:0-13715 GCA_036384655.1 Pseudonocardiaceae bacterium
ACAGCCATTCGGCAGGTTGCTTGGCCGGCTCTCGAAGGAACGCGGCTGGACCGACAGACTGGCCGGCGGACAGGTCTTCGCCCGGTGGGCGGCGCTGGTCGGCGCGGATGTCGCCGAGCATGCTCGGCCACTGCAGCTGCGCGACGGCGAACTGACCGTCCAGGCGGACTCCACCGCGTGGGCGACCCAACTGCGGCTGTTGCAGCGCCAGTTGGTCGGCAGAATCGCGGCCGGTGTGGGCAGGGGCGTGGTGCGTCGGATCCGGGTGTCCGGGCCCAGCGCTCCGAGCTGGCGGCACGGGCCGCTGCGTGTGCCCGGCCGCGGACCCCGTGACACGTATGGGTGATCAACGGCTGACGGCCGGCCGTAGAGCTCCAATGGCCTAAAGTGTCTCCGGACTCGTCCAGAGTTGCTTCCGTGGCTCTGTGACGACTTCAGGGGGGTCCTTGGGCCACTTCTACGTGGTCGGCCAAGTAGAATGAGTGGCGAGTCTGTGAGAGGTTCGGACGAGGGTTCGGACGCCGACCGCCAGCGAGGGAGACATCGAGGCCCGTGGCAGCGAAGAAGAACGAGTACCGCGCGTCGTCCATCACCGTTCTTGAGGGTCTCGAAGCCGTTCGCAAACGGCCCGGCATGTACATCGGATCAACCGGTGAGCGCGGTCTGCACCACCTCGTCTGGGAGGTCGTGGACAACTCCGTCGACGAGGCGATGGCCGGCTACGCCACCAAGGTCGAGGTCACGCTGCGCGCGGACGGTGGTGTCGAGGTCATCGATGACGGTCGTGGCATCCCGGTGGACATGCACCCGGTGGAGAAGCGACCGGCTGTCGAGGTCGTGCTGACCACCCTGCACGCCGGCGGCAAGTTCGGCGGCGACTCGTACGCGGTGTCGGGCGGTCTGCACGGTGTCGGCGTGTCCGTGGTGAACGCGCTGTCCTCCCGGCTGGACGTGGAGATCTGGCGTGACGGCTACGTGTGGACCCAGTCCTACGATCACTCCCAGCCGGCGCATGCGCTGAAGCAGGGTGAGCCGACCAGCCGCAAGGGCACCAAGATCGTTTTCTGGCCCGACCCGGACATCTTCGAGACCGTCATCTTCAACTTCGAGACGGTGTCCCGCCGGCTGCAGGAGATGGCGTTCCTCAACAGGGGCCTGACGATCGTGCTGCACGACGAGCGGCTGCCCAAGGACGAGGAGGACACCGAGGTCGGCAAGGTGCCGACGCGCACCTTTCACTACCCCGGCGGGCTGGAGGACTTCGTCGCGCATATCAACGCGACTCGCGAGCCGGTCAACAGGAAGGTCATCTCCTTCGATGCCAAGGGCGAGAGCATCGAGGTTGAGGTGGCGATGCAGTGGAACACCGGCTACAGCGAGTCGGTCTACACCTTCGCCAACACGATCAACACCCATGAGGGCGGCACCCACGAGGAAGGCTTCCGAGCGGCGCTGACCCGGGTCATCAACGTCTACGCCCGCGACAAGAAGCTGCTCAAGGACAAGGACCCGAACCTCACCGGTGATGATGTGCGCGAGGGGCTGGCCGCCGTCGTCTCGGTGAAGCTGAAGGAACCCCAGTTCGAGGGCCAGACCAAGACGAAGCTGGGTAACACCGAGGCCAAGTCGGTGGTGCAGACCACCTGCAACGAGTGGTTGACCGACTGGTTCGAGCGCAACCCCACGGACGCCCGTGCGATCGTCAGCAAGGCGGTGGGCAGCGCCCAGGCCCGGATGGCCGCTCGCCACGCGCGGGAGCTGGTCCGCCGCAAGAGCGCGCTGGACATCGGTGGCCTGCCCGGCAAGCTGAAGGACTGCCAGTCGACCAACCCGGCCGAATGCGAGATCTACATCGTGGAGGGCGATTCCGCCGGTGGCTCGGCCAAGGAAGGCCGCGAGTCGCACTTCCAGGCGATCCTGCCGCTCCGAGGCAAGATCATCAACGTGGAGAAGGCCCGTATCGACCGGGTGCTGAAGAACGCCGAGGTGCAGAGCATGATCACCGCCCTGGGCACCGGCATCCACGATGACTTCGACCTGTCCAAGCTGCGCTACCACAAGATCGTGCTGATGGCCGACGCCGATGTGGACGGCAAGCACATCACCACGCTGCTGCTGACCCTGCTGTTCCGGTTCATGCGGCCGCTGATCGAGAACGGCTACGTCTACCTGTCCTGCCCGCCGCTGTACAAGATCAAGTGGCAACGGGCGAATCCGGAGTACGCGTACTCCGACCGGGAACGCGATGTGCTCGTGGAACGCGGGCTGGCGGCCGGTCGGAAGATCAACAAGGATGACGGCATCCAGCGGTACAAGGGTCTCGGCGAGATGAACGCCGAGGAACTGTGGGAGACCACGATGGACCCGGCCAACCGGTTGTTGCGCCAGGTCACCATGGATGACGCCGCGATCGCCGACGAACTGTTCTCCGTGCTGATGGGCGAGGACGTCGAAGCCCGCCGTTCGTTCATCGTGCGCAACGCCAAGGACGTGCGGTTCCTCGACGTCTGACGGGCCGGGCCGCGGTCAACCCGGCCCGATCCAGACGCGGGACAAGACGCCCACTGCCTGAAAGGAATATCGCGTCGTGACCGACATCCTGCCGCCGGCAGGCGATCGCATTGAGCCGGTCGACCTCCAGCAGGAGATGCAGAGCTCCTATATCGACTACGCGATGAGCGTGATCGTCTCGCGCGCCCTGCCGGACGTGCGAGACGGCCTCAAGCCGGTGCACCGCCGGGTGCTGTACTCGATGTACGACACGCGGCTCTACCCGGACCGCAGCTACGTCAAGTGCTCACGCGTGGTCGGCGACGTGATGGGTAACTACCACCCGCACGGTGACACCGCGATCTACGACTCGCTGGTCCGCCTCGCGCAGCCCTGGTCGATGCGGTATCCGCTGGTCGACGGCCAGGGCAACTTCGGCTCGCCGGGCAACGACGCACCCGCCGCCATGCGGTACACCGAGAGCCGGCTGACCCAGCTGGCCATGGCGATGCTGCTGGACATCGACAAGGACACCGTCGAGTTCAAGGACAACTACGACGGCAAGACCCTCGAACCGGACGTGCTGCCGTCCCGTATCCCGAACCTGCTGGTCAACGGGGGAAGCGGGATCGCGGTCGGGATGGCCACCAACATCCCGCCGCACAACCTCCGCGAGGTCGCGGACGGCGTGGTGTGGGCGCTGGAGCACTGGGACGCCAGCGAGGATGAGACCCTGGCAGCCCTGATGCAGCGGATCAAGGGGCCGGACTTCCCGACCGCCGGCCTGATCCTCGGCACCGCCGGCATCGAGGACGCATACCGCACGGGCCGAGGTTCGGTCCGGATGCGCGCGGTCGTCGAGGTGGCCGAGGACAACAAGGGCCGCACCACCCTGGTGGTGACCGAGCTGCCGTACCAGGTCAACCCGGACAACCTGGTGGAGACCGTCGCCTCCCTGGTCCGGGAGGGCAAGCTGGGCGGGATCGCCAACATCGCCGACGAGTCCAACAAGCGGCGCGGTATGCGGATCGTGATCACGCTGCGCCGTGACGCGGTCGCCAAGGTCGTACTGAACAACCTCTACAA
The DNA here is from genome assembly GCA_036384655.1 of Pseudonocardiaceae bacterium. Classification (GTDB taxonomy): domain Bacteria; phylum Actinomycetota; class Actinomycetes; order Mycobacteriales; family Pseudonocardiaceae; genus DASVLX01. The sequence continues at coordinate 3,577 of DASVLX010000110.1, forward strand.
GCACACCCAGCTGCAGTACAACTTCGGTGTCAACATGCTGGCCCTGGTCGACGGCGTGCCGCGCACCCTGCGGCTGGACCAGATCGTCCGGTACTACGTGCAGCACCAGGTCGACGTCATCGTGCGGCGCACCCGGTTCCTGCTGCGCAAGGCCGAGGAGCAGGCGCACATCTTGCGCGGCCTGGTCAAGGCGCTGGACATGCTCGACGAGGTCATCACCCTGATCCGGCGGTCGCCGTCGGCGAACGAGGCCCGGCCCGGCCTGATGCAGTTGCTGGACATCGACGAGGCCCAGGCCGTCGCCATCCTGGACATGCAGCTGCGCCGGTTGGCCGCCCTGGAACGCCAGCGGATCGCCGACGAACTGGCCGAGCTGGAAGTCAGGATCGCCGACTACCAGGACATCCTCGCCAGTCCGGAGCGCCAGCGCGGCATCGTTCGTGACGAACTGATGGAGATCGTGGACCGGCACGGCGACGACCGCCGGACCAGGATCATCCCGTTCGACGGTGATGTGTCGGTCGAGGACCTGATCGCCGTCGAGGACGTGGTGGTCACGATCACCCGGACCGGCTATGTGAAGCGGACCAAGACGGATCTCTACCGCAGCCAGAAGCGCGGCGGTAAGGGCGTCCAGGGCGCCACGCTCAAGCAGGACGACATCGTGGCGCACTTCTTCGTGTGTTCCACGCACGACTGGATCCTGTTCTTCACCAACAAGGGCCGGGTATACCGGGCAAAGGCGTACGAACTGCCCGAAGCGAACCGCACGGCCCGCGGCCAACATGTGGCGAACCTGCTGGCGTTCCAGCCGGATGAGGAGATCACCCAGGTCATCCACATCGCGGACTACCAGGCGGCGCCCTACCTGGTGCTCGCCACCCAGCACGGCCTGGTCAAGAAGAGCAGGCTGGCCGACTTCGACTCGAACCGGTCCGGCGGCCTGATCGGCATCAACCTCCGTGACGACGACGAACTCGTCGGGGCGGTGCTCTGCGCGGCCGAGGACGACCTGTTGCTGGTCTCCGCTGCCGGCCAGTCCATCCGGTTCCACGCGACGGATGAGGCGCTGCGGCCGATGGGCCGCGCCACCTCCGGTGTGCTGGGCATGCGATTCAACGGTGACGACGAGTTGCTGTCACTCGATGTCGTGGTGGAGGGTCGCTATGTGTTGGTCGCCACAAACGGTGGATATGCGAAGCGCACGCCGATCGACGAGTATCCGGTTCAGGGCCGTGGCGGCAAGGGCGTGCTGACCATTCAGCATGACCGGAAGCGTGGCAGGCTGGTGGGGGCCCTCATCGTCGACGTTGAGGACGAGCTGTACGCCATCGAGTCGTCCGGTGTGGTCATTCGCACCTCCGTCAGGGAGGTTCGGCGGGCCGGCCGGCAGACCAAGGGGGTGCGGTTGATGAACCTGGCAGAAGGCACGACCCTGGTGGCGGTGGCTCGCAACGCCGAAGATCAGCAGGAAGTGGTCGGCGCCAGCGGAACACCGGACGGCACCCCGACGGAATAAGGACCGCACGTGACGCCACCCGAGAAGCCGGAGACGAAAACGGACTCGTCGCCCACTGACGCCGGTTCGTCCGCGCCACCACCGTGGCAGCGGGTGGCATCCGACGTGCAACGGGCGTTCGAGCATACGCGGGAGGCCGGTAGCGAGACCGTTCGTGTCGAGCCGGTGGACGCGTCGTCCGCTGCCACCGCGGCTGGCTCACCGCCGGCCGCCGCCCCGGCGAAGACCACCGCGACGGCATCGGAAACGGCCGTGCCGGCCACCCAGGGGGGCGCGGACACCCCTGGGACGGCTGCGGGGCAGTCCGGGGCCGGTACGGAAACGGCGCCGAAGACCACCGTGCCGAAGACCACCGTGCCGGCGAACAAGACCGTGCCGGAACAGAAGACGACGGTGACGGAGAACAAGCCGACGCCAAGGAACAGGGACGCGGCCACCGTCGTGTCACCGCTCGCGCCGGGCCGGCCGGCCGCGACTCCGGCGCCCGCCTCGGCGCCCCGTAACCGCGATGCCAAGACGGAGCGGTTCGAGGACTGGGGCTACACGAAGGCACGGAAGAGCACGCCGACGGAGGACACCAGCGGCACGCTGCCGACCGCTGAAACTCCAGAGGTCGGCGGGTACGCGGGGCTCGGCGGTAGCGGCACCTCGTCGGTGTACGCGGGCCAGCGGGTCGGTTCGCTGCCCCGGGCGGAGTCCGGTATCCGGACCTCGGTGAACCTGGGCACGGGCTCGGCCGTACCGGGCGCCAGCACACCGATCCGGCCCGCCTCACCGCCGAACGCCTTGCGCCGGCCCGGCCGAGGCCCGCGCCGGGCCAGTCTGCAGGTCCGCAGGGTCGATCCGTGGTCGGTGCTGAAGCTGGCCTTCGTGCTGTCGGTGGCGTTGTTCTTCGTCTGGATGGTCGCCGTCGGCGTGCTCTACGGCGTGCTCGACGGCATGGGCGTCTGGGACAAGCTCAACGGCACGTACAACGAGTTCGCGGTCAACACGTCGGCGGCCAGCGGTGGACCGCTGATCACCGTCGGCCGGGTGCTCGGCGTCGCCGCGATCGTGGGTGCGATCAACATCGTGCTCATCACGGCGTTGGCGACGGTCGGGGCGTTCGTCTACAACGTGTCCGCCGACCTCGCCGGCGGTCTGGAGATGACGCTGGCGGAGCGGGAATAGCCCGCCGCGCCGGGGGTTGCGGGCGTACGGTAGGCTTTGCCGCGATCCGGGGGCCTATAGCTCAGTCGGTTAGAGCGCTTCGCTGATAACGAAGAGGTCGGAGGTTCAAGTCCTCCTAGGCCCACAACGCGTCGCCCCGGTTTGGGAGCGGCGCGTTATGGTTTTGGATCAAGTGCCGTCCAAGGAGGCGACCTCGTGAAGAAAATCCTCTTGCTGCTGGCCGTGGCAGGCGTTGTGCTGTTGATCGTGCGCCGCAGCCGTGCCTCCAAGGCGGAGGCCGACCTGTGGCGCGAGGCGACCGCCGAATCTGACATCTGACGTCGTCGGATTCCGGCCTAGCCCGTTAGGCCCAGCCTCCCCGACGACACACCGGCTGGGCTGCACGGGGACGTAGCTCAATTGGCAGAGCACTGCCTTTGCAAGGCAGGGGTTAGGGGTTCGATTCCCCTCGTCTCCACTGACACTCGACCCCACGCGTCCTACTCAAACCTGACTGGGCCTTGCTGTCGGTGATGTGCGGTCGCTCGCGCGTTGGCGATCCGTCGGCCCGGACGCCGCCGGCTGGGATTGTGATCGCCTCGCTCATGGTGCGAGGAGCTGTCGAAGAAACGCCGTCACGGGCTCCGGTGCTTCCTCTGCCATGAAGTGACCGGCGTCGATTGGTTGGTAGGTGAGGTTCGGTGCCCATGCTCCCCAGATCGCCGCTGGGTCGAAGCCGAGTTGGCTGCCCCAGTCTTGGGAGATGACGCCGACGGGCATCGTGAGCTGGTTGCCAGCGGCACGGTCGGCGCGGTCCATCTCCAGGTCGATTCCGGCGGTGGCTCGGTAGTCGGCGACGATTGAGGGCACCGCTCGACGTGAGGCGTCGATGTAGTGCTGGCGAAGCTCGGGGGCGAAGGTCTGTCCGGTCGGGTCCCAGGCATCCAGAAAGGACGCGAAGAACTCGTCAGCGACCGCCGCGATCATCCGCTCCGGCAGGTCTTTGGGCTGGGCCATGAGGTAGAGGTGCCAGGCGACTTTCGCATCGATCCCGTGCAGAACGTCCCAGGTGTCCAGCGTCGGCAATACGTCGAGGATGCCGATATGGGTGATGGCCTCACGGTGGTCAAGGCCAGTTCGGACCGCCACGAGCGCACCCCGGTCGTGCCCAACGACCGCGAATCGCTCATGACCGAGCGCGCGCATGACGTTCACGATGTCCTGGGCCATCGTGCGCTTGGAGTACGTGGCCGGGCCATCCTCCACCGGCTTGTCGCTCTCTCCGTAGCCACGCAGGTCGGGCGCGACAACGTGATGCTCGTCGGCCAGGATGCGTGCAACCTCGCGCCACATCAGATGGGTTTGGGGGAAGCCGTGCAGCAGCACGACAGGGGTGCCTTCGCCACCATGGGCGACGTTCAGGCACACGCCGTCCGCTCCGGGGAGCTTCTGGTAGATGAAGCCGTCGATCGAGGGTGTCCTCATCGCTTGTTCATCTCTTTCTGAGGTGGTCGTCATGCCGGGGTTGGTGAGCCGGAGAAAATGCCGTGCTGCGGTGCCGGATGGGAGTTGCGCAGGGCCGGAAGCAGCACGCTGTCCACCAGCAGCTCACGGTAGGACGCATCGGTGGTCAGGCCGTTGAGCTTGCGGACCAGGAGAACTGCGCCGGCGGCCTCCTCGTAGGCGAACGGGTCGGCGTTCCTGGGAAGCTCGCCCCGCTCGATCGCGGCACTCATCACGTTTTCGGGGAGGCGAGCGCCGGTCGGGCCAGCGGCCTCCTCGATGTCGTGGCACAGCGCGGGGTCTTCGATCCCGGCCTGAAGCAACAGCAGGCTGACCCGGCCACCGATGCTCATGGACGCCTCCAACCGTTCGAGCAATGCGAGTAGGTCGCCTCGCAAAGAGCCCGTGTATACCGGCGACTGCGGAACGCCCGAGTTGGTGGTTGCCTTGATCGCAGCGACGATCATCTCCTGCCGGGTATCCCAGCGGCGATACAACGTCGCCTTCGAGCACCCAGCCCGCCGCGCGACCTCCTCAAACGACAGAGCGTCGAACCCCCGCTCCGACACCACATCCATGACCGTCGCGAGGATCGCAGCCTCCTTCTCCCGATCCCTGGGACGACCGCGAGCACGCCCGGTGTGCGACGGCGACTCCTGATCCTCTTTAGTAAACGGCACGATCCGTATTCTAATCATGCGGGCCCGCTTGGCGCGCTGGCCTGCGGTCGCACCGCAGCATTTCTCAGCGCCAGGCGATCGACAACGATCAGCCCATCTTCCGCACCAAGCCGGGCGCACACTACGCGTCGCCGTTGTCTTCTTTCAGAGCCGTGAGGGTGCGGCCGGTCCGATCGACGACCCAGTGGTCCCAACCGTTGATCTGATGGCCGACGAACTCCTTGAGCGCCGGTGACGGCTTGGCAAACCGCCGGCCGTCTGGCAGCTCAATGAAGCCATCCGACGTGACCCGCGCTTCGAAAGTACGGCGGTTGCGAGGTTGGTGGTGTACGAGCTTGTCTCCAGGTCGGAGCTTTCCCGCATCGATCAGCGGCTTGAGCGCACCCGTCGTCTGTGCCGACGCGCCTGATGTTGGGCTGTGTAGAAGTACTCGGCGCAGGACATCGTTCGGTGTCGGCTCCTCGAAAGGCCTGGCGTTGCGCACAAGGAAGTCGAACACATCGTCATCGACATCGATCTTTCGGAAGGCCATCTCGACTCCTAATCTCTAGACTTGGATGATTAGAGTTTAGGAGTCGAGATGCCAGTCGTCAAGTGACCGCGGGGCAGTGGCTGTATCTCGTGTGACGGGCCTTTGTCCGTCCGCCTGACGCATGCCACGAGCTGCCTGGGAGTACTGAAATCTCCAGGACTAGAGTTTGTCAGGCGCGGCGGGGGCCGCGGGGAAGTCGTTCGGGCCGGACGTGTCATCGGATGGTGCCGTGCGGCGGCGGGGGCCACCCGGAAGGGCGAACAGCGCGATCAGCGCACCGGCGAGACCGAAGGCCGCGCCGATGCCCAGACCCAGGTCCATGCCGCTGATGAAGGCCGCCTTCGCCGCGTCGGCCAACATCGGGCCGAGGGTGCCGCCGATCCGCGCCGCCACCTGCTGGGCCGCGCCGATCGAACTGGTGATGCTGTCCAACAGCGACTGCGGGGGATGGAAGCCACGGACGGCGTCGGTGATCTGGTCCTGGTAGCGGGTGGACAGCACGCTGCCGATCACCGCGACCCCGAGTGCGCCGCCGATCTGCAGGAAGGTGCTGTTGGTCGCGGACCCTACGCCGGTGTGCTCCGGCGGAACCGACGACATCACGGACGCGGTGGCCGCCGGCGACACCAGGCCCGCGCCCACACCCAGCAGGATCATGCCCGGCAGGATGCCGGTGTAGCCGGTACTGGCAGTTGTCAGCGCGACCTGCCACATGCCCCCGGCGATGACCAGCAGGCCGGCGGTCGCGGTCAGTTTGGTGCCGATCATCCGCACCAGGATCGCCGCCAGTGGCGAGACGACAGCGATCGCGCCGGCTGCCGGAAGTACCCGAATGCCGGCCTGCAGCGCACTGAACCCCAGCCCGAACTGCAGGAACTGGGTCAGCACGAACAACGCGCCGGACACCCCGAACATGACCAGGCCCACCGAGGACACCGCGGCGGAGAACGCTCGCTTGCGCAGCAGCGTGAGATTGAGCATCGGATGCGAACTGGCCCGCTCCCACAGCACGAACCCGGCCAGGACCGCGAGCCCGCCGATGCCGGTGCCGATCACGATCGCGGACGACCAACCGCGCAGCGGCGCCTCGATGATCGCCCACAACAGCATGCCCAGACCGGCCACCGAGAGCAGTGAGCCGACCAGGTCGGGCCGTGGAGCCGCCGGGTTCTTCGAGTCCGGGATCAGCGGCAGCGCGCAGACCAGGCCGAGCACGGCGACCGGAACGTTGATCAGGAACACTGATCCCCACCAGAAATGGGCGAGCAGCAGGCCGCCGACGATCGGTCCGATGCCCATGCCGACTCCGCTCGTGCCTGCCCAGAGGCCGATCGCCCGCTGCCGCTGCCGTGGGTCGTCGAACATGGCGGTGATGATCGCCAGGGTGGACGGCATCATCAGCGCGCCGCCGATCCCCATGCTCGCCCGGGCCGCGATCAACAGCTCGACCGAGCCGGAGAACGCCGCCCACGCCGAGCCGGCGGCGAACGCGACCAGGCCGGCCAGGAACGTCCACTTTCGACCAAAGCGGTCCGCCAGGCTGCCCGCGACGAGCAGCAGCCCGCCGAACACGAGCGCGTAGGCGTCGACGATCCACTGCAGTTGCGTGTCGTTGGCGTGCAGGTCCCGCACCAGGGTCGGCAGGGCCGTGTTCAGCACGGTGTTGTCCAGCGTCACGACCAGCAACGAGACACAGAGCACGGCCAGCGCCGCCCCGCGTCTGGCCGTGGAGATCTCGGGTGTTGCCCGCACCGAGGTGTCGATCACGATGTGCCTCCCTCACCGGCGACAGCAGCATCGTACTGAACTGGGTTCAAGTATTGCCGCGCCGGCCGGCCGAAATAGGGCATACGGACAATTCCCGAGACCGCAGGGGGTTTGGACGGGCAGAATGCCTGATCGTGCTCCTCACGATCACGACGACCATCACGCCGGCATCCGACCTGGGTTTCCTGCTGCACAAGCATCCCGGCCGAGTCCAGGCGTTTGAGCTCTCGGTCGGGACGGCGCATGTCTTCTATCCCGAGGTCAGCGAGGAGCGAGCGACCGCGGCACTGTTGCTGGAGGTCGACCCGGTCCGGCTCGTCCGCGGCCGCCGCGGGCCGGCCGGGGAGGGCTTCGCGCTGGGTCAGTACGTCAACGACCGTCCGTATGCCGCGTCGAGCATGCTGTCCGTCGCGATCAAGGAGGTCTTCCGTACCGCGCTGAGCGGTCGTAGCCAGGGCAGGCAGGATCTGGCCGATTCCCGTATCCCGCTGGAACTCCGGGTTCCGGCGTTGCCCTGTCGGGCCGGCGCCGACCTCGTGCACCGTGTCTTCGAGCCACTGGGCTGGCAGGTCGAGACCGGCTCGACCCCGCTCGACCCGGCCATTCCCGGCTGGGGCGATTCGCGGTACCTGAACGTCAGGCTCACCGGTGAGGTGCGGCTCGCGGACGCGCTCAATCACCTGTATGTGCTGCTGCCGGTCCTCGATGACGCCAAACACTACTGGATCAGCACGGACGAGATCGACAAGTTGGTCACCGCCGGCGGCGGGTGGCTCGCATCCCACCCCGAGAGGGAGCTGATCACTCGCCGGTACCTGTCGCACCGCGGGGAATTCACCCGGGAGGCACTCGCGCGCCTGGCCGAGCTGGACGACGTCGAACCCGAGGACCTCGACAACGCCCTGGAGCCGGGATGTGATCTCACCGAGCCGGACCAGCCGGTGCCGCTCAACGAACAGCGTCGCGGCGCGGTTCTCGCCGCCGTGCGGGCCTCCGGGGCCAAGCGCGTCGGCGATCTCGGCTGCGGCGAGGGCATGCTCGTTCGCGAGCTGCTCGCGGAGCGGAACATCGAGCAGGTGGTGGCGACCGACGTGTCCACCCGGGCGCTGCGGATAGCGGCTCGCAGGCTGCGGCTGGAGCGAATGACCGACCAACAGCGTGCCCGGGTGCGGATGTTCCAGTCCTCGCTGACCTACCGCGACGAGCGGCTGGCCGGACTGGATGCCGCCGTACTCATGGAGGTCATCGAGCACATCGACCCGTCGCGCCTGGCCGCGATGGAACGAGTCGTGTTCGGCCACGCCGCGCCCGGGACTGTGATCGTGACGACGCCCAATGTCGAACACAACGTCCGGTTCGCCGGGCTGGCGTCCGGACTGCGTCGGCACCGCGACCACCGTTTCGAGTGGACTCGCGCGCAGTTCCGGCAGTGGGTCGACGCCGTCGCCGATCGGAACGGCTATGTGGCGCGGTTCCTGCCGGTCGGGATCGATGATCCCGAGGTCGGCCCGCCGACCCAGATGGCGATCTTCGAGAGGGTGACGGCGTGACCGAACTGGGTGTCCCCGAGCTGAGCCTCGTCGTCCTGGTCGGCGTCAGCGGCTCGGGAAAGTCGACGTTCGCGCGTGCGCACTTCCGGCCCACCGAGGTGATCTCGTCCGACTTCTGCCGTGGGCTGGTGTCCGACGACGAGAACGACCAGGCGGCGACGTCCGACGCGTTCGACGTGCTGCACTACATCGTGGGCAAGCGGCTGGCGCGCGGCCGGCTCACCGTCGTCGACGCGACCAACGTCCAGCCGGAGGCTCGTCGTGGCCTGGTCGCGGTGGCGCGCCAACACGACGTGCTGCCGGTCGCGATCGTTCTCGACGTGCCCGAAAGCGTTTGCGTCGCACGCAACACGGCACGACCGGACCGCGACTTCGGCCCGGCGGTGGTCCATCGCCAGCATGACCAGATGCGTCGCGGCCTGCGCGGCCTGGAAAAGGAGGGCTTCCGCACGGTCCACCTGCTGCGCGGGCAGGACGAGATCACCTCCGCCACGATCACCCGGACTCGGCTGTTCAACGACCTCCGTCACGAGCTCGGTCCGTTCGACGTCATCGGCGACATCCACGGCTGCCGCGCGGAACTCGAAGCCCTGCTGGACAGACTCGGTTACGCGATCAAGCGCGACGAGGACGGCAGGGCCGTCGGCGCGAGTCACCCGGATCGTCGCGCGGTCTTCCTCGGCGACCTCATCGACCGCGGCCCGGACAGTCCGGGTGTGGTGCGGCTGGTGATGGGCATGGTCGAGGCCGGCGACGCGTTCTGCGTGCCTGGCAACCACGAGCACAAGTTCGTCCGCGCGATGCGCGGCCGCAATGTCCGGATCGGGCACGGTCTCGCCGAGTCCATCGCGCAGTTCGAGGCCGAGCCGGCCGAGTTCCGAACGGCCGCCACACGGTTCATGGATGGGCTGATCAGCCACTACGTCCTGGACGGCGGAAGGCTCGTCGTCGCGCACGCCGGCGTGCCCGAGCGGTTCCAGGGCAGGGCGTCCGGCCGCGTCCGGGAGTTCTGCCTGTACGGGCAGACGACCGGTGAGACCGACGAGTACGGCCTGCCTGTTCGCTACCCGTGGGCCAGCGAGTACCGGGGCACCGCGATGGTGCTGTACGGCCACACACCCGTGCCGGAAACCGAGTGGATCAACAACACCCTGTGCCTGGACACCGGGTGCGTGTTCGGGGGACGGCTTTCCGCGCTGCGCTACCCGGAGCGGGAGGTTGTCTCGGTGCCCGCGGCCAAGATCTACTACGAGCCGGCGAAGCCCTTCCCCGTCAACCCCGACGCGGCGCGGCGGGAACAGCCGGCACGCCGCGAACCCGAGGTCCTCGACATCACCGACGTGACGGGCCACCGGATCATCGACACGCCGTACCAGCGGCGCATCGGTGTGCGTGACGAGAACGCCGCCGCGGCACTGGAGATCATCAGCCGGTTCGCG
>DASVLX010000111.1:0-5262 GCA_036384655.1 Pseudonocardiaceae bacterium
CAGACCGCCCCGAACGGCACACCGAACGCCACCAGTGAGGCGAAGCCGGCCACGGAGTCCGCGTCCGACGTTGCCGCCCCCAGCGGCGAGCAGCAGCACGAGGCGCGGCGCGACCGCGGTGATCGCAGTGATCGTGGTGACCGTGCTGATCGAGGTGACCGAGGTGACCGCGGCGACCGAGGTGATCGAGGTGACCGCGGCGGCCAGACCGGCGAGCGGGAGCGTGGCGAGCGCGGCGACCGCGAGCGTGAGCGCGGCGGTAACCGGCCGCAGAGTGACCGCCCCGGTGGTGAACGGCCGAACAACCGCGAGGGCCGCAACAACGGCAACAACAACGGTGACGACGACGACGAGCGCGGTGGCCGTCGCAGCCGCCGGTTCCGGGACCGTCGTCGCGGGCGTTCCGGCGGACGCGAGTCCGGTGGTAACGCCGAGACCGAGATCCGCGAGGACGACGTCCTGCTGCCCGTCGGCGGCATTCTGGACGTGCTGGAGAACTACGCGTTCGTGCGTACCTCCGGCTACCTCGCCGGCCCGAACGATGTCTACGTCTCGTTGTCGCTGGTCCGCAAGTACGGGCTGCGTCGCGGTGACGCCATCACCGGCGTGGTGCGCCAGCCCCGTGAGGGCGAGCAGCAGCGCCAGAAGTTCAACCCGCTGGTGCGGGTCGACAAGATCAACGGATTGGACCCGGACCAGGCCAAGAACCGTCCGGAGTTCACCAAGCTGACGCCGCTGTACCCGAACGAGCGGCTGCGGCTGGAGACCGAGCCGCACCTGCTCACCACCCGGGTCATCGACCTGGTCATGCCGGTCGGCAAGGGCCAGCGCGCACTGATCGTGTCGCCGCCCAAGGCCGGTAAGACCTCCGTGCTGCAGGCCATCGCGAACGCGATCACGACGAACAACCCCGAGTGCCACCTGATGGTCGTGCTGGTGGACGAGCGGCCGGAAGAGGTCACCGACATGCAGCGGTCGGTGAAGGGTGAGGTCATCGCCTCGACCTTCGACCGCCCACCGTCGGACCACACCACGGTTGCCGAGCTGTCCATCGAGCGCGCCAAGCGGCTGGTGGAGATGGGCCACGACGTCGTCGTGCTGCTCGACTCGATCACCCGCCTCGGCCGGGCCTACAACCTGGCGGCGCCGGCATCCGGACGCATCCTGTCCGGTGGTGTCGACTCGACCGCCCTGTACCCGCCGAAGCGTTTCTTGGGCGCGGCCCGCAACATCGAGGGCGGTGGCTCGCTGACGATCTTCGCCACGGCGCTGGTGGAGACCGGGTCCACGATGGACACGGTGATCTTCGAGGAGTTCAAGGGCACCGGCAACGCCGAGCTCAAGCTGGACCGGAAGATCTCCGACAAGCGGGTGTTCCCGGCCGTCGACGTCGACCAGTCCGGAACCCGCAAGGAGGAGCTGCTGCTGTCGCCGGACGAGCTGGCGGTCACCCACAAGCTCCGCCGGGTGCTGCACGCACTGGACAGCCAGCAGGCCATCGAGCTGCTGCTGGACCGGCTGCGTAAGAGCAGGACCAACATCGAGTTCCTGATGCAGGTGGCGAAGACGACACCGGGTAACGATCTTTGAAGCGATCGCCGGCGTTAACCGCCGTCCCAGGTGGCGCGGGGCTGCCTGCGGCCTTGCCCGCCATCCACCTCCAACGGCGGTGGGTGTTGTACCGCGCCACCTGGGAGAACCTGGGGACGGCCCTGAGGCCCGGAATCTTTCGGGTCTTGGGGGCGTTCTGAAGTGCGCCAACCCGTCTGGCAGACTGATTGGCCGAGTCCGGCTCCGGTTCACTCGCGCGGTCGCGCGCGGGACCCGGCGGCCATGAGGAAAGGGACATTCGTAGTGAAGGCTGGCATTCACCCCGACTACGTCGTCACCACCGTGACCTGTAGCTGCGGGAACTCGTTCACCACCCACAGCACCAAGGCGTCTGGTGCGATCCACGTCGAGGTGTGTTCCAACTGCCACCCGTTCTACACGGGCAAGCAGAAGATCCTGGACACCGGTGGTCGGGTCGCCAAGTTCGAGGCGCGCTACGGCAAGCGCAAGAAGTAACTCCGTCGGTGGCGCTCGTTCCCCCGCTTGCGGCCGTGGCCGCGCGGCGGTGGACGGGCGCCACCGTCATGTTTCGGGGTCAGTGCGGGGAAGGAAGCAACAGTGAGTAGGGCGGTGCCGGAGGCGCTGGACGCGCTGCTGGCCGAGCACGCCGATCTGGAACGACGACTCGCCGACCCGGCCGTACACGGTGACCAGGCGCTGGCGCGCAAGCTGTCCCGCCGGTATGCCGAACTGGGGCCGGTGGCCAGGGCGATTCACGAGCTGCGTGAGGCTCGCGGCGACCTGGCGGCCGCCCGGGAACTGGCCGCCGAGGACCCGTCCTTCGGTTCCGAGGCGGAGGCGCTGGAGGCGAAACTGCCCGCGCTGGAGTCCCGGCTGACCGAACTGCTGCTGCCACGCGACCCGCACGACGGCTCCGACATCATCATGGAGATCAAGTCCGGCGAGGGTGGCGAGGAGTCCGCGCTGTTCGCCGGTGACCTGCTGCGGATGTATCTGCGTTACGCCGAGCGGCGCGGCTGGCACACCGAGATCCTCGGCGGCACTGACAGTGAACTCGGCGGGTTCAAGGACGTCACCGTGTCCATCAAGGCGCGCGGCCACGGTCCGGACGGCGTGTGGTCGCGGCTGAAGTTCGAGGGCGGCGTGCACCGCGTGCAGCGGGTGCCGGTCACCGAGTCGCAGGGCCGTATCCACACCTCGGCGGCGGGCGTGCTCGTCTATCCCGAGCCCGACGACGTCGAGGTCGACATCGACGAGAAGGACCTGCGCGTCGACGTGTTCCGGTCGTCCGGGCATGGCGGTCAGAGTGTCAACACCACCGACTCGGCGGTGCGGATTACCCACCTGCCCACCGGGATCGTGGTGTCCTGCCAGAACGAGCGCAGCCAGCTGCAGAACAAGGCCCGCGCCATGCAGGTGTTGCGGGCCCGGTTGCAGGCGCTGGCCGACGAGAAGGCCGCCAGCGAGGCGTCCGACGCGCGGCGCAGCCAGGTGCGTACGGTGGACCGCTCCGAGCGGGTGCGGACCTACAACTTCCCGGAGAACCGGATCTCCGACCACCGGGTCGGCTACAAGGCGTACAACCTGGACCAGGTGCTCGACGGTGACCTGGACGCCGTGCTGGACGCGCTGGCCGAGGCGGATCGCGCCGAGCGCATCGCGGCCGGTGTGTGATGAACCGACAACCACTGCGGCTGGCCGTGTTGGAAGCCGAACGTGTGCTGTCCGCCGCCGGCGTGTCCAGCGCGCGGGTGGACGCGGAGATGATCGCGGCCCATGTGCTGGGCGTCGAGCGAACCCGGCTGCCGCTGATCCCGCTGGTTGATCCGCCGGTCATCGACGCGATCGGCAAGCTGGTCGCGCGGCGCGCCAAACACGAACCCCTGCAGTACCTGACCGGATGGGCGGCGATCGGGTCGATCACGGTCGGCGTCGGGCCCGGCGTGTTCGTGCCCCGGCCGGAAACCGACCTGCTGCTGGACTGGGGGCTACGGAAGATCCGCGACGTCGACAAACCGGTCATCGTCGATCTCTGCACCGGCTCCGGCGCGCTAGCGTTGGCCGCCGCGCATGCCCGGCGGGACGCGACCGTGCACGCGGTCGAGCGTGACCCGTCGGCGCTGGCCTGGGCACGACAGAACGCCGAGGTGCGGGCCGAGGCGGGGGACCCGCCGATCCGTTTGTACGCCGGGGACGTCGGCCAGCCCACTCTTCTGTCCGAACTGGACGGAATGGTCGATCTGGTACTCAGTAATCCGCCCTATGTCCCGCTGGGCACGCCGGTGCCGCCCGAGGTGGCCGAGCATGATCCGGCGGACGCGGTGTTCGCCGGCCCGGACGGGCTGGACGTGATCCGCCCGGTCATCGCCATGGCGGCGCGGCTGCTGCGGCAGGGCGGCTTCGTCGCCATCGAACATGACGACAGCCAGAGGGAGTCCGTGCCCGAGTTGCTGGCCACCCGCAGGGTGCTGGACGAGGTCGAGGACCACGACGACCTGGCCGGTCGGCCTCGCTTCGCAACGGCCCGCCGCCGCCCACCCGATCACCAGGACTGATCAGAACCGCTGGTCAGATCACCTGATCGCGTCAACCAGCCGCCTTGCTGGGGCCCACAGTTGCTCGTTCGCGGCTATGTTGGGCGTCACAGGGAGGTTGTGATGACGACTACTTCGGAAGCAGCCACGACCAGCCGGGGACGGGTCCGGACCGAGCTGGGTCACAAGCGGGTGCGCGCGTATCTGGGCGGTGCGGCGGTCGCCGACACCGCCCGCCCGCTGTTGGTCTGGGAATCGCCCTACTACCCGACCTACTACATTCCGGCCAGCGACATCGCCAACGGCGTGCTGACCCCGGACGGCGACACCGTGCATTCCCCGAGTCGCGGTGACGCGCAGCGGTACACGATCACGGTCGGCGCCCGCAAGGCGGCCGGGGCCGCGCTGCACTATGCCGAATCACCGATCGACGAGCTGCGCGGCCATTTCCGTCTCGACTGGAACGCCATGGACGCCTGGTTCGAGGAGGACGAGGAGGTGTTCGTGCACGCGCGCAGCCCGTACACCCGGATCGACATCCTGCCGAGTTCCCGGCCGGTGCGAATCGAGATCGGTGGCGTGACGATCGCCGAGTCGACCAATGCGCGGTTCCTGTTCGAGACCGGTCTGCCGGTGCGCTACTACCTACCGAAAACGCATATCCGGCTCGATCTGCTGGAACCGTCCGAAACCGTGACGCGCTGCCCGTACAAGGGCGCGGCGGAGTACTGGTCGGTGCGCGTCGGTGACCGGGTCTATCAGAACGTCGCCTGGTCCTATCCGACACCGCTGCCGGAGAGCCAGCGGATCGCCGGTCTCGTCGCCTTCTACAAGGAGGCCGAGATATATGTGGACGGAATCCGGCAGACCTGACCGCCGTCCCAGCCGGCGCGGGCCGGCGTTCTCGGGCCGCTCGCGAAGCCGCCTGGAAGGCGGTTGGTCGCGTGGCGCGAGGCGGCATTCTCGGATGCTCGCGAAGCCGTGTCAGCGCAGGTACTCAGCCCCCACCCGCCCTGGCAGGGTTCCGTCAAAGTTGTGTCCTTTTAGGATTTGTTGATGCCGAGGAGGGTGAGGGGGCGGGTGGTGTTGCGGGCCATGTGTCGGTTTGCTCGGGCGATGTTGGTGTGGCCGGCGAGGCGGAGGGCGGAGATGGCGA
>DASVLX010000112.1:0-7005 GCA_036384655.1 Pseudonocardiaceae bacterium
TCGACCAGTTCGTCCCGATGTTCGATGATCACCTTCGTGGCGGCCCGCAGCGCGAGGAGCACGCCCTTGACCCCGGCGCGGCCCAGCACCGGCCCCATCGCAGCGCGACCGTGCGCACCGGCGTGTCCCAGAGATCGATCATCTCGTCGTCGAAACGCAGCAGGGTGATGCTGATGCCCAGCATCTCCAGGCTGGTCACGTACGGTCCGACCAGCCGCCGACTGACCGCGATATCCCGCTCGGCGAGCAGCCGTTCGGCGATGCCATGCGCCAGATACAGCTCCAGCAGCGGCGTGGCGCCCATCGAGTTGGTGAACAGCAGAACGCGGTCGCCGGCCTGGAAGGGCAGGTCGTCGAGCACCGCGTGCAACAGCCGGCGCACGATGTTCTCGGCGGACTCCAACGGCAGCCGCTCCCGGCCCGGCTCGCCGTGGATGCCGATGCCCACCTCCATCTGCCCCTCGGGCAGGTCGAAGCTGGGCCGGCCGACATGCGGCACGGTCGGCGCGCCCAGCGCGATGCCCATCGACCGCACGTTCGCGACGACCCGGCGGGCCAGTGCCTCGCAGCCGTCGAGGTCGACGCCACGCTCGGCGGCCGCGCCGACGATCTTCTCCAGCGGCAGCGTGCCGCCGACGCCCCGCCGGCCGGCGGTATAGGTGGAGTCCTGGACGGCGACATCGTCGTCGATGATCACGGTCCGCACGTCCACGCCGTCCGCGGCGGCCAGTTCCGCGCCGGTCTCGAAGTTGAGCACGTCCCCGGTGTAGTTCTTGACCAGCAGCAGCACACCGGCACCGCCGTCGACCTCGGCGATCGCCGCGCGCACCGCGTCCGGGTAGGGAGAGGTGAACACCTCACCGGGGCAGGCGGCGTCGAGCATGCCGGGTCCGACGAAACCGGTGTGCAGCGGCTCATGCCCGGAGCCACCGCCGGAAACCACCCCCACCTTGCCGCGCACCGGGGCGTCCGCGCGGATCACCACGGCGGGGTCGGTCCGCACCCTCAGCAGTTCGGCATGGGCGGTGGCCAAGCCGCGCAGCGACTCGGCCACCACGGTCGACGGGTCGTTGATGATCTTCCGCACTGAAGTTCCCTTCGGTACCGGAATGAGCTTGATCTCTTTTCTACACGCCCGCACAAGCCCCGAACTGGACCGAATCAGCCGTCCGCAGGCAGCTTCACTGGCCGTAGCAGCGCCCACAACGCCATCAGGGCCGCCAGGATGAGCATCGCGATGCCGGTCCACAGGTTGACGTTGACTCCCACGTTGATGCCGCTGGCGCTGACGTCCTTGGCCTTGACCACCAACCCGGTGATGGTGACGACCAACCCGAAGATCCCGAACAGCACCGCGATGATCAGGCGCAGGTCGAACAGCCCGGCGCCGCGCTTCGGGGAACTCACCTCGGAACTCACGACACAGCCTCCCGTTTCAAGTCCACTCACCAGAACACAATGCTGAGCGCGACGGCCAGCACCAGCACGCCGACGGCGAGCACGGCGGGCCTGCGGTACCAGCCGGAGTCCTCGCCGACCTCGGCCTGCCGCAGCGCGTCGCGCGGGGTCAACGACCACACCAGCCCGCTGAGCTCGGCATCCGGTTTTGGCCTGGTGACATACGAGATGGCGACGCTGAGCACGATGTCCACCACGAACGCGGCGATCGCGCCGAGGAAGCTCGCGCCCTGGTCGGACAGGTTCATGACATGTGCCGGTTCAGCGCGTCAACGGTCACCGCCGACACCGTTCCCATGATCAACCCGATGCCGCCGGCCATCGGCGTCATCCGTTTCCAGAACATGCCCAGGATGAACGTGGCGAACAGCGGGGCGTTGAAGAAGCTGAACAGCGTCTGCAGGTAGTTCATCAGGTTGTTGAAACCACCGGCGATGAACGCGGTCAGGATCGCGACCAGGCAGCCGACCACGGTGATGATCCGGCCGACTCGCAGGTAGTACTCGTCCGGGCGGTCCTTGACGACATAGGTCTGCCAGATGTCGTAGGTGAAGACCGTGTTGAACGAGCTCACGTTGGCGGCCATGCCGGCCATGAACGCAGCCACCATGCCGGCGATCGCCACTCCGAGCATGCCGTTCGGCAGCAGGTCCCGGATCAACAGCTCGATCGCGTTGTTGTAGGTGACGCCGTTGTTGAGGGTGCCGCCGCTGGCCTTGTACGCGGCCAGCTCAGGCGACAGCACGGCGGCCAGCATCCCGGGAATGACGATGACCAGCACGATCAGCGTCTTGGGGAACGCGCCGATCAGCGGGGTGCGCCGGGCGGCGGACATGCTGCGCGCGGACAGCGCACGCTGCACCTCCGCGAAGTTGGTCGTCCAGTAACCGAAGCTCAACACGAATCCGAGTCCGAAGACGATGCCGAGCACGGACAGTGTGGCGTTGCCGATGCCGGTGATGTTGGTGCCCGGCCAGGAGTGCAACTGTGCGGCGGCGGTGCTCGGATCGATCGCGTTGATCTTGTCGACCAGCCCGCTCCAACCGCCCACCTGGTGCAGTCCGACGAGCGTCAGCGGCACGAGCATCGCGACGATCACGAAGAACTGCATCACCTCGTTGTAGACGGCGGCGCGCATCCCACCCAGCGTCGTGTAGGCGAGCACGATCACGGCCGCCACGATGATGGACACCCACAGTGGCCAGCCGAGGAGCACATTCACCACGGTGGCCAGCGCGTACAGGTTGACGCCCGCGATCAGCACCTGGGCCAGCGCGAAGCTGATCGCGTTGACCAGGTGGGCGAACCTGCCGAACCGGCGCAGCATGAACTCGGGAACGCTGCGCACCCTGGAGCCGTAGTAGAAGGGCATCATCACCAGGCCGAGGAACACCATGGCCGGGATCGCGCCGATCCAGTAGTAGTGGACGGTCGGCAGGCCGTACTGAGCGCCGTTGGCGGTCATACCGAAGATCTCGACCGCGCCCAGGTTGGCCGAGATGAATGCGAGGCCGGTGACCCAGGCCGGCAGCGACCGGCCGGACAGGAAGAAGTCCAGGCTGGACGACACGGATCTACGGGCCATCGCGCCGATCCCGAGTACCAGCGCGAAATACACAACGATCAATATGTAGTCGATCGGACCAGCGCTCAACCGGAGGCTCGCGGCACCGAGAACCTGCACGGCTCACCTCCCATGGATGTGGCGTGCTGTTCGGATCATGGTCAGGCCCGGGAGTCCCGGCCGCCACCCGACGTAGCACGGAATCCCTGTTCGGTTGACGCGTAATTCGCCGCGAGGACGTCAGACTAGACACCATGCGGACTGCCGCGATTCTGCCGCCGTTGGACCTCACCGCCGTGTTCACCTCATGGCGGTTCGACCCGTTGTCCCTGGTGCTCGCGGTGCTGTTGGGCGGCTGGTACTGGTGGGCGCACCGGGCACTGGCCCGGCGCGGTGAACCCTGGCCACGCGGTCGCGCGGTGGCCTGGGGGGTCGGCGTCGGCCTGATCGTGCTGTGCGGCAGCTCGTTCCTCGGCGTCTACGCGGACACGCTGTTCTGGGTGCGGGCCGCCGTCGTGATCGTGCTGCTGATGGTCGCCCCGCTGCTGCTGGCGATGGGATCGCCGCTGGCGCTGGCCCTGGCGACGCTGCCGGCGTCCGGCGCCGACCGGATCCGTCGGGTGCTGGCCAGCCGGACGGCCCGAGTGCTCACCTTCCCCGCCACCGGCTCGGTGCTGCTGATCGTCACGCCGTGGCTGGTGTACTTCACCGGGTACTACGAGGCGGCGCTGCGCTCGTCCGGGGTGGACGCGCTGTTGCGGGTGCACCTGCTCGTCGCCGGGTTCCTCTACTTCTACGCACGCCTGCAGCTCGACCCGGTGCCGCACAAGTACCCGCACATGATCTCGATCGCGATCTCCTTCGCGGAGGTCATGTTCGACGCGGCGCTCGGACTCGTGCTGTGGCTGGGCCCGAATCTGGTGGCGCATGACTACTACCTGGCGCTGCACCGGACCTGGGGGCCGAGCATGCGCACCGACCAGATCGTCGGCGCCGGGATTCTGTGGATCCTCGGTGATCTCGCCGGGCTGCCCTTCCTGGGCGCGCTGCTGAACCGGATGTCCACGGACGACCGGCGCGAGGCCGCCGAGATCGACCGGGAGCTGGACGCCCAGGATGCCGTCGAGGCGGCGGCCGCCGACCTCGAACCCGGTGCGGCGGCCGAGCCGACGCGGTTGTGGTGGGAGACCGATCCCGTACTCGCGGAGCGATTCCGCCGCTACCGTCAATAATTTCCCGGGCACACCGCCGCATGGCCGATTCGCCTCGTTCACGTTTAACCGTTATCTCAATGTTGTGATCCACGGGGCGCCACAACTCGTGCGGACACCACTACGGACGGTAGCTCCGCTACCCGCATCGGAGCAGCGTGGGCGGCACCCGCGATTACGGATATATCATCTGAAACGGACAACATGGACAGGCGGCGACACGGTCGGTAGTGATCTCCATCCCGCGGCCGGAGATGGCCAGGATTCGTCCCGTATCCTTCGCCGCGCCCCCATTCCATTCGGCTATCCCACTCATCACGGAACGTCTTCAACGCGCTGTAACAAGCCCCGGTAGGTCCCGATAGGCCGGTGAAACGACGAGCGCGTCGTCGTTTGTGGTCAGTTCTCTGGGCGAATAACCGACCCCGTCGAGGAGGACGAATGGTCCAGGTGCTGCTGATCGGGGCCGGCGGGTTCCTGGGGCGGCACGTGTTCGACCTGCTCGCCGGCCAGCCCGGCATGCGGGTTCGCACCGCCTCCCGATCCGCGCCGGCCAGCCCCCGCCATGGGGCGACCGGCCATGTCCGGCTGAACCTGGGCGTCGACGGGGCCGACCGGATCGGCGCGGTGCTCGCCGGCCTACGGCCGGACGTCGTGATCAACTGCTCCGGGGCGACCTCCGGGGACACCGCCGGCCTGGCCGCGACCAACATCCTCGGTCCGGCGGCGCTGGTGCACGCCATGCTGCGCTACGCGCCGGCCGCGCGGCTGGTGCATCTGGGCTCGGCCGCCGAATACGGCGCGACCGAACCCGGAATACCGATCACCGAGGCGACCCCACCCCGGCCGGTCGCCGACTACGGAGCCACCAAGCTGGCCGGCACCGAACTGGTCACCCTCGGCCGGGCAGCGGGACTGGACGCACTGACCCTGCGGGTGTTCAACCCGGTCGGCCCGGGCGCGCCCGCCGACAGCCTGCCCGGCAGGCTGGCCACCTCGATCGCCCGGGCCTGGGCCGAGGGCGACGACGTGCGGCTCGGTCCGCTGGACGCGGTGCGGGACTTCGTCGACGCGCGCGACGTCGCCCGCGCGGTCTGTGCCGCGGCGATGGCGTCCACACTGGACAGTCCGGTGCTCAATGTGGGCGGTGGCCGTGCCGTGGTGGTCCGCGACCTGGTGAACACCATGGTCGACATCGCCGAGTTCCCGGGCCGCGTCCTCGAAACCACCTCCGGATCATCGCTGTCCGGCGCGGTTGCCTGGCAGCAGGCGGACATCTCGGCGATCGGCAAGGAACTGGGCTGGCGGCCCACCATCTCCCTGGCCGACTCGCTCAACGACCTCTGGCGAACGGTGTGAGGGTGCGAGATGACCGGACCCGCCCCGGCTGGCCGCGTTGATCAGGTCTACTGATCAGGCTCTACTGATCAGCCGACCTGATCAGCCGGCGACCTCGTTGAGCAGGCCGTGCCGGACCGCGTAGGAGGCGGCGGCCAGCCGGGAGTGCACGCCGAGCTTGGTCAACAGGGCCTGCACATGGCTGCGCACGGTCATCGTCGAGACGCCCAGTCGCTTGGCCATCGCGGTCGTGCCGAGGCCCTCCACCAGCAGCGCCAGGCATTCGCGTTCCCGGCAGGTCAGGTAGGCGGCCAACCGATGCGCGTCCGCGGCCTCGCCGCCGCGCCGGGACACCGGCTCGGTGGGCAGGTCGATCACCAGCTCGCCACGCATGATCCGGTCGATCGCCCCGGTCAGCGTGTCGATGCCGCAGGAGCGGCGCAGCAGCCCGACGGCGCCGCCGCGCAGCGCCTGGCCGAGCGCCGGACCGTCATGATCCGGCGTCAGCACCAGCACCTTGGTTTCCGGGCTGACGGACCGAATTCGCCCGATCGGGTCCGGCAGCACCGAGTCGGTGCAGACATTGGCGGAGATGTTCGAGGAGACAGCCGGCCGGTCCAGCACACACACATCGGGTCTGTGCCGGCCGACGACCTCGATCACGGCGGTGCCCGCGTCCGCGATGCCGGCCACGACGAACCCACGCTGAACCAACAGCGTGGCGAGCGCGTCGACGAACAGCCAATGGTCGCTGGCGAGTACCAGTTTGCTCATCACTGTCCCCTTGCGACGTGCCCTGGAATGACTCGGAGTTTAGGTCGAGCCGGTCACTCGCACACTTCGAGTGATCAACGCCGATCCCGGGGTTCGCCCCGAGTAGGCCTCGCACAGTGACGCCGCCAGGCTGTTTTCGTCATGCCGTCCGGCGATCTTCCGTCGCGCCGTGAGGGCGAACCGTTCGGCCGTCGCGGGATGATCCAACAGGTATTCGATGGCGGCGGCGAACCGATCGGGGCGGCCGGGCGGCACCAGCAGGCCCGTCTCGCCCGGCACGACCACGTCGGGCACCGCGTTGACCGCCGTGGCGACGACCGGGACCCCGCACACCATGGCCTCCACAATGGCCAGTGGCAGGCCCTCGTAGCGACTCGGCAGCGCGAAGATGTCCAAGGCGGGCAACAGGTCCGGCACATTCGGCCGGTCACCGACGAACCGCACCCGGGTTTCCCCGTCCGGGGCGTGATCCACCGCCGGCGGGGTGCCACCGCCGATCCACAGCCCGACGATGTTGGGCCGGCGTATCCGGTGCAGCGCGGCGACGAAGTCCTCCGGCGCCTTCTGATACGCCAGCCGTCCGACCGCGCCGATCACGATCGCGTCCTCGGGTAGGTTCAACGCCTCGCGGGCCCGCGCGCGACCGGTCGCGGTGCGAAC
>DASVLX010000113.1:0-49854 GCA_036384655.1 Pseudonocardiaceae bacterium
CGAATTGACACCGTCCGCACCGACACCGTCCGCACCGACACCGTCGGCACCGATCGGCCGGCCGACCGCGGTGTCCGGGCGCTGCTGTTCCCGCCCGGCGCGTCCGGCACCGAACTGTCCACTCCGGACGCAGAGAAGCTGTTCGGCGCGTTCCGCTGCTGGGTGCCGTGCGTGGCGCGACCGGACGCGCTGTGGGCACCGGCGGGCAACAAGCCGGAGCCGCCGGTGACGCGCCGGGATTCCTTCGACCGGCACGTCGCGCATGTCCGCGGCCCGTTCGCCTGGCTGGTGCTGGCCGAGCCGCTGGCCGCCGCCGAGTTGGAGCCCGAGCTACGGACCTTGGTCAACGAGATCCTGCCGCTGACCCGCGGTGAGGTCGGCGAGGCCAGACGGGTTGAGCTGGAACGGAAGCAGGCACGGCATCGCGAGCTGAGCCGGGCACAGCACAGCGGCGGCTGGCGGATCCGGGTGCTGGTCGGCAGCGAGGACCCGGGTGGCGCGCGGACCGCGGCCGCGATGTTGTGCGCGGCGGCCGAGCTGGACGGCCTGCCCTATGTGATGGCACCGGCCGGGCCACCATTGTCGACAATGGACGCTCCGGTGGCGTTCACGGCGGGCACCGAGTTGTTGGTCGCGCTCACCCGGCCACCCGAGCGGGAGCTGCCCGGCCTTCGTGTGGTCGAGCCACACGGCTTCGATGTGACCCCGGAGCAGCCCGGCGACGACGGGCTGCGGCTCGGCCCGGTGCTGGACGAGGGCGGCGTCGAGGCCGGTGACCTGACGCTCGGCGGTGCCGCGCTGAACCGGCACACCTTCGTCTGTGGCGCCACCGGTGCCGGCAAGTCGCAGACCGTCCGCCACCTGCTGACCGAGGCGTCCCGGGCCGGTCTGCCCTGGCTGGTGATCGAGCCGGCCAAGGCCGAGTACGCGCTGATGGCCAAGCGGCTCGCCGGGCTGGGCCAGGACGTGGTGGTGATCCGGCCCGGTCACCCGGACCGCGCGCCCGCGGGGGTCAACCCGCTGCAACCCGCGCCCGGCTTCCCGCTGCAGGCCCATGCCGACCTGCTGCGCGCGTTGTTCCTGGCCGCGTTCGAGGCGCAGGAACCGTTCCCGCAGATCCTGTCCGCCGCGCTCACCCGGTGCTACGAGGAGTTGGGCTGGGACCTCACCCTCGGCGAATCCATCCACGGTGGACAGGACGAGCGTGGCGGACCGAGCCCGCGCTATCCGATGTTGTCCGACCTGCAGCGGGTGGCCGCCGCGGTGGTCAGCGACATCGGCTACGGCAAGGAAATCGCCGACAACGTGCAGGGCTTCATCAAGGTCCGGCTGGGCAGCCTGCGACTGGGCACCGCCGGCCGGTTCTTCGAGGGCGGCCACCCGCTGGACTTCGAGGCGCTCTGCCGCCGCAATGTGGTCCTGGAGATCGAGCACGTCGGCGACGACGCGGACAAGGCGTTCTTCATGGGCGCGGTGTTGATGCGGCTGTCGGAGCAGCTGTGGGCGTCCAACCGTGGGAAGCCGAAGCCGCGGCTGCGCCATCTCACCGTGATCGAGGAGGCGCACCGGCTGCTACGCCGGCCAGAGCCCGGAGTGGGCGGCGCGGCGGCACACGCGGTGGAGATGTTCGCCGCGCTGCTGGCCGAGGTCCGAGCCTACGGCGAGGGCCTGGTCATCGCCGAGCAGATCCCGAGCAAGCTGACCTCGGACGTCATCAAGAACACCGCGGTCAAGATCGTGCATCGGCTGCCGGCCAAGGATGACCGGGACACCGTCGGGGCCACCATGAACGTCGACGACGCCCAGTCGCGCTACCTCGTCACCCTCCGACCCGGCGACGCCGCGGTGTTCGCCGACGGGATGGACCGCCCGCTGCTCGTCCGGGTGCCCGACGGGTCCACAGTGGAGGACAAACCGGGTGGCACGGTGGCCGCCGTCGATCCGCTCATCCGCCGGCGCAGCCGGACCTGCGGCGGTGAGTGCCAGGTGCGGGCGTGCACGCTGCGCGAGATGCGGGCAGCGGCCCACCTGCTGGCGGCGTTCCCGTGGCTGACCGGGTGGGCCGAGCTGGCCGTGGTGGCGCATCTGGCGGGCAGGCAGGTCCCGGTGCCGACCTACCCCGTGCGGGCCGTCCTCGCCGACGCCGACCGGCCGGCCCGGGAGGTGGACTGCGCCCTGTCGCACGCCGTCGACGACGCGGTCGCGGTTCGGTCGCCGTCGCTGCGGCCCGGGGTCGACGGCGAGGCACTGGCCGGCCACGTGCACGCGGTGCTCACCGGAATGCTCGGTGGTTCGGCCAACCCCTGCCCGGCGGACGAACTCGACTATCTGGCGATCCCGTACCGTTGGGAACTGGTCCGGCGCGGGCTGGGGACCGCGCCCGGGCCGGGTCCCGACCCGCGCGTCCCGGAGTGGGAACGCCGGCTGCGGCGCCGGATCCCCGGTGACACCCGCGACGAGCAGCAGCGGGTCGTCGAGGAATGGCTGCTCCGCGATCTCGACAACGCCGCGGCGGTGGACGCGGTCAGCTACGGCTCCCGCCGCCCGTCGGCGATCGAGACCGCGGTCGGCACCGACCGGTTGCCCGGTCTGCTTGAGAATTTCATCGACTGTGCGTGGCCGCTTGTCCTCTTTTCCGCCCTGAAGTGAGGCCGACATGGGTGCGTTCGATTCCACGACGACCAGCACACCCCCACCGGAGCAGCAGCGTCCGGCGGATCAGCGGCGTCCGGTGGACGTGGCTGGCCAGGCGGGCGCGACCGACGCGGCCAAGTCCGGCTCCGACCAGCGGACCGACAGCCAGGACGGCGGTGGCAAGCCCGGCTCGGGTGGCAAGGACTCCGGTGACTTCGGCCGGAAGTACGTGTCCTCTGTGGACCTCGACCAGCTGAGCGTCACGGGGTCGGCCAAGGACCCGGCCAATCCGTTCGTGCTCGGGGACAACAGGCGGGCGCCGAAGCCGGAGGGTGGCGGTGGCGCGCGCGGTGGTGGCGGCGGTGGCGGCGGTGGCGGTGGCGGTGGCCCCGACACGAAGAAGGACTCGGCCCAGTCCGGAGGACCCGTCGCGGGCGGCATCCCCGAAGGCAGTGCCGACAAGAGCGGTGACAAGGGCGGCGGCGACAAAGGCGGTGCCGGTGCCCAAGGCGGCGGTGACAACGGCGCCGCGCCGGACGCCAGCGGCGGCGCCGGGTCGCAGCAGACCGACACCGCGAAACAGGCCGGCGCGGACGCTGAGTCGTCCCGAACACCGGAAAGCGGTCCGGCGAGCCAGGACTCGGCCGGCGCATCGTCGAAACCCGCTGATCCCGCGTCTTCGGCTCCCCCGGGGGGCGAGCGAGGTGGTGACGCCGGCGTCACCACCGCCACCCGGTCCGACCAGGGCACGCCGTCCGACAAGTCGAGGCCGGCCACCGAGCCGCATCGCGCCGAGAAGAGCACCGACCACGGCGCCGCGACCAGCGGCACCTCCGAGTCGGAGTCACCCAGCGCCGAGCGGGCCAGCCAGCCGAGCCAGCGTGCAGTGACCGAGGCGTCCCGCGTCGAGGCTCCCGGCTCGCTGATCGCCCACGAATCGAAGATGTCCATAGTGGACGGCGATCGGACGGCGAGTACCGACCATACGGCGGGCACGGCCCAGGACGACACCCGCTCGGCAAAGCCGGCCAGCGACACCATGCGGCAGCAGGACTCCCCACAACGATCCGGCGCGAGGCGGTCGGCCGACGCCGACCAGCCGGTCAAGGCCGAGCCGGCGCCCGGTCCCGCCCACTCCGGCCGAGCACACCTGCTGCTGGCGACCAACATCCCGACGCCGTCAGCCACCCCAACGAGCCCCACCGGCATCGGCCCCACCAACCAACCTTCCCAACCGGCCGGTCAGGTCCACACGATCAAGGAAGTGACCATCGAAGGCCATCCAGAGCGGATCGGCGGGCCGGAATCCAAGCCGCGCGCGCTGGACGCTCAGCACTCCGCCAACGAGGAGATGGCGGCCGAGCAGGCGATTATTAAGGCACTGCACGCCGATCCGAAGGAGGTGCTGAAGGTCCTCCAGGTCGAGGGGGTGGTCAAGCCTGGACCGATCGCGTTCAGCTTCGTCGAGCTTCGCAACGAACTGGTGCGGCGAGGTGTGATGCCGGACGAGCGCAGGCCCGCCGCGCCGAACCTGGACCAGAACCGCTCCCAGATGGAGTTCCGCGCGCCCACCAAGAGCCAGGTGGAGGCCACCCGCAAGTGGCAGGCCCAGGAACAGGAGGCGTACCGGAAGGAGCACAGCCCGACGCTCCGCGACGTCGTCATGGCCGACTCACAACGGCTGGCACATGCCATGGATCCGAGCGGCCAGCAGGGAATTCTCGGCGGTGTCTGGCAGAGCCTGTACATGCTCGGCGGCGACAACGCCACGGACGCGCGGCAGAAGGCCCAATTGGTCGACGCCATACTGGCGCTCGCCCCGGTTGCCGAGAAGGGCGCCGCCACGAAGGGTCCGGGCATCCCCGAAACGGCGCGTGCAGAGGCACAACCGACTAGGCCAGCGAATAACTCGGGTGAGTCGCCGCCCAGACCTGCTGACCTCCAACGGCCCACACACAGCCAGTGCTCCACCGACGTCGCCACGTTCACCAAGGCATTCAACGCGTCGGACGGGCAGCTACTCAATCAGATGTCGCACGAAATCAAGGGTCAGTTGAAGGAGTTGGGCGTCGATCACCAGCGGAACACCGTGGGAGTCAGTGCCGGCGTCGTCAATGGGGAGATGAAGTACGTGGTGACCGTGGCGGACCCGAAGGCGTGGGCGGAACTGAAACAGCACGAGGGATACCTGCCCAAGGGGTTCGAGGTCGGTCCAGCCCCGGTGCGGGAGGGGAGAAACCTGCCACCCGAACAGCACGTGGAGATCACCGGTCCGCAGACCCTCAAGGACCAAGGCGCCAAGGGCGTGGTGACCGGCACCTCGATCCCGGCGTGCAAGTCCAGCTGCGAGCCGATCTGGCGGAGCGGTGTCCCCGACGTCTGGCATACCAACCGCCGCCACTAGGAACGCGCTGCGCGGCTACACGGCCGGACCGGGCCAGGACGACGAGAACCCGCATATCGTCGGCGTATCGAAAACCGGATACAGGCTGGCAACATCACTCCGGATTGACTGGTGTACTTGGTCTGGCTCTCGGGTCGATCGGCGCCGCCGAGCAGGTGGTCATCCGGGGCGACCGGGTGCCGCGCCTTCGATTCAGGATGCGCCGCTAGGTTTGAGGGTCGCTGTCGTCGTGGAGCCTGAAGTGTCTGTCCTGGAGAAGAAGCCGACCCGAGAGGGCGAGCGCGTCCTGCTGGTCGTGCTGTTCGTGGTCTACCTCGCCCTGCTCGCCTGGATCGTGCTGTGGAAGCTCGAGATCCCGTACATCGGCGGGGGCGCGCTGCGCCAGATCAAGCTCATCCCGTTCGCGCCCGGTGCCGGGGACGGTCCCAGCAAACCCTTCGAGGTCGTCGCGAACCTCCTGCTCTTCGTGCCTTTCGGGGTCTACCTCCGCCTCCTCGCGCCGTCGTGGCCGTGGTGGAAGGCCGTGGGCGTGGTCGCCGGGGCGAGCCTGCTCCTGGAGACCGCCCAGTACGTCCTGGCCGTCGGGAACTCCGACGTCACCGACCTCGTCGTGAACACCGTCGGCGGCCTGGCCGGGATCGGCCTGCTCGCCCTGGCACGCCGCAGGCTCCGGGCGAGGACAGCCAGGGTCATGACGAGGGTGTGTTCGGTCGGGACCGTGCTCGCCCTGGTCGCGGTTGGAGCCTTCGTGGCCTCACCCCTGCACTACTCGCAACGGCACGTCGCGGTCGTCCCCACACACTCGGTGTCCGCGCAGGGCGGCGGAACACGGTAGGCGCGAACGCCCTCGGCCGAATCAGCCAGCCCGCCCGCAAGATATCGTTGGCGTATAGAAAATCGGATACAGGCTGGCAACATCACGCTCCCTTGAATGGGAGGCATGAGCTACAGCGAACCAGCACGAACGGCGGCCTGCCGCACCAGATCGCCGGTGTCGTCGCCCTCCCCGATCGTCCCAACAACGGGAATCACGATTTATGGATGCGACCGGGACGAGGCAGCCTTGTTCGCGGAGATGGCACCTCGCCTGGGCGTCCTGCCAACCATCAGCGACGCGGCCGTATCCGAAGCCAATGTTGAACTGGCGTTCGGTAACCGATGCATCAGCGTCGGCCACAAGACGCAGGTCACCAATCCAACGCTGCTCGCACTGAGCCGAGCCGGTGTCGCGTACATCTCCACAAGAAGCATCGGGTACAACCACGTCGACGTCACATACGCGGCGAGCGTTGGCATCACCGTTGGAAATGTCGCCTACTCGCCCGACAGCGTGGCCGACTACACGGTGATGATGATGCTGATGGCCGTACGTCATGCGAAGTCCATCATCCGCCGCGCCGACACTTATGACTACAGGCTCAGCGACGCGCGCGGGAAAGAACTGCGCGACCTGACCGTCGGGATCATTGGAACGGGACGCATCGGCACGGCGGTCATGGACAGGCTGCGAGGCTTCGGCTGCCGCGTACTGGCCTCCGACAATCACCCCAGGACACCCGCCAACTACGTTCTGCTCGCCGAACTGCTTCGGCGCAGCGACATCGTCACGCTGCACACGCCGCTCACCGCGGATACGCACCATATCCTCAATCGTCAACGTATCGGGCAGATGAAGCACGGCGCCTTCATCGTCAATACCGGACGTGGTTCACTTCTCGACACCGACGCTCTCATTCCAGCGTTGGAAAGCGGCAGGCTGGGCGGGGCGGCGCTGGACGTCCTCGAAGGCGAGGAAGGAATCTTCTACACCGACTGCCGAAACAAGCCCATCGAAAGCACGGCGCTGTCGCGGCTACAACAACTGCCGAACGTGCTCATCAGCCCGCACACCGCCTACTACACCGACCACGCGTTGCGGGACACCGTCGAAAACTGTCTCATCAACTGCCTGAACTTTGAAAGTGGGAAACAGCATGCATAGGTTGAAGGTCGGCATCATCTTCGGTGGCGCTTCCGAAGAACATCCCATCTCCGTCAAGTCCGCGCGGGAGGTCGCGAAGAACCTCGACACCGAAAAGTACGAACCGTTCTGGATCGGCATCACGACGGGCGGCGCCTGGAGGCTGTGCGACGGTCCCGACTCGGACTGGGAGAACGGCGGCCGTCCGGCCATACTGTCACCGGACCGAAGCATCCACGGACTCCTGGTCCTGGAGCGGGGACAATACGAAGCGATCAGCCTGGACCTCGTGTTGCCCGTGCTGCACGGCAGGCTCGGCGAGGACGGTGCGATACAGGGCCTGCTGGAACTGTCCGGCATCCGCTATGTCGGCTGCGATATCCAGAGCTCCGCCCTGTGCATGGACAAGTCCCTCGCCTACATCGTCGCCAGCAGCGCGGGAATCGCCACACCGAAGTTCTGGACCGTTACGGCGAACGAGAATCCGGATCCCCACCGGCTCAGCTATCCCGTCTTCGTCAAGCCGGCCCGCTCGGGGTCATCCTTCGGCGTCAGCAAGGTGTCTCGCGAGGAAGAACTGTTGAGTGCGGTGGAGGCGGCGCGACGGTACGACTCGAAGGTGTTGATCGAGGAAACCATCGTTGGCAGCGAGATCGGATGCGCGATCCTGGGGAACGATCCGGACCTGATCGCGGGCGAGGTAGATAGAATCGCGCTTTCTCATGGCTTCTTCAGGATCCATCAGGAGAGCACACCCGAAAGCGGTTCCGAAAACTCGACGCCGATCGTTCCCGCCGACATCTCGGCAGCGTCACGCTCGCTCGTCCAGGAGACGGCGAAGGCCGTGTACCGAGCTTTGGGGTGCCGGGGACTGGCGCGGGTGGACATGTTCCTGAAGGAGGACGGAACAGTGGTCCTCAACGAGGTCAACACCTTTCCCGGCATGACCTCGTACAGCCGCTACCCGCGAATGATGGCGGCCGCGGGCCTGCGGCTCGCCGAAGTAATCGACCGGATCATGTCGTTGGCGTTGACGGGGAAAGCCCAATGAGGGAGGACTTTGCCTTCGTGGACGAGTTCGTGCCCGGAATACGCTGGGATGCCAAGTACGCCACCTGGGACAACTTCACCGGCAAGCCGGTGGACGGGTACGCGGCGAATCGCATCGTCGGCACGAAGGCCCTGTGCGTGGCCCTGGAGAGAGCACAGGAAAAGGCCGGGACCCTTGGCTTCGGCCTGCTCCTGTGGGACGGGTATCGGCCGCAACGCGCCGTCGACTGTTTCGTGCGCTGGTCGGAACTGCCGGAGGATGGCCGGACGAAGGCTCGGCACTACCCGAATATCGACCGATCCGAGATGTTCGAACAGGGATATGTGGCCGCCAGGTCGGGCCACAGCCGGGGCAGCACCGTCGATCTGACGCTCTATCACCTCGCGACCCGCGAACTTGCCCGCATGGGTGGCCGCCATGATCTCATGGACCCGATCTCACATCATGGCGCGAGCGGAATCACGCCCGTCGAAGCGAGAAACCGGCAGTGCCTCCGCTCCATCATGGCGGACTGCGGATTTGATCGGTACGACAGCGAGTGGTGGCACTACACGCTGCACGACGAACCCTATCCCGACACGTATTTTGATTTTCCCATCACATAGCCGAGCCAGCCGGGGATGGGAGAGGGAATGCCGCGTCATCCACCGTTGTGCGGCCGGACGGTGGGTAGCCGCACCGTGACGCGGAGGCCCCCGGC
The DNA here is from genome assembly GCA_036384655.1 of Pseudonocardiaceae bacterium. Taxonomy (GTDB): domain Bacteria; phylum Actinomycetota; class Actinomycetes; order Mycobacteriales; family Pseudonocardiaceae; genus DASVLX01. The sequence continues at coordinate 8,750 of DASVLX010000113.1, forward strand.
CAGCCGGGGAGTGAGGGTGAGGATTCCGTCGTGCGCCTGGGTGATGCTCTTGACGATCGCCAGGCCGAGGCCGACACCCGCCTGGTCACTGCGTCTGCGTTCGGTCCCGCGTTGGAACGGCTCGGTGAGTGTCGAGACCAGCTGCGGGCTGAGCCTCTCGCCGGTGTTCTCGACCGTGAGCACGGCGGTGCTGCCGCGAACGCTGGTGCTGACCCACACGGCGCCATGGTCAGGGAGGTTGTGGACGATGGCGTTGTGCAGCAGGTTCGTGGCCATCTGCGGCAGGAGCGCGCGCGAGCCGACGGTCGGGGTGACGTCCCCGGAGGTCTCGACGGTGACGCCGTGCTTCTCCGCGAGGGGGAGGAGCGTTTCGGTGGCTTCTTCCGCCATGAGGGACAGGTCGACGTGTTCCCGGCTGAACGACCGTTGGTCGGCGCGGCTGAGCAGCAGCAATGCCTCCGTGAGGTCGATCGCTCGGCCGTTGACATCGCGGAGGCGTGCCAGCAGCTCGCCGTTGTCATGGTCCGGATCCCTGCGGGCGACGTCGAGCAGCGTCTGCGTGACGGCCAGCGGGGTGCGGAGTTCGTGGGAGGCGTTGGCCGCGAACCTCCGCTGTTCGGCGTCGTGTGCTTCGAGCCGCGCGAGCATGCCGTCGAACGCGTCGGCGAGTTCCCGGAACTCGTCCCGACGGCCCGGCAACTCGATCCGGTGCGAGAGCGACCCGCGCGCGGCCCTGCGGGTGGCGTCGGTGATGCGAGTCAGCGGCGCGAGCATCCGGCCGGCCAGAATCCACCCACCCACGAGGCCGAACACCAGCAGGAACCCCAGCACGAGGACGGCCGCCGGGCCGAAGGCGGCCACGCCGAAATTATGTGGGTCCAGGGCGCTCGGGAATTTGGAGAGTTTGGGAACGAGCATGCTGACGGGCACGCCTCGCAGCAGGAACAACCACACCGCGGCGAGCAGTAGGACACCCGCGATCATGAGGAACCCGGCGTAGCTGAGGGTGAGTTTGAGCCGAACGCTGAACCCGGGCTCCCTATCCACGCTCGCCTGCCTCACCTCCGGCGTCCGGTCCGGTGCCGATGCGGTAGCCGACCCCGGGCACCGTGGCGATCAGCCAGGGTTCGCCGAGCCGCTTACGCAGCGCCGAGACCGTGATGCGCACCGCGTTGGTGAACGGGTCGGCGTTCTCGTCCCAGGCCCGTTCCAGGAGCTCTTCGGCGCTGATCACACCGCCTTCGGCGTCGACGAGAACCTCGAGCACGGCGAACTGCTTCCGGGTCAGTGGGACATAGCGGCCGTCCCGGTAGACCTCGCGGCGGAACGGGTCCAGCCGCAGACCGGCGATCTCCCGAACGGGCGGCCGGCTGTGCGCGCGCCTGCGGTCCAGCGCTCTGAGCCTGAGCACGAGTTCTCGCAGCTCGAACGGCTTGGTGAGATAGTCGTCGGCGCCAAGCTCGAACCCGGAGGCCTTGTCGTCGAGCCGGTCGGCCGCGGTGAGCATGAGGATCGGCATGCCGCTGCCGGAGGCGACGATGCTCTTGGCGATCTCGTCGCCGGAGGGCCCGGGAATGTCGCGGTCCAGGACGGCGATGTCGTAGGCGTTGACACTCAACAGCTCCAGGGCGGTGTCACCGTCACCGGCGATGTCGGCGGCGATGGCTTCCAGTCGCAGCCCGTCGCGGACGGCCTCCGCCAGGTAGGGCTCGTCCTCGACGACCAACACACGCATGCCCTCCATGCTACGAACCGGCGCATATCGCCGGCCTATCGAAAACCACATCCGCGCTGGTAGCGCCGCGCTACCAGCGCCATGCTCAGTCGGCCGTGGCCACCGACTCGATGGGTGCGGTACGCATGCCGCGCCACGCGGGCAGCAGGGTGGCGGCGAAGACCAGCGCCAGTGAGCCGCCGATGATGGCCAGGTAGATGCCGATCCCGCCGGACGGTATCGGCGAACCGCTCTTGACCAGGCTGTACGGCACGAAGGTGGTGGCAGCGGCGATGGTGCCCAGCACGGTGCCGATCACCGCGATCAGGACGCCCTCCACGCCGACCATGCCGATCACCTGACCGCGGGTCGCGCCGGTCAGCCGTTGCAGGCCGAACTCGCGGCGGCGCTTCCCGGTCACCGCGACCAGCGAGTTGATCACGGTGATGGCGGCGTAGCCGACGATCATGCCCACGATCGTGTAGTTGGCGGACACCAGGATCTGCTGGATCTGCGAGTTCTGGCTGACCAGCGAGGCACGGCCGGCCACCGAGGCGCCGGGGACGGTGGCCGCGATCCGGTCGAGCCCGGCGGTGAGCGTGGCGGTGTCGGCGCCGGGCGCGGCGCGGACCATGATCCGGGTGGGCAGGCCGGCGGTGGTGTGTGGGGCCAGGGTTTCCGCCGGCAGCAGCAGGAATTCCTGGTTCGGGTCGTCCGCGTAGAGCGCGACGACCCGGGGATGGGCCGCGACGCCGTCGCCAAAGTGGATCGGCAGGGTGTCACCGACCTTCACCCCGTACGTGCTGGCCTGCCTGTCGGACAGGGCGATGGTGTCGCCGGTCAGGCCGGTCAGTGAGCCGGCTACGGGGTCGACCGAGAGCGTCCGCTCGACCCCGTTGGCGGACACTCCGCGCATGGTGATGGTCGAGCCGCCGTCCGAGTCGACGAAGCCCGTGCTGGTCACCAGTTCCGACGCGCCGGCCACGCCGGGCAGGGCACGCACCGCGCCGAGCACGCCCGGCGCGAACCCACCGGTCGTGGACCCGAGCAGGTAGTCGGCTCGCATGCTGTTCGCGTAGCCGCGTGCCGACACGGCGTCCTCTGTGGACTGCATGTACAGCGTGCCGGTGGCGATGCCGATCAACAGCACGATGGGCGTGACCGCGCCGGCCATCCGCACCGTGTTGGTGGTCGCGTTGCGCACGGCCAGGTAGCCCGACAGCCCGGACACCCACCGCAGCGGCCAGCCCAGGGCCAGCACCATCGCCTTGGTCAGGCCCGGCGCCAGCAGGGCCAGACCGATGGCGAACAGCACCGACGCCGGTCCCGCGGTGCTGGCCAGGGTGGGCCCGTCCGTCATCACGGTCGCCGTGATCATCGCCAGGCCCACGCCGTTCACCAGGAAGAACAGCGCCAGCAGCAGCCGGCCCACGCTGAACCAGCTGCCCTGCACGACGCTTTCGGCCAGCGCGGCAACCGGCTTCGTGCGCGCCGCGCGCCGGCCGGCGAACAGGGTCGCGCCCAGCGCGGCCACGATCGCCACGACCGCGCCGACGGTCGTCGGGATCCAGCCCTCGTGGAAGACGATCGAACCGGACACCACGCCGTGTGCGGTCAACTGTCCGAACAGGACCTTGCCGAGCAGCAGGCCGGGGATGGTGGCCAGGCCGGTGGCCAGCACCGACAGCACCATGGTGTCGCCCAGGATCATGCCGCGCAGCTGCGCCGAGGTGGTGCCGATGGCGCGCAGCAGGGCCATCTCGCGCTGCCGCTGCCGCAGGGCCAGGCCCAGCGTGGAGGCGACGCCGAACGCCACGATCAGCACGATGAAGCCGCCGAAGATCGCGGCCAGGATGGTGATGGTCTTCTGGCTGGCCAGCGTGCCCGGCAGTTCGGCCAGACCCCGCTGGTCGCCGGTCAGCACCACGGCCCGGCCGTTGACCGCCGCGGACACGGCCGAACCGAGCGCGGGCACGCTGGCACCGGGCGCCGGCAGCACGCCGATCGCGTCGACGCGGCCGCCGGTGCCGGCCAGTAGTTGGGCTTCGGCCGACGAGAAGAACATCGCTGACCTGCTCGGCTGCCCGGCGCGATCCGTGGCGGTGCTGTCCCTGGCGATACCGACCACGGTGAATGTCCGCGTGTCGCCGTCGGCGGTCACCGTGATCGCCGAACCGACCGAGGCTCCGGAGGCGGCGGCCAGTGCCGAGTCGAGCACGACCTGATCCGCGCCGGCCGGAGCCACGCCCCGGACCAGCGTGTACGGAGTCAGCTCGGCGGCGGTCCAGTTGTGCCCGTAGCAGGTTTCCGCACCGGGCGGTGTTTCCGCACCGGGCAGTGGGTGGCCGTTGACCACCACGGTGGCCGGAAAGGTCAGCACGCCGACCGCGTCGGCCACGCCGGGCACCGACCGCACGGTGTCCACCAGGGCGGGGTCGAGGTGGCTCTGTTCGGTCAGTGCGGCGGAGTGGTAGGTCTGCGGCGCGGTGACCACGATCGGCGCACCGGCGAACAACTGCGGCGGGGCGGCCATCCGGATGCCGGTCTCCATCAGTCCACCGCACGCCATCACGATGGCGGCGCCCAGGAACATCGCGACGAACGTGGCGATGAAGGCGGTGGTGCGGAATCGCAGCGTGCGCGCCGCCAGTCGGAACATGGTGAACATCAGTGCTGGCCTCCCATCGCCACGGCCGAGGTCTCCGCCGCGTCCGAACTCCATGCGCCCAGGCGCGTCATGCGCTCTGCGACCGCGTCCGGGGTCGGCTGGCGCAACTCGCCGACGAACCGACCGTCCGCGAGGAACACGACGCGGTCCGCATAGGACGCCGCGACCGGATCGTGGGTGACCATCACCAGGGTCTGGCCCAGCACGGTCACCGACTCGCGCAACAACGCCAACACGGCCGCCGCGGTCCGGGTGTCCAGTGCGCCGGTTGGTTCGTCGGCGAACACGACGGACGGCCTGGTCACCAACGCCCGTGCGATGGCCACCCGCTGCTGCTGGCCACCGGACAGCTCACCGGGCAGGTGATTGAGCCGCTCGGTCAGGCCGACCCGGGTCACCACGGCCCGCAGCAGGCGCTTGTCCACTCGCCTTCCGGCCAACTGTGCGGGCAGCATGATGTTCTGCCGCACGGTGAGCGCGGGCAACAGGTTGAAGGACTGGAAGATGAAGCCGATCTGGTCGCGGCGAAGCCTGGTCAGCCGCACCTCGTCCAGTTCGCCGATGTTCGTGCCACCGACCAGCACGGTGCCCGAGGTGGGCTGGTCGAGGCCGGCGGCACAGTGCAGGAACGTGCTCTTTCCGGAACCGGACGGTCCCATCACCGCGGTGAACGTGCCGGTGCCGAAGCTCATCGTCAGCTTCCTGAGCGCGGCCACCGCGTTGTCGCCCCGGCCGTAGATCTTGTCCACCGAATCCAGTCGCACCGCGACCGTCGGCCGGACGTTTTCTCGTGTCTGCACTGCTTCTCGTGTCTGCACGGCGAGCTCCCCTTTGCTGTGCCAGGTATCTACTGAGGACGGACGGAAACGGCATGAGCGGCGCCCGGTGGGCACACTGGTCTTGCTGGGTGTTCTGGGGGTGGAATTCTCTCCACGTCGGTCACTGATCGGCCCGGCCGAAGGCGGCCTCAGGCCGACGGATGGCCGGCTTCGGTGGTGAGCGTGGTGATGACGCGCAGCGCGTGAGCGAGGTCCGCTCCGGACGGCGCGTTGTCGGGATCGATGAGCCACTGCAGGGTCAGCCCGCCCATCAGGGCCAGTTGGAACGAGCCGATCGCGTCCGCGGTCCGCTCGTCACCGGCGGCTTCGACCAGCACCCTGGCCAGCCCGACTCTGGCGTCGCGGTAGCTGGCCGCGAGTCGCTCGCGCACCTCCGGCAGATGCTCGGCCTGCGCGAACGCCTCGACACTGGCCACCCACAGCGGCCGGTGTGTGCTGAACGACTTGATGATCCCGTTCCAGGTGAACTCCAGCCGCTCCATCGAGCTCATGGTGCGGTCACCCTGAACAACCTGGCTGGCCGGGACGACCTGGCTGATCTCGTCGGCCCACTCGGTCAGCCCGTCGATGATCGCCGCGGACAACAGCGCTTCCTTGGAGCCGAAGTGGTAGCCGATGGAGGCGAGATTCGCTCCCGACGCGGCGACGATGTCCCGGGCGGTGATCCGCGCGTAGCCCTTCTCGTACAGGCAGCGGCGTGCCCCGGCGAGCAACTTCTCTCGATGGCCCTCGACTCGATGACTCACGTTCGACAGCCTAGCAGAGATCTATACAAGCGTCTTATACGTTTGTATACGATCACCGGCAGGCGCGTGGCGGCAACGAAAAAGGGGCCACCCGACCAGCGGGCGGCCCCTCGACCAGCAGGGTGTGACTCAGTGTCCGCTCGTCGCGACCAGGATGATGATCAGGGCCACGACGGCGACGACCGCCAGGATCGCGAGAGAGATCTTCAGCTTGCTGTAGGGACGGTCGCCCTGGACCTCGCCGGTGTGGCCGTTGATGAGCACCAGAAAGGTGCGGCCCGCGTACAGGTAGGTCGCGATCCAGACCGGCAGCAGCATCAGCTTGAACGTGACGTTGTCGTGCTGGGTCCGCACCTCCTGCACGCGCTGTTCGTCACCGCCGATGTCGCGCCGGCAGTCCTCCCGGATGACCGTGCTCATCTGTTGTTTGGCCGTCTCGAACGCGTTCTCCGGCTCGACGTCGTAGCGCAGCGCGAAATGCCCGGCCAGGTACTGGGGCTGGTACGGCTGCGCCTCCAGCAGTGGCCACGGGCCCAGTGCGTTGATCCTCTTCTGCGGTACCGCGAGACTGCCGGGGATCAGCAGGTCGTCGAAGAACCGTTGCACCGTGCCTTGTGCCGGGTACCAGCGGGTGTGCCGGACCTGGCGCGTCCTGGTCTGGCCGTTCTCCGTGTACATCTCGGTCGTGTAGTAATACACGCCGCGTTGCCCGTTGTACTCGGAGAAGGTCTGCGAATCGAAAGTCCAGTGTGGAACGTAAGTGCCCTTTGTGGACTCCGCCTCACGGACCTTCTTCAACGCCGACGGGGCGAACCATCGCGAGGACGCCCACTTGCCCAGCGCGTCACGCATTCCGTTGTGGTCGAGCCGGAACGGCAACACGCCCTCCGGCACGATCTGCCCGGTCGCCGTGGGCTCGACCACCAGGGGCGAACCGCAGAACTGACACAGGCTCGCCACCTCGTTCGTCTCGGTCCGGGCCCCGCACCGCTGGCACGCCAGCGTGTACGTGCCGATGTTGGCCACCGGCTTGCGCGGCAACGTGCTGAGCTGGGCGAAGGCGACCTCGTGGATCTGCCGGTCACCGCGCGTGATCTCCTGCTGGAACCCGCAGTATGGGCACCGCAGGACGTTCGTGCCGGGCGCGAACCGCACGCGGGCGCCACAGCCGCCGCACGGGTACGTGGAGGAGGCCGCTTGGGCCGGAACGTCGGTCACGGACGCACGCTCTCTTTCCTGCGGATCCCGGTTTGTGACGTCACGCCCGCGGCGGGAGCGGCGGTGGAACGGCGCCGAACAGCGGCGCCAGCTCGGGCACCTGGCCGGCGGGCGCCCACCCGGTCATTCCGTTGCGCCACACCAGAGTGTTCGCGGTCAGCGTGCCCGCGGAGAGCTGCTGGGCCAGCCCGTTGCGGTCGAACGGACCCAGTTGCTGGCCGTTGGCACCCAGGAACCACTGCTCCACCGGCGGAAGCGGCGGCGGTCCGGGCTGCTGGGGAGTCGGCGCGACCTGCTGGTACTGCTGGGCGGGCGCCTGCGGGTACTGCTGGCGCATGGCGGCCGCGGCCGTCTCACCGAGCCCCATCCCCAGGCCGATCCCCACACCCGCCCCGCCCGCGCCCTCGTTCAACGACGCGTTCTCGATCGCGTTGGCCGTCTGGAACCTCGCGTACTGGTCCAGGTTGCCCAGCACGCCCATCTGCGAACGCTTGTCGATGGCCGCCTCGACCTCGGGCGGCAGCGAGATGTTCTCGATGATGAACTTCGGGATCTCCAGGCCCATCGAGTGCAGTTCCAGCGACAGCGCGGTGGCGAGCCTGTCGCCGATCGAGCCCTGCTGGGTCGCCAGATCGAGCATGGGCACACCGGACGACGCCAGCGCCGGAGCCAGCTTGCCGACGATCAGCTGGCGCAGGAACTCGGAAACCTCCTCGGTGCGGAACTGCGGGTCGGTGCCCGCCAGCTCGCCCAGCAGCGCGGCCGGTTGGACGACCCGCAGCGAGAACGCCCCGAACGCACGCAGCCGGACCATGCCGAACTCGGGATCACGCACGATCACGGGGTTCTGCGTGCCCCACTTGAGATCCGTGAACTGCCGGGTGTTGACGAAGTACACCTCGGCCTTGAAGGGGGACTGGAAGCCGTACTTCCAGCCCTTCAGGGTCGACAGGATCGGCATGTTCTGCGTTTCGAGCGTGTACATGCCGGGCGGGAAGGCGTCGGCGACGCGGCCCTCGTTGACGAAGACGGCAGCCTGCGACTCGCGCACGGTGAGCCTGGCGCCCATCTTGATCTCGTTGTCGTAGCGGGGGAACCGCCAGACGATCGTGTCCCGGCTGTCATCGGTCCACTCGATGATGTCGATGAACTCGCCGCGGATCTTGTCGAAAATGCCCATGGCTCCCCCTGTTCCCCGACCCCGGATCTGGCGCGGCGATCATAGCAACCCGAGCGGCCCCGCACGGCGTTGTCGAAGGATTCGCCCCCTGGTTCTCGTCCCGGCACTCGAACAACCCGGACGCGGCGCCGGCCGATCCGGGTCGACCGGCAGGCGCTGCGCTGCATCCGCTGTTCGGCCTGCCTCAACGAGCGTCCGTCGACGGATCATCGTCACGGTGTCCGTGCTGGCCGTGATCGCACTGGTCGGCGCCGGGATTTTCGGTCTGTGGACGCTTTTTCACCCGGTGGTCAAGCCCGTCCCCGCCTGTGTCGTCGCCACCTCGGGCAAGCACCGTCGGGTCGAACGGATCGACCAGCAGCAGCCCGCTCTCGGCCACCAACAGCTATGTGCTCAGCCCCACCCAGGCCGACAACGCGGCCACCATCGCCGGAGTCGGCCTGCGGATGGGGATGCCCGACCACGCCGTGACGGTCGCACTGGCCACCGCGCTGCAGGAGTCCAAGCTCGTCAACCTGTCCGGCGGCGACCGCGACTCCGCCGGGCTTTTCCAGCAACGGCCCAGCCAGGGCTGGGGAACGTTCGCGCAGGTCACCGATCCCGTGCACGCGTCACGGGCGTTCTACGACAAGCTCGCCCAGGTGCCGGGCTGGGCGCAGTTGTCCGTCACCGAGGCCGCGCAGAGCGTGCAACGCTCCGCCGCCCCGGACGGCTACACAGGTTTGCGGAGCGTCCATATGAAGCGCTGATCAAGCGCTCACCACTGCTCCAATCGAGTGATCTATCGGCAGCTCCGACCGGCATTGAGTCACAGTTGCTTGCGCTCCGTAGGCGCTCGTGCCATCGTCTACGCGCGGTAGATCGTTTCACGACTGGGGGAGGGGTCCTCATGGCCTTAGTCGACGCGGGCGGCTTCAGCGTCGAGTACGAGGACCTGCAGAAGCTCATCTCGATTCTGCAAGACCACCTGGGCCGGCTCCAGCAGGTGGCGACGAAGATCGGTGACAAGCTGGTCACTCCGCCGCCGGGCAATGACGCCCAGAGCATCCGGTGGGCGAACCAGGCTCAGCCGGCCGTACGGAGCTATCTGGCCTGGAACCAGGCGCGTCAGCAGGACTTCCGGGATAAGATCGACTCTCTGAACGAGGCTTTGAAGAACTACAAGCAGACCGACGAAGACAACACGATGAGGTCCTGAGCGTGCGACTAATCCGGCTGGCTTCCGTGGCGGGGTGCGGACTTGTCTTCTTGGCGGCGGGATGCGGCTCCCAGACAGCAAGTGGCTCGACACCGACCACCATCACGTCGGCGCCGACAAGCAGTTCGTCCGCGGTACCGAATCCGTTGAGCCTCGCGAAGCTGACTTCCAATCCATGTGCGGCTCTGACCGCAGCGCAATTGGAACCCTACATTGGCGCCATTCGAGCTAGCTTGCCCAGTGCTGCGGATGGCGATACCGGTCCAAGCTGCCTGTATAGTCCGGCTGATAGTAATCAGCCGGCGGTCAGTGTGTCCGCGCTGCCGAATTTTGGTGGCCCAGCCAATCTCGGGCAGCCAGGGCTCGAGTGGAGCCAGAAAACCGGAGATATCGTCGGTTACCCGGCAGAACACGCTTCTCTGGCCGGGCCGACGGGACCACAGAAAGGCGACTGCAGGACCCTGGTGGTTGTCTCGGATCAAGCCGCATTCAACGTGTACATGCAGGCCGCTGAGCCGGATTACAAGTATTACGCCAATGCGTGTGCTCCGACGGATGCGTTGGCGCCGGATGTAATCGCGTTCTTGAAGTCTGGGGGCTGAGATGTCTGATCCGTATGCGCTGGTGTGTACGGCGAACGATGCCAGTGGCAATCTGTGGGAACAGTTCAATGTGAATGTGAAGGGCGAGGGGCGCTCCGTAGGCGCTCGTGCCATCCTCGACGCGCGGTAGATCGTTTCACGACTGGGGGAGGTCGCTCATGGCTTCAGGCGATGCCGGAGGCTTCAGCGTCAGCTACGAGGACTTACAGAAACTCATCGCGATCCTCAAGGACCACCAGCACCGGCTGGCGGACAGGCTAGCGAAGGTCAATCAGTACCTGGTTACCCCGCCGCCGGGCAACGATGCCTGAGCATCAGGTGGGCTAACCAGGCTCAGACCGCTGTTCAGACCTGCAGGGACTGGAACCAGGCTCGTCAGAAGGACTTCCAGGATAAGATCAATAGCCTCAACGAGGCGCTGAAGAACTACAAGCAGACCGACGAAGACAACACGATGAGGTCCTGAGCGTGCGACGAATCCAGCTGGCTTCCGTGGTGGGGTGTGGGCTGGTGTTCCTGGCCGCTGGGTGCGGCTCCTCCACACCCAGCGGCTCGACATCAACGACCACCACGTCGGCTCCAACGAGCAGCGCGCCAGCGGTACCGAATCCGTTGAGCCTCGCGAAGCTGACTTCCAATCCATGTGCGGCTCTGACCGCAGCGCAATTGGAACCCTACATTGGCGCCATCCGTGTGAGCTTGCCCAGTGCGGCGGATGGGAGTACCGGTCCAAGCTGCCTGTATGACCCGGTTGATGGCAACCAGGGGTCGGTCAGTGTAACCGCCCTGCCGAACTTCGGCGGTCCAGCCAATCTGGGGCAACCCGGTCTCGAGTGGAGCCAGAAGATTGGCGACGTCGCTGGCTACCCGGCAGAAAACGCTTCCGCTGCCGGTCCGAAGGGACCACAAGCCGGTGACTGTGCCACAGTTGTGGTTATTTCGGACCAAGCAGCGGTTCATATCTACGTGCAGGCTGCTGAGCCGGATTACAAGTATTACACGAATGCGTGTGCTCCGGCCAATGCGTTGGCGCCGGATGTGATCGCGTTCTTGAAGTCTGGGGGTTGAGATGTCTGATCCGTATGCGCTGGTGTGCACCGCTAACGACAGCGGGAACCTGTGGGAACAGTTCAATGTGAACGTGAAGGGTGAGGGGCCGCTGCACGAGGTGGCGGCCGCGCTGGCCAGTGCGGCGAGCCAGCATGACAGCGATGCGGCTGACCTCGCCAACACGATTCAGGCCGTCCGGGACTCGTACACCGGTCGGGCAGCGGATCAGATGAACGCTGCCCTGCAGCCGCTGGTCCAGGAACTACGAGACTGCTCGACGAAGGCGCAGCAGGCGTCCTCGGTGCTCACCTCGCAGGCCAGTGCGTACAGCACGGCGAAGGCCAAGATGCAGCCCTACCAGCAGGTGCCCGACGAGCCGATCTACGAGGACATCGCCTTTTGGAAAACGGACTACGACAAGGCGGTTGAGGCCAACAGCTCGGCCGACAGCACGAACCAGGCCGTGTACAAGGGTTACGTCACCGCGACGCAGCCCCACACGGTCACCGCGTTCGACACCGGTGCCCTGCCGGCGGCGTCCGCTGGTTCCTCGTCGGGCAGTGGCACGTCCTCGGTCGGGTCGGTGGGCGTGGGCAGCGGCTCCGGCGGTTCTTACGGCGGCGGCTCGGGCGGCAGCGGATATTCCGCCGCACCCTCGGCCGGTGGTTCGTCGTACTCACCCGGCGGTTCCGGTTCGGGCGGTGCTCCGGTGGCGGGTGCGCCCAGCAGCGGTGGCACCGCGGGCGGCTCGTCGAACTACGGCGGTACGAACACCTCCGGCTATGACGGCGGTGTCGGCACCGCGAATCCATACACCAGCGGCGGCAGCTCCTACGCAACTGGCAATGCTGGTGGCTACGGCACCACCGGCGGCCTCGGTGGCGCGGGTGGCCTTGCCGGCGGGTTCGGTGGCGGCGGCTACGGCGGTTCGTCTGGCGGCTATGGCTCCGGTGGCTACGGCTCCGGCAGTGGTTCCGGCAGTTCGGCCGGTAGCCGCGGACCTGGTGCCACCTCCGGCATCCGCGCGACGGAAGAGGGCGGGCTCGGCCGGTCCGGCATGTCCTCGGCCAGCGCGGCCAAGTCCGGCTCCGGCATGGCCGGTGGGCCGATGGGCGGCGCGCGTGGCCGTGGCGAAGACGACGACGAGCACAGCTCGCCGTCGTATCTGGTCAGCGAGGAAAACGGCAACGCGATCGTCGGAGACCTGCCACCGACGGCCCCGCCCGTCATCGGCGCATAGCAACCCGGACGCGGCGCCGGCCCAAGATCCACAAAAGCACGCCGGCCGGGAGGACCTGACACCGCGATCCCGTTGGGTCAGGGACGGGCCCTGACCCAACGGTCGACAAGCTTCACCGGCTCGGGTCCCGGCCGGCATGTCGATCAGTCGCGCTCAGGCCTCCTCGACATCCGCGAAAAGCAGCCGGACACCGCCGGTCGCCAACTCGGAGACCTTGCCGACAAAGGCCGACGCCTCCTGGGTCGTGACGGCCTCGCTGGCCGCGTCGTAGTCGGTGAAGTACAGGTCGAGTACGCGATAGGCCGGAGTCGGGCTGCCATCCTCTTTCGGCCAGACCTTCGCGCTCTCTATCCGCTGGACACCAGGAATCTTCTTCGCCAGGGCGAGTTGCTCCTGGTGACCGGCCTCGAAGGCATCCGAGTCCTTGGGGTTCTCGTAGATCGCGGTGATCTTCGTGGGCACTGTTCTCGTCCTTTCGGCGGTGTCATGTCAACGTGGGTGTCATGTCAACGTGGGTCCGGTTACTGGGTCTTCCAGTCCGCGTTGTCGGGTATCGACTTGTCGGGCACCCGCACCTCGATGATCGACGGGCTGTCCGAGTTCGCCAGAGCGCCGTTCACGGCATCCTTCAGCTCCCCGTAGTTGCCGACCGTCCATCCCTGGCAACCGAACACCTCGGACAACTTGCTGTACTTCCACGGGTGCAGGTCACATGACCTGTAGAACGGCTTGTCGGTATGGAAGACCGACGAATCGGCAAGCCACTGCTCTACCGCATACACTCCATTGTTGATGACGAAGATGATGGGGTTGAGCCTGAAACGAGTCTGCGTCGACAGGCATTGCGCGGTCATCTGGAAGCCGCCGTCACCGGTGAGGACGATGACCCTCTGCTCGCTCCTCTTCGCCAGGCAGATACCCGTCGCCGCCGGCGCGCTGTAACCGATCGATGAATAGGACGACTGAGCGACAAACGCTCCCTGGCTGGGCACATGGAGCAGCAGACTCCCGAAGTAGTTCATGCTCGCGTCGCTGCTGACGACGGTGTTCTCATCGACATACTGCTGCATGAAGTCGTAGAAGCCCTGGTACGTGATCTCGTCGGCCGATCCCACGGCCGATCCCACGGACGGCGTGCTGGACGTCTGCCTCATCGGCACGTTCCCCACCTTGGGTGCGACCTGTTTCGCCGCTATCCCGTCGATGAGGTGCTCCAGCGCGACCTCTCCACCGAAGTACGTGCCCAGCTTGACCGCGTCCCAGGACGCGAACGCGGTCCTGTCGAAGTCCGGATTCCACCCCAACGAGTTGATGTCGGTCAGCCACACGCCGAGGGCCAGTATGAAATCGGCCTTGTCGGCCAGATCCGTCACGGCTTTCGAGGACGCCTGGCCGTCGAGTACGCCGACAAAATGCGGATCATTCTCGGGCAGGACCGACTTGCTCAGGAGTTGCGTCACGAACGGGACGTTCAGTTGCCGTATCAGGCTCAGAGTCTTCTTCTGAAGACCGAGCCGGTCGATCTCCACACCAACCCAGATGAGCGGGCTCTTGGCGCTGTCCAACCTGGCGCCGATCCGGGTCAGCGACTCCCGCAGACTGGTCTCGTCCGACAGCATCCTGGCCGGCCGCAGCGTGCCCTCTGGGCGCTCGCACTCCAGGTCAACCATGTCCTGGAGCAGCTCAATATAGATCGGGCGACGTTCGCTGATGCACTGGGTCAGCGCATAATCGATCAGCCTTGGCGCGATGTCGGGATTGTCAACCCGGATGGCGGCCGCCGTGATGTGCTCGAACGACTGGAGATCCGTTTCGCGTCCGCTGATGAAGTGATGCGCGCTGAACCCGGTCTGCTCGAAGGTGAGCGTTTTCTTGATGCTCGGCGTGCCATTGATCAACACCAGCGGTACCTTCTCGACAAAGGCACCCGCGACGGCGTTCACGGCACACAACGCGCCCGCCGAGTAGGTGACGCAGAGGGCTCCGATGCCCTTCAGTCTCGCGTATCCGTCCGCCGCGTAACCGGCGTTGACCTCGTTGACCTCTTCGATGAGCTGGATGCCGCTGGGCGTGACGTACCGGTTGACCCAGTCGATCGAGTAGTCGCCCGCGATGGAGAACAGGTGCTCCAGGCCCAGTTGATGGAGTCGGTCCACCAGGTACCGTCCTACGGTGTATTCCTCGTCCATGGTTCACGCACCTCCGTGGTCAGTAGTCGCTCGCACCGCCGAACAGTCGGGGCAGGTAGATGTCGAATATCCCCGGACATCTGCGTTCGGGATACCGCTGAATCAGGAACTCCTTGAAGGCGTCGTCGGTCAACCCGTTGCCGATCGCCTCACGAGCGGCCGAAAGGTACTCGCTGTTGCGGGCGACCTCGTTCTTGTCGGCCGGCAGGCCATGGCCCGGCATGAACAGTTCGTAGTCCGACAACAGCATGTCCCGCAGCACCTTGATCCAGTGGTCCATGTGCTTGGTCAGGTACAGGTGCGTGCCGCTGTAGATCAGGTCCTGGGTGAAATACGCGCCCACCTCGGGGAGCCTGATGGTCAGGTGAAAGTCGATTTCGGTATCCGTCACCCGATCGAAAATGTATCTGACCCCGTCTATCTTCTCCTCGCCGGGGCTGACGACCTTCTCGGGTACGACGATGCGGTCCGGGAGGAGGTCACCGAGTTTCCAGTGGTCACTTCTCGACTCCTCGCCGTGTTCCTGGATGAAGCTCCTGGTTTCCGGCAACGCGTAGCTGGTGATGTCACCGAACGCGGTTCCCAGGCCGAACCAGTGGTCGGGGTGCCGGTGAGAGACGTACAGCCGCTCGATCGGCTTGCCCAGGCTGTCGGCGTAGTCCCGGAATGCCCGTGCATACGGAGCCAGAAACTGACCGTCGACGAGAACCAGCTGGTTCCTGGTTTCGATGATGTGTGTGGCGTTCGCGATGTTGTCGTACTCGAAGGACGCGACGAAGGTGTGGATGCGCACATCACTGGTCTGCTTCGCCACCATGATGATGGGATCCGACACTTGAGCCAGCATTCGGGAACCTCCCGATTTCATCAAAAGCTCGCGCCCGTTCAGACATCTCCGGCGTGAGTAGCGGTCAGGTGCGATGAATCGGAACGAACCTTGGCGGACAGAGTGATCTGGTCTCGCAGTTCCTCCAGCGCGGACAGGGCGACGTCGTAGGCGCTGGCGGCGGACGTGGGTTCGTCCTCACCGGGCCGCCAGAAGCGCCGGCGTGCCATGCGCATGGAGCTGTCGAACGGCGGAATCGCGTTGAACACCTCGATCAGGTACGGCCCGCGATAAACCGGTTCGATCTCGTTCAGGACGATGTCCCACGGGATCCAGCTGTCGTGCACCGCGCCCCGGTCGGGTGCGGAGATGTGGACGTAGTAGAGCCGATCCCGGCGGGTGGCTCGGGCGATATTGTCCTTGAAGATCGCCGGCCCCTGGCTTTCCATGACGACCTGCGCGGTGTCCACCGTGACGCCGGCCCGCGAGTGTTCGAGGGTGTCGAGAAAGTCCAGTGCCTCCGAGACCATGTTGGGTGGGGGCGACTCCCAGCTCTTGATGGGCTCCAGGGCCAGCTTCACCTCTCGGGTCGCGGCGTAGGCCGCCAGTTCCTCGAAAATGGAACGTGCCGCCTGGTAGCGCGGCTTCATCCAGTCCTGGAGGGCGTCGCTCCAGATGGGCTCATCGGCGTCGGTGACAGGAAAGACGCCATAGGGATAGAGAAACGGTCCCGCCATGATCGAGTCGCCGCCCAGGACCCGGGTGATGTCGACGCGTGACCTGAGGTAGGACAGGGCCTGTTCGCGCTGTTGCTCATAGGGTGAGGTTGGGTCGAAGGTTCGCGTGGTCCCGACGTTGGTGGTGAACTTCGCGCCGTTCAGTCCGGCCTTGTCGAAGGCCTTCTTGAGGTGGACGTAGCTTTCGACCTCCAGCTGATGGTCGACGTTCGCCGACCGGGAGGCGATGTGCAGGTCGAAGCCGTCGTAGCCCATGTCGGTCAGGGTCTTCAGATGATCGATCAGGATCCGCGTGTATCGGGAGTCCTGCGGCCGGAGATCGGCCGTGAACATGAAGAAGCTGAAGAATATGTCTCGCTTGAGTGTCGCGTTCATTCCTGATGTCCTCGCTGTTCTGAGTGGGCTGATCCGCCGGAACGGGGTCCAACGGCCGCTACCCGGCGTTCGCTACCAGCCCAGGACGTCGGCGAGGTAGCCGCGGGCCTTCTTCGCATATTCGAGCGGTATGGCCTTGTTCGGGTCCTGCTCGGCCTCCACGACCAGCCACCCCTGGTAATCGGCGTCGGCCAGCACCTCGAGGATGGGCCGGAAGTCGATCGCGCCGTCGCCTGGCACCGTGAAGACGCCGAGCTCGACGGCCTCCTGGAATGACAGGCCCGCTTCACGCACCCGGCTCACGACCTCGGGCCGGATGCTCTTCATATGGACGTGGCCGATGCGGTCGGCGTGGGCCCGGGCCATGTCCAGCGGATCGTCGCCGGCGAAGGCGATGTGGCCGGTGTCGAGCAGCAGGTGGACCAGGTCCGGATCGGTCGAGGCCATCAGCCGGTCGACGTCGGCCCGGTCCATGACGCCGGTACCCATGTGGTGGTGATAGCTGAGCTTCATCCCGGCGGAGTTGGCGATCTTGCCGAGCTCTTCCAAACCCGACGTGAGTTCGTCCCACTGGGTGTCGGTGAAAACCGGGCGGTTGGCGAACACATCAACGGGGAGCAGGTGCGACGAGGCTCCGAACTCGGCCACGACCAACTCGTTTCCGCCCAGCGCCCCGATATGGGCCAGCGTCTCCTCGAAGGCGGCGATCGTCTTCCGCCGCATCTTGCTGATCGTGAAGTACGTGCTCGTCCAGGGCTCGGACACGCGCAGGCCGCGGAGATCGAGAGCGGCCTTGAGTACGGCGGCGTCCGAGGGGTACTTGTGCCCGATGCTGCAGCCCTGGAAGCCGGCCAGCGCCATCTCGCTCACGGCCTGGCCGAAGGAGATTCCGGCGTCGATGGTGGGGAAATCGTCGTTCCACCACAGGGTGCAGCAGACACCGAGCTTCACCCGGTCCGGGCCGAGGCGATCACCTGGGTTTGTCATTTTCTTCCCCCTTTCAGGTAGCGGTCCTCGATGCGGGGTGGCGCGGCCCAGGCGCCGTAGCCGGGCGCCTTGGCACCCGGCGGATTGGCCCCGATGGCCCGCCACAGCAGCCCCTCCTGGTAGGAGGCGGCGGTGACGGTGGAGGTTTCGGCCGCCGCATGAGCCCCGTAGCGGTCGGTCCACTCCGGCGGTAGCCCGTACCACATCCCGGCGTACCAGAGCTTGATCACGTTGCGGGCCACCGGGCCGAGGCGGTCGTCGCTGAAGATCCGGTGGCGCAGGGCGCGGTCGAGCAGAGTCCGGTCAAGCACTGTCCGGTCGCTGCTTCCGGCATCTCCGGCGGCGTCGGCCCGGGCCGCCCGGTGTGCCTCCAGCAGGGCGGTGACCACCTCGTCGCCGCAGGCGGCACGGACCTTGGCCAGGTACTGGTCGGCCAGACCGGTGCCGAGCAGGTCGGTCTTCTCGAAGGCGGTGAGGTCGACCGACAGCGAGAGGAACTCCTCCAACGACGGGGTGGTCATCGCGTCACCGCCTGGGCTGTCTCGCCGGCGCTCCGGGAGGCGTCCGGATCCGACCCGGCCGTGGTCGGGATCTCGAAGGTGGGAGCGGCATGCAGGCCGTCGCCGCCCGGCAGGGGATTGCCCACCAGCCGGTTGAACACGTCGCGCAGGCGAAACATGTGCCAGACGGCTTCCCGCAGCAAGCCCGGTTGCCCGTTGAACGCCTGGGTGACCATGGCGAGGAAGGCCCCGTAGTCGGCGTTGAACTTCCGGGCGGCATCGGCGATCTCCGATCCCACCGGGTAATCGGCCAGCTTGGCACTCACCTTCACCCTGTAGACGTCGTCCCAGGCGATGCTCAGCGGCGGCCCCGACGGTGCGTCGGGGTGGTCGCCGAGCTGGTAGTAGCGGCCGAGCCGCAGCTGCCGGAACCGGTAGTAGTGGGCCAGTTCCCCGTCCCCGTCGTACATGCCCGAATCGAGGCCCTCGCCCTGCGCGGCGATGAACCGCAGCGCCCGTTGGGCCGAGTCCAGGTCGGAGACGGGGATGACCACCCCGCCGCCGGAGTAGAAGGACTCGGGCCCCACCTGGCGGGCCGGATTCCCACGGAAGAGCCCGGGGTCGTTCGCCGCCACCTTCTGGAGCCCTTCGATGATCTCCGCGTAGAACTCGCCGATGCTGTAGAAGCGCATCCCCGCGGCCGTCGGACTGGAAACCAGCAGCGCCGGTTCGTCGTCCGATTCGCGTATCAGCCGTGTGCTGGGGCTGGGAGCCTTGCCCGGCCGCTCGATCTTGCAGAACATGTCCACCGCCTCGGGGGACAACGGCCGCAGGTCGATGGTGAAGTCGTCCTCCCCGTCGGGCAGATAGGTCGGGAATGACGGCACGAAACCGGGGCTGGTCAGATCGGGCGTCCCGCCGATGGCGTTCAGCACGTTGGCCACCAGGGTCAGGTGCAGCATCTCCTCCGTCGCGACCACCCGGATGATGTGGGCGGCGTCGGAGTTGGTGGTGGACTTGATCGAGTAGTACGCGGTCAGGTAGGTGGGGATGGTCGCGTGCTCCAGCACCATCGCCGTCCGCAGGTAGCTGATCAGGTCGTCACGGTCGTGGATCGTCGACGCGGTCACCGGGTCACCTCCTGAGGTTGGCGCTGGGTGGCGCCGTTGCCGGTGACCTCGATCGGTGCGGTCTCGGAGTCGAGCTGGGCCAGCATCGCCCGGACGCTGCGCAGGCACAGGGCGGCGAGGGTGAGCGTCACGTTCGCCGTGCTGACCGTCGGCATGCTGCCCCCGCCGACCAGGTAGAGGTTCTGGTAATCCCAGCACCGCTGATCCGCGTTGACCACGGAGCTCGACGGGTCACGACCCATCATGTGGGTGCCGGCGAGATGGTTGCCGCCGCGGATCTCGTATCCCTCGCCGCCGTAGACGGCGTAGCCCCAGAAGTTCGGGTCGTACTCGGTGTGGTCCTCCGCTCCGAGGCGGGCGAAGATCCGTTTCGACAGCTGCCGGGCGTACGCCACCCCGCGCATCGTGTAGTCGGGGATGGCGTAGGTGAGTATCGGCCGCATGTTCCCGAGGTTGTCGGTGAAGGCCGGGTCGACCGTGATCCGGTTGCTCGGGTCGGCGGGAACCTCGACCATGAACGCCAACTGCAGCTGGCGCGACACCCGGTCCACCAGGCCCTGCCGGAGGTTCTCGCCGTAGCGACCACCGGCGTCCACCAGGTCGACCAGGTCGGACATCGGCGCTCCACGGGCCCAGCCCCAGCCGTCGTTGTGGATGTCGACGCTGAAAGCCGCCTGGCGGCGGCGGAAGCGGCCGCCGCGCAGGTCGGTGATGCCGCCGGTGCAGTTCGTGCCCCGGAAGGTGCCGGCCACCTCGGGGAGCAGCGCCCACGCCAGCAGGTAGGCGTGGTCCATGAAGTTGCGCCCCATCAGGCCGCTGGACCCGCGCAGGCCGGAGGCCAGCATCAGCCGGGGGTTCTCCACCGCGTTGGCGGCCAGAATGAACAGCCGGCCCCGGGCTTTCATGGTGGTGAACCGGGGACTGTCGGGCCGCTCGTAGCGCCGGTACTCGATCTCGGTCACGCGCTGGGTCCGCTCGTCGAGACGCACCCGGTAGGCGACCGCCTGGGCCACCAGGTCGACCCTGCCGCCGCGGAGGGCGGCGGCGAGGGTCTTGCCCGCGTTGTACTTGGCCTGCACCGGGCAGATGGGCACGCAGTTGTTGTTGCCCTGGCACCGCCCGCCGACCTCGACCTGGTACGAGCTGACCGCCCCACGCGGCATGTAACCCTTCCCGCCGTCGTAGGCCGGGTTCGGTATCCCGTTGCGCCCCTGGGGAAACGGCCGGACCCGCAGCTCTCGCCGTTCCCCGTCCAGTTCGACCGGCATCCCGTTGACGTCCCTGGCGACCATCTTGTCCAGGTAGGACAGGGGCAGCCCCTTCATCGGGAACACATAGTCCTTGTCGAAGGTGATCCCGAGATATGCCTGGTCCGCCACGTCGGCGGAGACGCCGATCTCGCGCTCGGCCTCGTTGTAGTACGGGGACAGGTCCTCGTAGTGCAGCGGCCAGTCGGCGCCCTCGCCGTAGAGCGTGCGCATCTGGAAGTCCTCGGGCAGCATCCGCGGCGTCTTGGCCTCCCAGTGCATGGTGGTGCCGCCGAGGACCCTCGTGTAGGTGGTGTCGGTGGCCAGGGGTCCACTCTGGACAATGTAGGCCGAGGCGTCGGGCGCACCCGGGAAGATCCGCCGGGCGTCGGCGCCGCGGGGGAACGGGCAGTTGGCGACGACCGGGTAGGGAGCCTGGTTGTCCTTGCTGGTCGACGAGTAGAAGCGGTCGAGGTAGCTCTCGTAGCCCCGCAGGGTGAGATCCTCGGCCGGACCCGCTTCGAGTATCAGCACTCTCCTGCCGGCGTCGCTCAGTCGCGAGGCGATGATGGCGCCGGCGATCCCGCCGCCGACGATGACGGCGTCGTAGACAACCTCGGCCGCCGCCTCGGGGTCGGTGCGCTTCGCCGCATCCTTGGGGAATTTCACGTACATGGGGCAGTCACTCCTCTGCCAGGTCCCAGGCGAGTCGGTCGCCACTGGTCATGCGGCCTCGGCACGGGCTCGTATGGCGGACAGGTAGGCCGCGTAACTCCACGTCAGGTCGCGCACGCTGCGCTCGTAGCCGGTGGCGCCGTCGAACTGCTCGGAGAGCTCCAAGTTGTCACTGTGATAAATGACGGCCCGCACCATGGCGTCACCGGTCGCCGCCAGGGCGGCGGCCGCTGCCCGCGGGGCCGTCGACGCGTCAATGCCGGACTGGGCGAAGAAGGGTCCGGACAGGTCATCCACGGGTACCTTGCCGCTCGACTTGATCTCGGCGGCCAGCTTGTAGTGCAGCTCGGCGACATTGCACGTGCAGAGGACCCAGGGGTGACCGCCGAGCATCGGGTGCGCGGTGTCACCGTTGTAGACGTCGCCCGGGTAGCGGCCGAACATCGGCCCGATACCGTACTGTTCCTTGTCCACCTTGTTGATCGGGTAGAAGGCGATGCCGCCCTCCTCCCATTGCGAGCGCAGTTGGGCCGCCGTGGCCAGCAGCTTGGTGTCGGTGACGGGAATGGCGCCGTAAACGGCCGACTGGACGATGTCGATATTCGGGTCGTAACCGCTGACAACCGGATTCTGGGGCGATGGCTGGGCCCCGTTACCGGGGTCGGCCATCATGCTCACGTACTTGCTCCCGTCCCAGTGGCCCGCGAGGGCCTGGCGCAGCCATTCGATGGCGGGCCGCAGCCCGTCCGGCTTGTCGATACCGGCGATGGTCGAGTCCTGGATCTCCTCGAAGCAACGCAGCTGGGCGGACCGGGCGAAGAAGCTGTACCCGTCGTGTTCCTCCCACAGGTTCGTGGTGGGACTCGGATAGACACCGAGGAGGAAGTCCACGTTCGAGTTGACCAGGTCGACCGCCCGCTTCTGGGCATCGGAATCGAGCTGGTCGTAGGCGGCCAGGATGGTGATCGACTGCAGGGCCGGACCGTCGTTCTGCTCGGTCCACGGGCGGGCGTCGCCGGCGATGTTGAAGCAGGCGTGACCCTTGGTCCACGGCGGCTGGGCGTTGGAGTGGCAGAGGTCGGCGAACTTCACGTAGTCGTTGAGCGTCTGCACCGTCCCACCCGGGGCGGTGGGTAGGAAGGCCTTGGCCACCTCCATGGCCGTGATGGCTCCATCGCGCACCCAGTTGAAGACGTAGTCCTCGTCGATGCCGGGGGTGGCGGCCGGGAAGGACGGGGCGGCGATGACGCAACCGGGCTTCGAGTCCCGGGAAATGTCCCCGGGCGATTGTGGATCACTGAAGATGAAGCCGTCACTGGCTATGTTGCGGAACATGAAGGTGTACATCATCGGCACAAGTGTCGCGAGATCGACCGCGCCCGGAGCAAAGGAGTTCTGGACCCTCCCCCACACTGGGGAAGTGCCGGTGGGCCGGTTCGCGCGGGCCGGCATGTCGGGTGTGCTGGTGGACTCGGACATACTGAGCTCCGTTGTTTCGAGCGGATTGTTCTTTCGAGCGGATTTTCCGGATCGGGACATGGCGAGTTCTTCCGCCGTCCAAGCCGGTTAGCGGCTCCTGTCGACGTGATAGCCGTGACGTCGGGCGAAGCCCGCCGATACGTCAGGTAAAGCGTTTAGGCGCGAGCCTCAGCCGGCTCGCCGCCAGGCTTAGAAGCGACCCCCAAGTGATCCAATTTCCCCAACTGATCCAAGGCTAGCCCCGGCTCAAAAGAGTGTCAAGGCTCACAATCACGTTTTACCCAGAAGTCTTGACACTGATCGAAAGCGGAACGATTCACCCTGTTCATGGGCGCCATCGAGATCGCCGGAGTCCGCTGACAAGCTCAACTTCCACGGCGGCATCCGTGACTACCTCGCCGCCATCAATATCAACGATCTCCTCGACGTCATCTGGTTCGCCGCCGTTATCGTCGAGGATCTTCATTCGCGGTCAGCGACGGTTCCCAAAATCCACACATGCTCGCCAGAAGAGAGGGAAGATCTAGCCGGGGGAACCCGTTTCGTTACGCCTCTTCGCGAATATCCTGCTCAAAAGCGCAGAGTCCGGATGGACGCGGGGCGTTGCTCGACTCGCCGCCATGAGAAAAGGCGCTGACCTGCCGCAAGAAACTCATGGACTCGCCAAATGAGACGCGGTGACATTCGGCGCGGGTCGACACGGAGGAGCTTCCGTTACCACACGGAGTGCCCCGTTGCAAGATCCTGTCCAGCATGTGGACACCACCCCACCCGCCGTTACCTTGTCCTCGCACATGGGTGAACCGGTACTCCACGAAGGGGGGACTACATGCGCGGGTCGCTGCGGACGGCCACGGGGGCGATGGGCCGTGGGACGTGGCGATGACGGGTTACCTGATCCGCCGCGTCCTTCAGGCCGTCATCGTCGTCGTGCTGGTCTGCGTCGTGACGTTCCTGCTGCTGCACATGCTGCCCGGCGGCCCGGCCCGGGCGATCCTCGGACCGCGCGCCACCCCGCTACAGATTCAGGTGTTCAACCACCAGAACGGCTACGACCAGCCGCTCTACGAACAGTTCTGGCGGTGGTTCACCGGCGTCCTGCACGGTGATCTCGGTTACTCGTACAACCTGAACGAGAACGTCGGGGCTCTCATCGCTCAACGGCTGCCGAAAACCATCACACTCATGGCGCTGTCGACCGCGGTCGCACTCATCGTGGCGGTGCCGCTGGGGATCTACCAGGCCATGCGGCGAAACACCTTCGGTGACTACACGTTCACCGGCCTGTCCTTCGTGTTCTACGCGGCACCCAGCTTCTTTCTCGGGCTGATCCTGGTGCAGGTTTTCGCGATCGACCTGCACTGGCTGCCGCCGGAGGCACCGCAGGGCGACTCGCTCGGCACGATCCTGACCAACGGCGCCGGACTCGTGCTGCCGATCGCCACGCTCGCGCTGATCACGATCGCCTCGTTCAGCCGATACATGCGATCGTCCGTTCTGGACAATCTCAGCCAGGACTACGTGCGCACGGCACGGGCGGGCGGCGCCGGCCAGGCGCGGATCATCGTCGTGCACATCCTGCGCAACGCGTTGATCCCGCTGGCCGCCCTGCTCGGCCTGAGCCTGCCGCAGTTGTTCGGAGGCGCCCTGATCACCGAGTCCGTGTTCAACTATCCCGGCATGGGCCTGCTGTTCTGGCGTCAGGCCACGGTCCGCGACTTCCCGGTGCTGCTCGGCGTGACGCTCGTCGTCGCGGTGGCCACCGTCCTCGGCTCGTTGCTGGCCGACATCACCTACGCGGCGCTCGATCCGCGAGTGAAGTACTGAGGGGCGGCGATGAGCGAGCTCGCCGATTCGTCAACATCGGGCACGACATCGGGCACCGCACCGCGTCCGATGTGGAGGATGACGCTGGAGGTGTTCGCGGAGAACAGGCTCGCGCTGATCGGCGCCGGGCTGGTGGTGTTCTTCGCGCTGTTCTGCTTCGTCGGCCCGCTCTTCTACCACACCGACCAGGTTGGCACCGACCTTTCCCAGGCGTATCTGCCGCCGGGCGGCGGTCACCCGCTCGGCACCGACGAGGTCGGCTACGACGAACTGGGCAGACTGATGGTCGGCGGACAGTCCTCGCTGGAGATCGGCCTCGCGTCCGCGATCATCGCCACCCTGTTCGGGACGCTGTGGGGCGCGGTCTCCGGCTACTTCGGCGGCATCGTCGACGCGGTGATGATGCGGGCCGTGGACACCTTCCTCGCCCTGCCCAGCCTGTTCCTGATCCTGTTGCTGGCGGTGATGTTCACCCCGAACACGCTGTTGCTGATCGTCGTGGTCGCGATCACCGCCTGGCTGGCCCCGGCGCGGCTGGTGCGCGGCGAGACGCTGTCGCTGCGCACCCGGGAGTACGTGCAGGCGGCGCGGATGATGGGCGGCGGCAGCGGCCGCGCCGTGCTGCGGCACATCGCGCCCAACGCGATCGGCACCATCGTCGTCAACGCGACGTTCCAGGTCGCCGACGCGATCCTGCTGATCGCCGCGCTGTCCTACCTCGGCCTCGGCGTGCCGCCACCACATGCCGACTGGGGCAACATGCTGTCCAACGGCACCGACTACACGCAGAACGGCTACTGGTGGATGATCCTGCCGCCCGGTATCGCGATCGTGCTGATCGTGGTGGCCTTCAACTTCCTCGGGGACGCGTTGCGCGACGCCTTCGAGGTCCGGTTGCGGAGACGCTGAGATGACCGGGATCAGCACCGAGACCCCGGTCCTCGAACTGGACGACCTCGTCACCCACCTCCCGGTGCGCGACGGTGAGGTGCACGCGGTCGACGGGGTGAGCCTGCGAGTGCGTCGCGGCGAGATGCTGGGCGTGGTCGGCGAGTCCGGCTGCGGCAAGACGATGACCGCGCTGTCGGTGTTGCGGCTGCTGCCACCGGGAGGTCGGATCGCCGGTGGCCGGGTGCTGCTCGGCGGGACCGACCTCGCCGGACTGTCCGAACCGGACATGCGCGCCGTGCGGGGCAGCCGGATCGGCATGGTCTTCCAGGACCCGATGACCTCCTTGAACCCCACCATCCCGATCGGACGGCAGGTGGCGGAACCGCTGAGGCTGCACGGTAAGCACACCGGCGCGGAGATCATCGACCGGGTGATCGAGGTGCTCGATCTGGTGGGACTGCCCGCGGCGGCGAGACGGCTCGGCGACTTCCCGCACCAGCTGTCCGGCGGGATGCGGCAGCGGGTGGTGATCGCCCGCGCGCTGATCTGCGAACCCGAACTGCTGATCGCCGACGAGCCGACCACCGCGCTGGACGTGACGATCCAGCACCAGATCCTGGAGCTGATCGACGACCTGCGCACCCGGCTGGGGATGGCGGTCATCCTGGTCACGCACGATCTGGGCGTGATCGCCGGCCGTGCCGACCGGGTTGCCGTGATGTACGCGGGCAAGATCGTGGAGGCCACGGACACCAAGACGTTGTTCGGCAACCCGCGTCACCCCTACGCCGAGGCCCTGTTCGAGGCGCTGCCCGAGCACGCGGCCGGGGACGGTGAGCGGCTCTACAGCATCCCCGGCCTGCCGCCGGACCTGGTGCACCCGCCGAAGGGGTGTCGGTTCGCCGCCCGCTGCCGGTACGCCACAGACGAGTGCCGGGCCACCGAACCGGAGCTGGCCGGACAACGGGACGGACACGACTTCGCCTGCTTCCATCCGGTCGGCGACCCGGAACTGACCGAACCGACCTCCGTGCACGAGATCAGGGCGCGCGGCGCGGCACCCCGCCAACCGGAGCGGGTCGGCACCCCGGAGAACGGCATGGGCGAGGCGGCGCTGCTGCGGATCGACCACCTGGTGAAGAACTTCCCGGTCACCTCGGGCGCGGTGCTGCGCCGCCGGGTCGGCAGCGTGTCCGCGATCGCGGACGTGTCGTTCCAGGTCGGTACGGGCCAGACCTACGGGCTGGTCGGCGAGTCCGGCTGCGGAAAGACCACGATCGGCCGTTGCGTCGTCGGCCTCGAACGGCCGGACGGCGGCGTGATCTCCATCGGTGGCCGGGACGTCAGCAGGCTGCACGGGGCACCGGCACGCCGGCACCGCGGGGACACCCACCTGATCTTCCAGGACCCCTTCGCCTCCCTGGACCCGAGGATGCGGGTTGACACGATCCTGGCCGAGCCGCTGGCGATCCACGGCGTCGACCGCGCGGAGCGGTCCCGGCGGGTGCGGGAGCTGATCGAAGAGGTCGGGCTCCCGCGCGACGCCGGCCAGCGGTACCCGCACGAGTTCTCCGGAGGGCAACGGCAGCGGATCGGGCTGGCCAGG
Organism: Pseudonocardiaceae bacterium; assembly: GCA_036384655.1. Taxonomy (GTDB): domain Bacteria; phylum Actinomycetota; class Actinomycetes; order Mycobacteriales; family Pseudonocardiaceae; genus DASVLX01. Next base: position 35,674 of record DASVLX010000113.1, read on the forward strand.
GCGCTGGCCCTGCACCCGAAGCTGATCGTGGCCGACGAGCCGGTGTCCGCGCTGGACGTGTCGATCCAGGCGCAGATCCTGAATCTCATGGCGGACCTGCAGCGCCGGCACGGTCTGACCTACGTGTTCATCTCGCACGATCTGTCCGTGGTCCGCTATCTGGCCGACCGGATCGGCGTGATGTACCTGGGAAAGCTGGTGGAGGAGGGTCCCGCCGAGTCGGTGTACGCGGCGCCGGGCCACCCCTACACACACGGGCTCATCGAGACGATCCCGGTCGCCGATCCGTGGGCCGTCCGGTCGCCGCACGGCATCACCGGCGAGTTGCCGTCCGCCGCCAAACCACCCTCCGGCTGCCGGTTCCGCACCCGGTGCCCGCTGGCGACCGAGCGGTGCGCGACCGAGGAGCCGGTGCCGCGACCGATCGGCCGGGACGGTCACCGGGCCGCATGCCACCACCCGTTGCACGCACCGGACACCGGGCACCGCGACGGGCGGGCGAGTACCACGGTCCCCTCATGACGTCGGGGTTCGCCGAACATCTCGGGTAAGGAGTGCTGATGAGATCAACGCGCAAACTCGCGTTGCTGGCCGCCGCCGTTGCCGCGGCGTGCGGCCTGCTCGCCGCATGCGGCGGTGGTGACTCGTCCGGCGGTACCCCACAGTCGGGCGGCGTCGCGACCTTCGCGGAGAAACCGGGCACCCAGCCGAACTGGATCTTCCCGTTCCTCGACCAGGCGCACAACAGTGGCTATGCCACCGGTGACATGCAGGTGCTGATGTACCGGCCGCTGTACTGGTTCGGCACCGCCGACGGCGGCACCGGCCTGAACACCGTCAAGAGCCTCGCGGCCGCACCGGTGTACTCCGAGAACAACACCAGGGTGGTGGTGAACCTCAAGCCGTTCAAGTGGTCCAACGGCGAGTCGGTCACCGCCGACGACGTGGTGTTCTGGATGAACTTGATGAAGGCCGAGAAGGCGAACTGGGCCTTGTACGCGCCCGGCGAGTTCCCGGACAACGTCGCCTCCTACACCGAAACCGGCCCCGAGCAGGTCACCTTCCAGCTCACCGGCTCCTACTCGCCGACCTGGTTCACCGGCAACGAGCTGTTCCAGATCACGCCGTTGCCGCTGGCGTGGGACAAGACCTCCGACTCGGCCGCGCCGGGCAGCGGTGGCTGCGCCAAGAGCGTCGACAGCTGCGCCGCCGTGTACCAGTACCTCTACAACAAGAGCAAGGACCTGAACGGCTACGCGACCGATCCGCTGTGGCAGGTCGTGGACGGTCCGTGGCATCTCAAGAGCTACAACGCGGACGGCAACATCGACTACCTGCCCAACGCCAAGTACAGCGGCACGGACAAGCCGCGTATCTCCGAGTACCGGATGCTGCCGTTCACCACGGACGCCGCCGAGTACAACGTGCTGCGGGCCGGGAACAACACGGTGACCATGGGCTACACGATTCCGCAGGACCTGCCGCAGCGGGTGGGAAACTCGCCGCAGCCGGCCACCAACCCGTTGGCCCCGAACTACAACCTGGTTCCGGGCTACGGCTGGGGCTGGGCCGCGGCGGCGCTGAACTACGACAACGGCCAGCTCGGCGGGGTGTTCCAGCAGCTGTACGTGCGGCAGGCACTGCAACAGGTGCTGGACCAGAACACCATCGACCGGGTCGTTTACCGCGGTTTCGCGGTGCCAACCGTGGGCCCGGTGAACACCGCGCCGGACAACCAGTACATCGCGCCGATCGAGCGGGGCGCGGGACCGTACCCGTTCGATCCGAACCCCGCGAAACAGCGGCTGACCAGCCACGGCTGGACCGAGCAGAACGGCGTGATGACCTGCACCAAGCCGGGCACCGGCGCCGACCAGTGCGGCCAGGGCGTCGCCGCGGGGACGCGGCTGTCGATCACCGCGTTGTACTCCAACGGCACCAGCGCGACGCAGCAGATCATGCAGCAGTGGAAGACGGACGCGGCGAAGGCCGGGATCGTGCTGAACATCAAGCCGGAGCAGTTCGATCAGCTCCAGAACGACACCAGCTCCTGCCACACCCCCGGCGGCCCCGGATGTGACTGGCAGATCGCCTACATCGGGTACAACCAGTACTACGCGGTTCCGACCGCCGAGCAGCTGCTGCTGCCGGGTGCGCCGGAGAACATCATGAACGTCAACGATCCGAAGCTCAGCTCGCTGATCGACGCCACCCTGCACAGCGGTTCGTCCTCGGCGTTCAATGACTACGAGACCTATGCGGCGCAACAGCTTCCGGGCCAGATCAACATGCCGATGCGCTACTACATCGAGGCCACGGCCACCAACATCAGGAACACGACGGAGGCGTACGACGTGGTGTCCACCGGGCGTGACCCGGAGGACTGGTACTTCGTGAAGTGACCGCTCCGGTGTTCCCCCGGACCCCCGGTCCGAGGGAACACCGGCGTCATTCAGTGGGTGGGTGCGTCAATGCCGGCCTCGGCCGATGCCGCTGGCTGAGCCGCCTGGCGATGGTCACCGCGCTGGCTCGCGCCTATCCGCTGAACGCGGCGGCATCGAGCACCCGGAGCAGTTCGAGGCGACCGGCGTCGTCGGATTGGGGTTCGGCGGTGTAGAGGACGATCTTCGCGTCGCTTCCCGGGATCTCGAGCACGTCGCAGAGCAGTTCGAGGCGGCCGACCTCGGGGTGGTCGACGAGCTTGCGCTCGGACTCGTGCCGCACCGCGCCGTCGTTCTCCCAGCGGGCCGCGAACTCGGGGCTGTTGGTGCGCAGGTATTCGATGAGGCGGGCGACCTCGCCGTCATCCGGGTGCTCCACCCAGGCGCGGCGGAGGTCGGTGACGAGTGCGGCCTTGAATCGGTCCGAGACGGGCAGGACTCGCCAGGAGCGTCCGCTGAAGAGCTGCCAGAGCAGGTTCCGGTCGTAGCCGTTGAACCGTGCCGGGTCGCCGAGCAGCGCGGTCCAGGGTGCGTTCCATCGCAACAGCCACCAGTCGGCCGAGTACACGGCGACGGGGATCGCGTCGAGGCGGTCGGTCAGGCGGCTCACCCCCTCGGGAATGCGCCGGTCGACGGGGTTCCGCGGCGCCGGTAGCCCGGCCGCGCGGTAGAGCAGAACCAGGTCCTCCGTGCCGAGGCCGTAGCTGCGGCCGAGTGCGGCGATCACCTGCGCGGAGGGGTGCGCCGCGCGGCCCTGCTCAAGCCGGACCAGGTACTCGACGGAGATGCCCGCCAGCATCGCGGCCTCCTCGCGCCGCAACCCCGGGGTCTGGCGACGGCCCGCCGAGCGCCACGGGTCCCTGGGCGCCGTGCGGTCGCGCCATCCGCGCAGCAACTGGCCCAGCACCGCCGCCGTCGCGTCACTCACCTCCCCAGAATCCCACCAGACAGCCGCAGCGGGGTGGTACTGGCAGGGCCATGCCCCGATGGGGCCTGGGCGTCCGCCGCCCGCACGCGGACGCTTCTCGCATGACTACGACATTCATCACCGGCGCAAACCGTGGCCTTGGCTACGAGACCGCCCGGCGACTCATCCAGCTCGGGCACGACGTGATCGTCGGTGCACGCGACCCGCGGAAGGGCCAGGCAGCGGCCGACACGCTCGGCGCGCGCTACGTCCGGATCGAGGTTTCCGACGAGGCCAGCGTGTCCGCCGCGGCCGCCGCCGTGCGGGAGCGTTTCGGCCGGATCGACGTACTGGTCAACAACGCCGGCATCGACGGAGGCCACCAGCCCATCAGCGAGGTCAGCGCCGAGGATCTGCGACGGGTGTTCGACGTCAACGTGCTCGGCCTCGCACGGGTGACCCGGGCCTTCCTGCCGCTGCTGGCCCGCAGTGAGAACCCGCGGATCGTCAATGTCGGCAGTGGCGTCGGCTCGTTCGCCTACCAGCACAGCGAGGGCTGGGGCCTGGATACCGTCGATCCGGTCTACTCCACGAGCAAGGCCGCCGTGTCCATGCTCACCGTGCACTACGCGCGATCGCTGCCCGGCTTCCAGGTCAACGCCGCGAACCCCGGCTACACCGATACCGATCTCACCGGCCACCTCGGCACCCAAACCGTCGAGGAGGGCACCGACGCCATCGTCCGGCTCGCTACCCTGCGGCCCGGCGAGCTCACCGGCGCGTTCGTTCAGCGCGAAGGCGTCACCCCGTGGTGACCTCCCCGGCCGGCGGCGCGAGCCGGCTCGCCAGTTGCTGGGCGAGGAGCTCGACGATCCGCCCGGTGTACTCGGGGTCGCCGAGAGCCCGAGCGGGATCGGCGACGGCGTCGAGGGCGGTGACATCGGTGATGCCCGCCTGACGCGCCTGCTCGGCGGACAACGCCGAGGAGCCGACCACCGCCGCGACCGGCCGAGGACGGGATCGGCGTGCGATGACGGTTGGCAGTTTTCCGCCGAGGCTCTGTGCGTCGAGCCGGCCCTCGCCGGTGACGACCGCGTCGGCGTCCGCGACCGCCTCGTCAAAGCCGATGAGATCGAGGAAGAGATCGGCGCCGTTGACGATGCGCGCGCCGAGCAGCAGGAGGCCGTAGCCGATGCCGCCGGCGGCACCCGATCCGGCGAGCGCGGAGACATCGCCGCCGCGCGCGATGCGCGTCAGGTCTCGCCAGCGGGTGAGGCCGGCCTCGAGAACCTCGACGTCCCGCGCGGTGGCACCCTTCTGCGGCCCGAAGACGTGTGCCGCTCCGTCGGGACCGAGCAGCGCGTTACGGACGTCGCGGGCGGCGACGATCTCGAGGCCGTCGATGCCGGTGATCGGTTCCAGGTCCACGGTGGCCAGGCGGGCCAGCGCGCCGCCGCCCGGGGGCAGTGGGTGACCTGTCTCGTCGAGCAGCCGCGCCCCGAGGGCCTGCAGCATCCCGGCTCCGCCGTCGGTGCTCGCACTGCCGCCCAGGCCGACGAACGCGCGGGTCGCTCCCCGCGCGGCCGCGATACGCAGCGCGTGTCCGAGCGCGTGGGACGACGCGCCGAGCGGATCCGGGCTCCGCCGCGCGATGCCCCCGAGCTGCGCGACCTCCAGCACGACGTCACCGCCGCGCCACGCGGTGGAACACCGGTAGCCGGCGCCGCGCCCGTCGGGCACTCGCATCTCGCGCTGGTCGAACCCGGCGGCGAGGGCGGCATCGACGCTGCCGTCCCCGCCGTCGGCGACCGACAGAACGTTCGGCCGAGCACCGGGCATCGCCTTCCGCAGGCCGGCGGCGATGTGTTCGCCAACGGCACGCGAGCTCAGCGAGCCCTTCCACTTGTCGCTGGCGATGACGACGCGCATGTCCGTCACGCCACCGTGATCGCGTCGGCGACCGCCCGGCCCATCTGGGTGCAGGTCGCCGTGCCGCCGAGGTCGGGCGTGCGCACCCGGCCGTGTCGCAGTACGTCCTCGAAGGCGCGGATGATCGCGGCGCCGGCCTCGGGGTGTCCGAGGTGATCGAGCATCATGGCGCCCGCCCAGATCTGCCCGATGGGGTTGGCGATGCCGCGTCCCGCGATGTCGGGGGCCGATCCGTGCACCGGCTCGAAGAGGCTGGGGAACGTGCGCTCGGGGTTGATGTTGCCGCTCGGCGCGACGCCGATTGTCCCGGTGCACGCGGGACCGAGGTCCGAGAGGATGTCACCGAAGAGGTTCGAGGCGACGACGACGTCGAACCAGTCGGGGTGCAGCACGAAGTTCGCGCTCAGGGCGTCGATGTGGAACTTGTCCACCCGCACGTCGGAGAACGCCTCGGCGCGCGCGGCCACGCGCTCGTCCCAGTAGGGCATCGTGATGGCGATGCCGTTGCTCTTCGTCGCCGAGGTGAGGTGCTTCGCCGTTCGCGACCTCGCGAGCCGGAAGGCGTAGTCGAGGATGCGGTCAACGCCGACGCGGGTCATGACGGTCTCCTGCATGACCGTCTCGCGATCCGTGCCTTCGAAGATCTTGCCGCCGATGCTCGAGTACTCCCCCTCGGTGTTCTCGCGGACGACATAGAAGTCGACATCGCCGGGCTCGCGGCCGGCAAGCGGGGATGTGATGCCGGGCAGCAGCTTCACCGGCCGGAGGCTGACGTACTGGTCGAAGCGCCGCCGGAACTGCAGCAGGCTCCCCCACAGCGAGACGTGGTCGGGGACGATGTCCGGCCAGCCGACCGCGCCGAAGAAGATCGCGTCGAACGGCCGCAAGGTGTCGAACCAGTCGTCCGGCATCATCTGGCCGTGCCGCTGCCAGTAGGCGGCGGAGGCGAAGTCGAACTCCTCGAACCGCAGATCGATGCCGAACAGCTCGGCGGCGCGACGAACGCCGCGCAGGCCTTCGGGCATTACCTCGGTGCCGATGCCGTCACCGGCGATCACCGCGATCGAGTGCGTCACGGGTGGTGTCCTCTCAACAGGCGGATGGATGTGCCTACGGATGTGGATCAGTCGGCGGTGAAGAAGGCGCGCATCTCCTTGAGCACCTCGCCGGGGCGTTCCTCGGCGAGGTAGTGCCCGCAGTCGAGCACGCGCCCCGAGACGGTGTCCGCGACGCGCCCCCACAGCGCCAGCGGTGCGAACAGACGCTCGATCACCCCGTAACGTGCCCACAGCACGCGCAGCGGAACCGGCGTGGTGCGACCGGCCGCCCGGTCGGCCCGGTCATGTTCGAGGTCGATCGTCGCGGCGGCGCGGTAGTCCTCGCAGGCGCCGGCGGCTCGTTCCGCGCCGGTGAACCCCGCGACGTACCGCTCCAGCACCTCGGCAGGGAAGGGCGCGAGGCCCGCGTGACGTGCTCCCATGACTCCCTCGACATACGCACGCGGGTTGGCGCCGATCAGCGACTCCGGCATCGGCGCCGGCTGGATGAGAAAGAACCAGTGCCAGTAGGCGGCGGCGAACTCGCGTGTCGTCCCCTCATACATGTCCAGGGTGGGCGCGACGTCGAGGAGCATCGCCTTCTCGACGCTCTCCGGCACATCGGCGACGAGTCGAGCCGTGACCCTCCCGCCGCGGTCGTGGCCGGCGACGAAGAAGCGCTCGTGCCCAAGCCGGCGCATCAGCTCGACCGCGTCGCGCGCCATCTCCCGCTTGCTGTACGACGAGTGATCCAGGCTGGCCGCGGGCCGCTCGCTCTCTCCGTATCCGCGCAGGTCGGGCGCGACCACATGGAAGTCCTCCGCGAGAGCCGGAGCCACCCGGTGCCACATGAGGTGGCTCTGCGGGTGACCGTGCAGAAGGAGGAGCCCGGGCGCCGACGGCGAACCTCCCGTCCGCCCGCGCAGGCGGACACCGTTCACGCGCGCGTCGAGTTCCGTGAAGCCATCGAAGACCACGGACCATCTCCTCCGTCGCGAGGTCTGGGCTCCCTCTACGTTAGGTTTTCGAAGGACGACAAGGAACGCCACAATCAGCAAGGTCATCTTGCGTCAGACACAAAGTATGGAGGCCGCGATGCTCTCCGACGTCGACGAACTGGAGTTCTTCAGCACGCTCGTCGCGGCGCGGACGCTGACCGAGGCGGCACGACACTGGGGCGTGTCCGTGTCGGTCGTCAGCCGCCGGCTGCGCTCACTCGAGGAACGCCTGGGCGTGCGGCTCGCGGTGCGCGGTGCTCGCGCGCTCACCCTCACGCCGGAGGGCGAGGTCTACCGCACGCGGGGAACGGAGATCCTCCAGCAGCTGCGCGACCTGGAGGTGTCGATCAGCAGTGAGCCGGGCCGGATCGCCGGGCCGCTGCGCGTCGTGTCGACCGTCGGGCTCGGGCGTCTGCACATCGCTCCGCTGCTGCGGGAATTCTGCCTCGCTTACCCCGGAGTGGAGTGCTCGCTGGAGCTGACCAGTCTCCCGCTGTCGGCCGTGCGCCCCGGCTACGACGTCGCGGTCCACGTGGGACCGGTCCCCGACTCGTCCAAGGCGATGCGGCACCTCGTGCGTAACCGCCGGATCGTGGTGGCCTCGCCCGCCTACCTTCACGCGCACGGCGCCCCGGAGCACATCCGGCAGCTCCGCGAACACGAATGCCTCGTGCTACACGAGAACGTCGGCGACGCCTGCTGGCGGTTCCTGATCGAGGGCAGGGAGGTCGCGGTACCCGTGCGCGGCAGCATCGCCTGCAACGATGGCATCGCCCTGACGGACTGGTGCCTGTCGGGTGCGGGGCTGGCGATGCGCTCACAGTGGCACGTGCGGCCGTATCTGAGTAGCGGCGAACTCACGCAGGTCCTCCCGGGCGTGCCGACGCCGGCCGCGGACGTCGTCGCGGTCATCGATGCCGGGCCTCGAGTTCCGCCTCGCGTTCATGCCCTCGTCGACTATCTGCGCGCCCACCTGCCAGACCGCGTCCCGCCGGCATGATCGCCCAAACAGTCCCGAACGAGATTCACAGTGCTTTCATGAATTCCGTTATGTATTTCTCACTGCGTTCCGATGCCGGATCCGGACGTCCTGCTTGCCGTTCGCGGCGAATTCGGGCCAGTACCGGGCCACCGGTGCGTCGAGGTCCAGCTTCCCCTGGTCGACCAGAACGAGCGCCGCCAGCGCGAGCACCGTCTTGGTCGTGGAGAACACGTTGACCAGGGTGTCCTCCTGCCACGGCATCGTCCGCGCCGTGTCCCGCCAGCCACCCCACAGGTCCACCGCGAACCGGCCGTCCACGGTCACGGCGACTGATGCGCCGAGCTCGTCGCCGTTCGCCAGTTCCTTCTCGAAGGTCTCCCGCAGACCGGAGAAGCGGTCGTCGCACTGCCCCTCAACAGGTGCCGTTGTCACAATCGTTTCCTCTCGCTCGGGAGCCCGTCAGCGGACGTCCTGTGGCGACCCGCGGTCACTCGGTGACCGCGGTGTCGAAGTCACGGGTGACGAAAGCTGCGGCTCCGCCTCGGCAACCAGGACCTGATCCTCAGCCGCGGCGAAGCGGCCGAGTTCGACACCCGCACCCCACACGCCATGTCCGCCGCCGGCTCACGAGCCGCACAGGTGCTGAGCATCTTCAACGACGACGGCATCCGCATGCACACCCACACCCCAGCCCCTGAACGTCGCCGACGCCGCTGACTCGCGACCACGAGCGTGAGTCGATCCGGCCCGACGCTCGGCCCGACGTCCCGGCCCGCGCGTCCGGCACCGACCTTGACAAGCATCCCGGGCGACGTCAGAATCGTCCATATTGAGAATGAAATCCATTTTCAATAAGGACGCTCGCTCTGCGGGTGGCCGCGGAGATGAGGGCGAACATGCGGCGGACCGGGGTCAGTCGACCGGGCCTTCCGCGGCGGCATTCCTCGTCGGCCGCGCGCCGCCCCACCAGCGACCTCCACCCGCGTGATCACCTCGCGACCGGGCGCGGGCCCCGCCGCGGCCGCGGTCCCGAGGTTCTCGCTGACCAACTCGCGCGGACGGATTCCTCGATTCCCCGCCCGAGGGTTGAACGCCGCTTAGGCACCACCACCTCGGCTGGCGCCGAACCCGGTTCATCCGTCCGGATCGAACGCTCCGCTCGTTCCACCAGCACGCCCGCGGTCCCGGCACGGACCGCGGCAGCCCCGCGCGACCGGAACCGGGCCGAGAGCCACTCACACCACGTGTCAGGGCCGTCCTCGGTCACGACACGTGTCCGCGCGACCGTGCGCATGGCGGCCGCGCGGACCGCTCAATCCAGCAGACACAACGGTATGAGGAGCAGAACAACGATGAGCACCATCACCGCCAGACGCCGCTCGACCCGGGTGACCCGATTGATCGGGGGCGCGGTCGCCGCGACCGTGGCAGCCCTCGCGGTCGCCCTGAGCGCGGTCCCGGCATCGGCCGATCCGACGGACATCACGTCCGGCCACATCGACTTCGTGTCCGTCAACGTCAACGACGATGCCACGGCATTAACGCTGGGATCGAACTACGAGGACACCAAATGGGTTCCGGCCGGTACCTACGAACTGGTCGTGCCGCAGACGACCTTCGGTGGGGAGACCGGTTACATCATTCCGGAGACCCAGAGCGAAGCGTCCAGCCGTGGAGTGCCCTGGGCCGGTTTCTCCGGTGACGAGGCGCTGTCCGGCGTCGGGTTCACCGCGGACGACGAGGTGACGCTCACGCTCACGAACGTCGCGTTCACCCCGAAACCGGGAACCAGCGGGCACGGAACCGTGGCGCTCAGCCAGAACGGGACGCCATGGTTCACCAATGCCGAAGGCCACGCGCACACGTTCGTCACCGACGGCGCCGAAGAGGTTTTCCACCAGCACGTCAAATGGGTGTTCAGCGCACCGGGCACATACGTGCTGACCTTCTCCGCGTCCAGTGACCTGGGGCTGGACGCTTCGCCGGCGACCTACACGATCAAGGTCGGGCTGTAGGTCGGGTCGGGGTCGCGCCTGGCTGGGCGCGACCCCGTTCCGCCGCCGCGACCGCGATACCCGCACCTCCCCTTCGTCGACCGGAACTCCCATGCGCACACTGAGACACCGCTGGTTGCTGTCCGCGGCCCTGGCCGCCCTGATGCTCGGCGCCTCCGGCGTCAGCGCGCCACCCGCGTGGTCGGCGCCCACTTCCCCGCCGCCGAGCAGCCAATCCCAGCCAGAGGTGACCACCTCGGACGGTGACCACATCGATCCGACCACCACCGGATCGGCGCCCCAAGAGGATGCACCGGCCACCACCGCCACGTCCGCACGATCGGCGACGGCCGAGGCGACCTCGGACGCCGGGTCGGCGTCGACGCCGGCACCGGCGACGGCACCGGCGACAGTGCGGGCGGCGGCTCCGACCGGGGTGAAGGTCGTCGAGGCCGGGAGCATCGCGCTCACTCCGAAACTCAGCACCGACGCCGACACCTCCGGTTGCGCGTCGGCACACACCTGCCGGCCGACCGCGATCACCGCCGGGCTGCTGGACAAGACACTCGTCGACAACCCGGCGACGACGCCGCCGGACTACTCGCGGCAGACCTGGTACGCACCTGACGACGTCGTGATCCACGTCCCCCAGCGGGCCGACGGCTACACGCTGCCCCGCGCGACCAACGGTGGCGCGCTCGCGACGATCGCCGGCACGGACCCGCCGCAGACCGTCGCCGACTACCTGAAGAACGCCCCGCCGGACAATCTGCTTGTCGGCGTGAACGGGGGAATGAGCACGGCCGCGGGCGCGGAGTCACTGCCGAACAGCCCGTTCTACTCCTCGATCCGGAGCAACGGCGGGCTCTCGTTCGTGTTGGACGGCACCCCTGTCCTGCCCGAGGGCGGACGTCTGACCGTGTCCAAACCGGCCACGACGGACTCGCCCATCTGGGACAGCGCGGGCGGCACGCAGACGTCGTTCAGTCCCGGCAAGGCCGTGTTGATCAACGTCGCGCTCGGCTGGACGTTCAGTGTGCCGGGCGTGTACTGCGCGGCCGTCACGGAGACGGCGTCCATGGATGCCACCGACGACGCTCCCGCGACCACGTTGACCGCCAAGGGCAGCTACACCTTCGTCGTCGGCGACACGGTCGACCCGGCCACGGTGACGCCCTGCACCCAGCCGTCCGACGGTGGTTCGGGGCCCGGCGACCAGACGCGGGTGATCACCGATTCCTCGCACCACGACATCCGGATCTTCCGCTCCGGCAACCAGTTCACCTTCGGCCTCGACACCTCCGGGCCGCCGCTGAGCCGGGTTTTGTGGGCCAACACCCCCGCGCCGAAGACGGTCGAGGCACCGACCGACACGCTGGACATGACCGCCGTCGGCCCGGTCGGGACGAAGTACTGGTACTTCCCGCACTCCGCCGTGGACGACACGCCATGGCCGGGCATCAGCGCGGAATCGTTGTCGGTGAACGACTATGCCTCCCCCGTCACGTTTCGTTTCCTCGGCTTCTCCCGCAACGGCGAAGCCAATCCGGCCGGGGTCGACGTGGCGATGCTCGCCGACGTGACCACGTCCTCGCGGGCGATGAGCCTGTTCAACAGCAGACTCGGCTACCCGACGGCGTTCCAGGCCCCGCCGAGGACGCACTTCCATCCATATTGGACATTCACTCAGCCCGGCGTGTACTGCCTCGCTATCCAGGCCACCGGCAAGCTCGCCGACGGCACGTGGGCGAGCGGGGACGGTCAGATCACCATGGTCGTCGGCGGCGCCGCCGACGGTGTGCCCGACCCGTCCACCGTCGTCCCGTGCGAACGCAACGGGCAGCCGCTTCCCGTCGCGGCGCCGAACACGTCGGTGCATCCGGTCGACAGCACCGGGGTGTACCGCGCGACGAACGACGAGTTCATCGAGTTGGGGCTCACCGACAACAACCTGCGGGCCGTCGCCAGCACGACGTCGTCGGTGAACACGCCGCCCGCCTACCGCGATCCGGACGACGTCATCCTCAGCACATCGAGCTACAACCAGCAGAACGAGGCGTGGCGCTACGGGGGCGACGGCTACAAGGACTTCGGGTTCGATCTCAGCTCACTCGATCCCGCACGGCTCAGGGGCGGGGTCGCCACCGTGGGGCTCGGTGACGTCGACGGACCGGGCACCGTGACCACCGCGAACACCGGTGACTGGGGCACGTCCACGTCGCTGTCGTCGGCCCCCGGCGGGAACTCCTCGTTCACGTCGATCGGCCGGACCCGCATCGGCGCCGCCGCCGCCCCGTTCTTCTGGTATTTCTCGGCGGCTGGCGTGTACTGCGTGCCGATCACGGTCGACGCGACGCTCACTGACGGGACGAGTACGCACGTCGCGAAGACGCTCACCTTCATCGCGGGCAACACCACCGACCCCACTGCGGCCGACTACGTGAACCCCGCCGACGTCACGACGTGCTCCCGTGGACAGACCGGGCAGGCAGCCACACAACCCGGAGACGGCGACGGCGGCGGCACCGCTGGCCACGACGACATCTATGTGGACAACGATTCGCTGACCGACTCCGGCGCGGTGATCCTCAACGACGGCCACGTCGATCTGGCCAGCAAGCTCCGCGACGGCACGCTCGAGACGTGGGTCAAGGACACCACGGAGACCACCGAGCCCCGGTACCACCCGCTCACCGGCAGCAACGCACTGAGCAGTCCCGACCGCGACGAAACCAACAATGGCAACGGTGCCGTCTTCCAGCTCCTCCCCGAATCCCAGCTCACCGTGCCGGACAACAGCGCCTACTCCTTTCTCGGCGATCCCGGCGCCCCGGTGTGGGTGGTGAGCCAGACGCAACAGCCGGGCCTGCTGTGGCCGGGCTGGTCAACGGAGGAGATCCCCACGGACGCGACCCAGACCGGGGTGCGCTGGAAACTGGACCGGGTCAACGGTCCCGGTGAGTTCGCGTTGTACGAGAACGAACTGGCCAGTGTGGACGTCCTGTTCAACACGCGCGACGGGATCACCGACGCCGATTCCCTGGAGATCGCCAAGAACGCGCACGTGCACGGTTCCTGGGCATTCTCGGCGGAGGGCACCTACTGCCTGGGCTTCACCCGGTCGACCACGCTGGCGAACGGTGCCACGGCGTCGGACGACTTCACGCTCGCGGTCGCCGTGGGCCGGGTCGCGGTGAGGAAGGTCGATCCGGGCAAGTGCTTCAGTGCCCCGGGACAACCGGGCACCCAGGACCTGACCCCGGTTCCCGATGACCAGCTGACCGACGCCACCACGGGTGGGGTCCAGGTCCTCGACGCGGAGCACGGATTCAACCCCGGCCAGTTGGTGACCGCGCAGATCGGCGCCTCGCACGCTGGCGAGTGGGTGTCGGTGTGGCTGCATTCCGCGCCCACCTGGCTGGGCTGGACGCAGGTCGGCGGTTCCGGGGCGATCCAGGTACGGCTTCCCTCGGACGCCGAACCGGGTGCCCACAAGCTGGTCGTCAAGAACGCCGATCTCCAACTGCTCGGCTGGGACGCGCTGACCCTCGTGGCATCGTCCGATGGGGACGGTGGTGGCGGAGGCGACGGGACCCCTCCGGGCGGGGGCGGCCAGGGCACACCACCACCGCAATGCACGGCGAAGACCACGATCATCTCCTCCGGCCACCTGGACTACTCGACGCAGGTCAAGGGCGGCAAGGTGGAGTCGCTGATCGGGGACAACTCGTCGGGCCAGGAGGTGTTCCGCGAACCGTCGCGGACGGTGCTGTGGCTCAAACCGTCCAGCAAGGTCTCGCTGCCGTCGGGCTATGAGGCGGTCGGACCGGCGGGTTCCACCGTGTACATGGTGCCGCAGACGCAGAACATGGACCTGATCTGGCTGGGCTGGT
>DASVLX010000114.1:0-63499 GCA_036384655.1 Pseudonocardiaceae bacterium
CCGGTCGCCGCCCACACCCCCGCGCGCAGGATGCGGCCGCCGTCCAGCGGCAGGCCGGGCAACAGATTGAAAATCGCGACGGCGAGGTTCGCCACCGCGCATTCGGCGACGAGCAGCCATACCGCGCCACCGGGCGCGACCAGCAGCATGGCGCCGGCGAACAGGGCCGACAGCACCAGTGACACGCCCGGTCCGGCGGCCGCGATCCAGCCCTCCTGGGCCGGTTTCCGTGGTGTGCGGGCCAGTTCGGACAGGCCACCGAGCAGGAACAGCCGGACGCGGTGCACGGGAATGCCCAGCCGGAGCGCGACCAGGCAGTGGCCGAGCTCGTGCAGCAGCACCGAGGCGCCGAGCAGCACCGCGAAGGTGGCGGCGAGCCCGACGGCCGCCCAGCCGCCGACGTCCGGCAGCAGCCGGCTGACCAGCGGCGCGTAGAGCACGGTGACCACCAGCGACCCGATCCACCAGGAGGGCGCGAGCAGCACCGGCACGCCCCGCATCCGAAACAGCAGCACGCCCCGAACTTCCTCGGCCCGGCGGTGTCCTCCTAGTGGCGCGTCCACGCCATGACTCTAGAGGGCGGGCCGTGGGCGTGCCGCGATCAGTCGCTGTCGGACCTTGTGGATATGGTGCGAGCATGGTCGACACGGTGGGCATGGCGGCGGACACGGCGAGCGAGACTGAGGACACGACCGGGGATGCCGCCGGGGTTGCGGCGGCGGGCGCACGGGATGTCCAGCCGCCCGCGGAAACCGTTCGCCGGCCGGCGTTGTCGCCGTCGCGGGCCGGTGACTTCAAGCAGTGCCCGTTGCTCTATCGGTTCCGCGCGATCGACCGGATTCCGGAGAAGCCGAGCAAGGCGCAGCTCCGGGGCATCGTGGTGCACTCGGTGTTGGAGCAGTTGTTCAGTCTGCCGGCGGCCGAGCGGGTGCCGCAACGGGCGTACGAGCTGGTCGAGCCGGCCTGGTCGCGGATTCGCGAGGAGCGGCCGGAACTGGCCGAGTTGTTCGAGAGCTCGGAGGACGGCGAGGTCGACTGGTTGGAGTCGGCGCGGCCGCTGCTGGACTCGTACTTCCGGTTCGAGGACCCCCGACGGCTGGAGCCGGAGTCGTGTGAACTTCGGGTGGAGACCGAACTCGAATCCGGTCTGCGGCTGCGCGGCTTCATCGACCGGATCGATGTGGCGCCCACCGGCGAGATCCGCGTGGTCGACTACAAGACCGGTGCCGCGCCGAAGGAGATCGGCGAGGCCAAGGCCCTGTTCCAGATGAAGTTCTACGCACTGGCCATCTATCGGCTGCGTGGCGTGGTGCCCACGCAGCTGTTGCTGATTTATCTGTCCGACGAGCAGACCCTGAGGTATTCGCCGGACGCGGCCGAGCTGCTGCGGTTCGAGAAACTGCTGGACGCGGTGTGGCAGGCGATCCTGCGGGCAGGCAAGACCGGCAACTTCCCGGCGAACCCGAGCCGGCTGTGCGACTGGTGTGACCACAAGGTCCGCTGCCCCGCCTTCGGTGGCACCCCGCCGCCCTACCCCGGCTGGCCGGAGCCCACTCCCGCCGACCTCACCGCCGAAACCACCCTGGAACTGACCGAATGAAGGCGGGTCAGGCGTAGTCGAGACCGATGATCCGGCCTTCGTCGATCACCCCGCCGAAGACCTGCGCGCCGTACATGGCCAGCGCCTGCGCCAACGGGTCGACATTGTTGTTCGCCGGCCCCAGCGGCAGACCGTACGAACCCGGACCGGTGCCGCCGTACTTGCCCTGGAGCCCCGCTATCTCCGGATGCCGCTGCGGAAAGCCCGGGTCGGCAACGTCCATGATCACTCGGATCCGCCAGATCTTCGGGGCGATCAGCTTGCCCCTGTCCTGGTGGTAGGCCCGGCTGATGACGATCCGCCGCAGCTCGGACCAGCCGAGCTGGAAACCACCCTTCTTGTCGTGGTGCGCGAAGCCCTCCGGACTGATGGTGAGCGTCCGACCGGTCATGTGCGCCGCGAGCTTGCCACCGACCGGAATGACGATCGGCTGACCCGAAGACGGCGGCAACGGCTGCTGGAACCGCTGCGCCGGATACGGCTGGCCGGGCGGCGGTCCCGACGGCGGTGCCTGCTGGGGTCCCGGCGACGGGTAGTACGGCTGCTGTTGCTGTGGGTACTGCTGTTGCTGTGGGTACTGCGGCTGCTGTGGGTACTGCGGCTGCGGATATGGCTGCTGGGGCGGCGGTGGGTAGTACGGCTGGTTGTACTGCGGTCCCGGTCCCCCCGGCGGTGCGTTCCACCCCGGCTGATTCCCACCCATGCCCGTCACGACCGTGATCGTACCGATCACCGCACTGTGCGTGTGTCGTTTCCGCGAAGTCCCAGGCAGAGATCACCCGGACCCACACACCGCCGGCTCGTGGGCGCCACCGGGCGCCCACGAACGCGGACGTCTCAGCCCACGATCAGGCACTCTTCAGGCGATCGGTCAGCCGGGGCAGGATCTCATACAGGTCGCCAACGATCCCGTAGTCGCACTCCTTGAAGATCCGCGCCTGGGGATCGGAGTTGACGGCGACGATCACCCGTGCGCCACGGACCCCGGCCATGTGCTGGAGCTCGCCGGAGATCCCGGCGGCCAGGTAGAGGTCCGGAGCGACCTTCTGTCCCGAGACACCGAGGTAGCGGTCCCTGGGGAGCCAGTTCTGTCCCTCGGCGACCGGCCGGGAGCACGCCACCGCCGCGCCCAGTGCGGCGGCCAGGTCCTCGGCGAGGGCCAGATCGGTCTTCTCCTTGAATCCCCGGCCAGCTCCGACGATCCGGCGCGCGCCGGCCAGATCGACCGCGTGGGCCTGCGGCGGCTGGACCCCGGTGACCCGCGCGTCATATCCGTCGCCGGCCACGGCCCCGACCGACTGAACGCCCGCCTCGCCGGCCTGCGATCCCTCGACGACCAGCACCGCGTTGCCCTCGATGGTGACCGACTCGACGCTGATACCTCCGAACCGGCTGACCTCGGCGGTGTTCCCGGCGAGGGCGGTGATCCCCTGCAGAATCGGGGCCTGCAGCGACGCGGCGAGCGCGCCCGCCAGCACCCGGCCGGCGGCAGTGTCCTGCACGACCACCACGTCATCCGGCCCGACCGTCACCGCCCGCACCACCGCGGGGGCCGACGCCTCCACGGGAACACCCTCGGCTGGGCTGACGGCGATCACCCGCTCGAATCCGGACTGTCCCTCCCCTGGCCAGCCGACCGCCACCAGAACCGCCGGAAGATCCTTCACCAGATCCCTGAGCTCGGCGATGCGAGCGTCGGTGGAGACTATCCATGCCTGCTTCATCCGCGAACCTTTCAGGTACGAACCGTGTGCCTGCTGTTCCTCGCCGCCCGCGTCGGGCGATCTCACAAAACCTTCTGGGCCTGCAGTGCTGCCACCAGCCGGTCGACCGCGTCGCCGCCGTCGAACACCTGTGCCTCGCGTGAGGCCGCCTCCGGGCGCCGACGGGTCACCGCCGTCACGTGACCGGCGGTCATCGGTTCCAGGGTGAGATCCACGACGTCGACCGGTTTCTTGGCGGCCGCGAGGATGTCCCTCATACCCGGTACCCGCGGCGTCGCCGCATCCGTGGTCACCGAGACGACCGCCGGCCCCGGAAGCTCGATGGTCCGTGTGCCGCCGTCCGACTGCCTCAGCCGCAGGCCACCCTCCGTCCTCTCGACCTGCTCGACCTCCTCGAAACAGGGCCAGCCGAGCGCGCCGGCGATCAGGGTCGGCATCAGCTTGGCGCCCTCGTCGGCCGAGGCGTCGCCGGTCACCACCAGATCCACCTCGCCGGCGCGCTCCACCAGTCGCGCCAGGGCGCGCCCGACCTGTGTGGCATTCCAGTTCGCCACGTCGTCGTCGGAGACGAGGTAGACGCGGTCGAGCCCACGGGACGCGGCCGCCTTCCTGGCCAGCGACGTCGCCACGGCGCTGGTCCCGACGCTCACGCCGATCAGCTCGGACCCGGTCTGATCGGCGAATCGGCGCCCGAACTCGATGGCGACCGCGTCGTAGACGCTGAGACTCGGCTTCGCCCGGCTCCAGTCGACGACACCGTCGGCACCGACGGAGGCATCCTGCGGGTTGGACGCCCACTTGTAAGCCACTACGCAACTCATCGTTGGTTCCTCGTCCCCTTCACCATTCATCCCTTGTCTGATCGCCGCTACCGTTGCTGTTTGGCCGGCGGGCAGGCGGCGGCGTCGCCCGCGAAGGCCTGAACGACGGTGGCGTAGCGCCGCGCCTCCGGTCCCTTCACCTCAAGACCGGTGTCCATCCAGTTACGCCGGCGCACCGCGACCAGCGCCCAGTCCTTGGCGGACCCCGCGATCCGGTTCTCGGCTTCGAGGTCCCCCTTCTCCCAGGTCTTGCCGGACGGGAGTGTGAGTTCGAGGTGCAGCGGGGTGTCGGGCATCTCGAGTCCGTTGATCCGGTAGGCGTTCGGCCGCGCCTGCCACGACAGGAACAAGGTGGCCGTGATGCGGTCGTGGATCTCGGGATCCAGGCCCAGCGCATCGGTGAGATCGATCGAGTGCGCCCACAACTCCATCAACCGGGCCGACGCGAGGGAGCGCGCCGCCATCGGCAGGCCCGGTGCCCACGGCACGCGATCCTTCGGGCTCTTGTCCAGCAGCATGATGTCCATCCGCGAACGGATCCGCCGCCACTGATCGAGCACCTCCGCGCCGGGCAGCTGCCTGAATCGCATCACCTGGTAGATCTCGTTGTGCTGGAAGAACGGGTCGGCGAACACCTGCACGTTCTCGGCCTTGCCCGCCATCATCTGGATGGCCGCGTAATCGAACGCCGCGACGTGCAGCAGCTCGTCCTTGAACGTCCATTCGGTGTGGGCCGCCGGACGATCCCAGTCCGGGTCCGTGAACGCGGACACGAGCACGTCGACCCGTGCCTGCTCGGCGATGAGATCGGTGACGATCTCCTTCATGTCCGGCTCCTCACGCTCTGAACTGCTTGAGGATGTTGCGGCCAGCGATGTGGACCATCACCTCGTCGGTGCCGCCGCCGATGCGCTGGACGCGCGCGTCGACCCACAGGCGCGAGACGCGGCAGTCGGTGGTGTAGCCGATCCCGCCGAAGATCTGCAGCGCGTCGTCGATGACCTCGTTGGCGGACTGAGCGCAGTAGAGCTTGGCAAGAGCGGAATCAATCTGCACGGGGATCCGGTTGTCGATCTCCCACGCGGTCTTGAACACCTGTCCACGCATGTTCTCGATCTTGATCTTCATGCGGGTGATCTTCTCCTGGATCAGCTGGAATTGGCCGATCGTGCGACCGAACTGGATACGCTGGGTCGCGTATTCGGCCGCGTCGTTGAAGGCGCATTCGGCCATCCCCAGCAGGGACGCGGCCATGAGCAGGCGTTCGACCTCGAAGTTCTCCATCGCCTGCATAAAGCCTCTGCCCTCGACTCCGACCAGGTCGGACTCGTCCAGTTCGACGTTGTCGAGGTAGACCTCGCAGGTGTCGATCATGTGCCACCCGATCTTCTTCAGCGGCTCGATCTTGACCCCGGTGGCACCCATGGGCATCCACCACATGGTGAACGCGTTCTTCTTGCCGGTGTCCTCCGCTTCCTGCGAATTGCGCGCCAGGCACAGCATGTACTTGGCCCTCAACGCATTGCTCATGAACGTCTTGTGCCCGTTCAGATACACCTTGCCATCGCGCCGGGTGAAGGTCGTCGCGAGCGCTGAGGAGTCCGAGCCGGCCTGCGGCTCGGTGAAACCAAGCACGAAACCCACATTGCCCTTGCCGATCTCCGCCAGGCACTGCTGTTTCTGCGCGTCGTTGCCGAAGCGCAGCATGTCGGCGATCGACAGCGCCTGCCCGAAGGCGAAGTGCGGGCCACCGTTCTTGGTGATCTCCTCCGCCACCAGCATCAGCGTCACGGTGTCGACGGGAGTCCCGCCATATTCCTCCGGAATACCCAGCGTCGAGAATCCCGACTCCACCAGCGCGTCGATGAACTCCTGAGGGTACTTGCCCTGCTCATTACACTCCTTCATGTACGCCTCGGAGCAGGAGCGGGCCATCACCTCCCGCAGGCTGTCCAGCAACAGCTCCTGATCCTCGGTGATATTGAAATCCATCTCATTTGCTCCCTATGAGTGCCGTCGCTGGGCCAGCGCTTCGCACCGCTCGACAATGCGGGCGCGATCCACCTTGCCGGAGAAATCCCGGCCGAGACTGTCGAGAACCGTCAGATGACAGGGCTTCTTGTAGCTGGCGATGTAGCACACGCAGAATGTCTGCAGTTCCCGCAGCGTCAGCGAGCGGCCCGGAACCAGCTCCACCGCGCACGCGACCGACTCGCCGAAGGTCGGGTCCGGCATCCCGAACACCACGCAGTCGCGCACCGCCGGGTGCCTGAGAACGATCGACTCCACTTCCTCGATGAACACGTTCTCACCGCCGGACTTGATCATTTCCTTCAGGCGTGAACGCAGATAGAAATATCCCTGCGGGTCGCGAACCATGACGTCGCCGGTCCGCAGCCACCCGTCATCGGTGAACGCCGTCCGAGTCAGCTCCGGTTGCCCGTAGTATTCGGTCATGACCGCCGCGGAGCGCACCACGCACTCTCCGGCGACGCCGTCGGGGACGTCATGTCCGTGCCCGTCAACGATCTTCATGTCGATCAACGGCTGCGGCCTGCCGACGTTGTCCCACCGCAGATCGTCGTCTTCCAGCATCCGCCGCGTGAGCATCAGGCTCGATCCCAGCCCACTCTCGGTCTGGCCCCAGCCGAAGCAGATGTCGGCGGACGGGAAGCCGCGGAAGATCAGTTGCGCGATCTCCCGTGTCATTCCGCCGGCGGAACTCTGCGCGATGCGGAGCGACGTCAGGTCCGCCGTGTCGGCCCGTGGATCGTCGAGCAGGCGCGTGTAGGTCGTCGGCGGGAGCAGGATCATGTAGGAGACGCGGTAGCGGTCGACATCGCGAAGGATGCGGCCCGCGTCGAAGCCTCCCGATTCGAGGACGATCGTCGCTCCGACGGCCAGCGCCATGCACAGCCAGTCGTGTCCACCGTGATGGTCGACCGGGCACTGGATCAGCACGATCTTCGAAGGATCATCGGCGAGCCCATTCGACAGGTACGTGCCCTCGATCTCGACGAGGTCCGCATGGTGGGTGCGCACCACCGCCTTGGGTCGCCCGGTGGAGCCGCCGGTGAACTGGATGCGGGAGATCGCGTCGGGCCCCACCGGCGCCACGGGCTCGTCGGCCACCGGTCCCTGGGTTCCTTCCTCGTCCGGCAGCTGGTCGTAGCCGTCGACCGCGGTGCCGATCGACCACGGCCGAACCCCCGGCGGCAGCCCCGCCCGAGCCGCCAGCACGCGCTCGGTCGCCTCCTTCCCGAAGACCAGGGCGGACACCTCGGCGCTCGCACAGAGGTGCAGGATCTCCTCGGGCACGGAGCGGAAGTTGAGCGGGACCGCCACCGCTCCCAGCTTCTGCAGGGCGAAATAGACCTCGACGATGTGCAGGCCGTTCGGCAGCAGGAACGCCACCCGATCGCCGGCGCCGACGCCACGGTCACGCAGGCTCGCCGTCATGGCGTTCACGCGATCGCCGAATTCCCGGTACGTCACCTCGCGCCCGGAGACGACCAGTGCGATCCGGTCGGGGTGCCGCCGGATGCTCTGCATCAACGGCTCGGCCATGTTCCGCATCCGGGATGGCGGAACGAATCCGGTCCTCGACTCCGCCGCGGTCCGTGCCCTCACCGGGTGCTCCCCCGCTCGGAAGCGGGATCGGCGGAATGCTGCCGCCGCGCGGCGGCGGCTCGTGTCCGCGAGGCCGACGCGCAGAAGGGGGAGGCCGTCGTCTCCGCCGCCAACACCGCGTCCAGCCCGGGCGCGGTCGCCGCGTTCATGATCTCCTTCGTGATCTGGACCGATTCGCTGGGCATGGCCGCCACGGCCAGCGCGAGCTCCTCGGTCCCCCGGACAAGGTCGTCCGCCGGGAACGACCGGTTGGCGATCCCCATCCGCACCAGATCCTCGGACCCGAGTCCGCGGTTGAGGAACAGGATCTCCTTGGCGCGGTGCTCGCCGACGACATCGGGGAGCAGCCGCATCATGCCCATCTCCGGGGCGATGCCGATCGCGCAGAACGCCGGGATCACCTGGACGCGGTCGCTGACGCACACCAGATCGGCCGCCAGCATCAGGCTGAACGCCCCGCCCACCGCGTAGCCGTCCGCCATGACCACCACCGGGGTGGCGATATCGCGGATCGTGCGCGTCGCGCGCAGGTAACGCCGCAACAGCAGGCGCCCACTCAGCAGCGGATCAGGCGATGCCGCGGTCTGCTTCAGGTCACCGCCGCTGGAGAAATTGTCGCCCTCCCCGCGGAGAATGATGACCAACACCTCGGGATCGGCATCCAGTTCCAGCAGCAGGTCGGACAGCCGGTCCATCATGGCCGCGCTGATCGCGTTCTTCTTCCGGGGCTGGTTGAGCACCAGCCAGGCGAGCGGACCCTCCGTTCGGCGGACGTAGACCTCTTCCTGCGCCACCGTGCCGGTCATTCGATTCCCTCTTTCATGGTTCGCTTCTCCCGCACTCAGACCAGGCACGCCGCCTGATAGCCAGCCTTCGTCGCGTCGGCGATCCGACCGGGCGAAATGCAGTCGCCCACTGGATAGACGGGGATATCCAGGGTCTTCAGCTGTTCGAGCAGGCCGGTGTTCGGCTGGAATCCGAGCGTGACCACGACCGTCTTCGCATCGACCTCGATCGCCCGCTCACCGTCCGCGGTCTTCTGGACGGCCTTGACGGTTCTCGGAGTGATCTCAGTGATCGTGGTGTTCTCGTAGGTGTTGACATTGCGCGCCTTCTTGAACGCCGACCGCATGTGGAAGCGGTCCGAGGACCCGACGTCCCAGCCGACCTTTCGGCCTTCCTCGAAGATCTCCGTCTGACGTCCCGAATGCATGGTCAACTCACCCAGTTCGCACCCCGGCAGACCGCCCCCGATAATGGCGATCGGATTCCCCAACGGCCACGGGCTCCTCTTCGTGAGCGCGCGTGCGAAGCCCGGCGTGTAGTAGAACTTCAGGAACTCGGACCCGCAGTTCCACATCACCTTGTTGACCAGGCCCGGTTTGCTCGGCGGGTTGCCGTTGAGCATGTCGAGGAAGTCGTGCGACGTGACGACGTTCTTCCCGTCGGCGCCCGTGACGTCGATCCCCTTCGGCTCCCCGCCGATCGCCAGGATCACCGCGTCCGGCTTGGCCTCGCGGACCAGGTCCGCCGTGACCGGCGTGCGCAGCACGACCTTGATCTCGGGGTGCTGTGCGAGCTTGTGCTTGTAGTACTTCAGCAGCCTCTCGTGCATGGGCGAGAAGATCGAGCTCATCTTCACCGAGCCCCCGATGCGGGGACCCGCCTCGTAGAGGGTGACGTCAAGGCCCCGCTCGGCCGCCGTGAAGGCGGCCGACAGGCCACCGGGACCGGAGCCCGCGATGAGGACCCTCTTGCGGATGGGCGACTTCGGCGCAGCCATGAGCTTCAGTTCCTCGCCGAGGCGGGCGTTGACGCCGCACTTGGTCAGCGCGAGGCCCTGCCCGACGACGTCGTCGAGACAACGGTTGCAGCAGATGCACAGGCACAGATCCAGCGGGCGGTCCTCGACCACCTTCTTCGGGAACTCGGGATCGGCGAGCGAGTAGCGCATCCCGCCGATGATGTCGGCCTTGTGCTGCTCCAGGACCTTCTCCATCACATAGGGGTCGGTCTCGCGGTAGGCGGTGACCACCGGTTTGGTCGCCACGGCCTTGATCCGCTCGGAGATCCACGCCCAGTAGCCGTCGGGAACATCCTTGGTGGTGAGCGGGATGCTCGACTCATGCCAGCCGACGGCGAGATCATGCAGGTCGATGCCCGCTTCCTCGAGATAGGGCACCACCTTGAGCGAGTCCTCGATCGTGTGTCCTTCGCCCAGCGCGCTCGCGACGAACTCTACCGGGGACCAGCGAATCAGGATCGGGAAATCCGGGCCCACTTCGGCCCTGATGCCCCTGATGACCTCGACCGTGAGCCGCACCCTGTTCTCCAGCGGGCCGCCGTACTCGTCGGTCCGATCATTGGTGGCCCGTGACAGGAACCGGTTGAGGATCCCGCCCACGCCCGCCATGACCTCGACCCCGTCGAACCCGGCGGCCTTCAACACCTTCGCGCAGGTGACGAACTGCTGCTTGAAGATCTCGATGTGCTCGCGCTCCATGGGTTTGAAGGGCCGCATCCCCTTGAGGATCAGCACCGCGGAGGGTCCCCAGGGCTGCTCATCCTCATTCCCGCTCGGCGACCAGTCGTGCACGAACCACGGCTGGCCGACCAGCAGCCCGCCGTACTTGTGCACCGCCTCGGCCATCGGCCGGATGCCCGGCACGCACGAGTCGTCGTACGCGGCCGGGAGGGGGTGCCCGCCCGGATGCTCCCGGTTTCTCTCAAACGGGCAGACCGTCTGCAGGATCAACGCGGTCTCGCCGGCGGCACGCTCCTCCAGGTAGTTGAGGAATTGCCGAGTCGGCCTGTTGTCCTCCACATAGCCCGCTCCCGGTGACATCGAGGTTGTCATCATGCGGTTGCGCAGGGTCAGGCTGCCGACCCTGATGGGGCTCGACAGCCGCGGAAAAATACGTCCCATCTTGACAAGACTCCTTTGCGGCGAAGCCGGACGTCAGCCGGAGGAACGGCGGCGGGGACGGGCAGTCCCGCATGGCGGATCTCTCGCTGTCCCCGCCGCTGTTCCTCGTCGCGGTGCGTCACGGGAAGGTCACCCGCGACGCACCGGTCCGACTACGCCTTGCTGTGGATCCACGATTTCCGAGCCAGCCTGACGATGACAGGACACATTGCCACCGCCACCACGTAGATGATGATGACGAAGAGGAAGTCCACGGTGAAGGAATGCGTCGCGTCATAGACCCGCGCGTACAGCAGGGGCGCGATTCCCGAGAAGACGAAGAGTCCGGTCGAGACCCAGGAGTAGATCCCGCTGAAGTTCGCGCTCCCGAATCCCTGGCGAGCGAACATCGGCGACACCACGGTCAACGCGGCGAACGCGATGCCGAACAGTGCCACGCCCACGTAGAAGAGTGCGACATTGGAGCCCGCGATGAACGCGAGCAGGATGCCAACCACACCGCACGCCGACGCGAAAACGCCGGTGATGGCGGAGCCGACGTGATCGGTCATCCAGCCGAGCAGGAATTTGCCGATGAGACCACCGACCATGACGATCGACACGGCCACGGCGCCGGCCTCGGCACCCAGTGAGCCGTCCGCGGCGAACGAGGGGATCTGCTGGAAGAAGGAGGCACCGAGGCAGAAGATGCCCGCCACCAGGATCATCATGTAGAGGGCGACCGAACTCCGCGCCTGGCGGACCGTGGCCCCCTCCTCGGCGGGAGCGGTCCCGTTCTCGGTCCCGTTCTGGGTCCCGTTCTGGGTGGGAGCCGGTGCCACGGTTTCCTCTCCGAGCGGGCGCACCCCGATGGACTCCGGACTCCTGCGCACGAACAACGCGGTGATAACCGTCGAGACGACGGCCACGAACAGGCCCAGAACCATTCTCGAGTACTGCCAGCCGTGTGAGGTGATCAGGGACTGGCCAACGGGGCTGGCGATCGCCGCCGTGATACTCAGCGCCGCGCCGGCGAAACCCAACACCGTGCCGGGGTTGGACTTGAACCAGAGGTTGATGAGGACGGGGGCGGCCAGGTACATGAAGAAGGCCGAGGTCACGCCGTAGATGACGCCGTAGAGATCCCACTCCCATGCCTGTGTGGCATACGCGGTGGCGGCGGTGGCGAGACCGTAGATCAGCGAGGTGGCCGTCAGCACCCAGCGGGAATTGACTTTCGCGAGGATCCTGCCCGCGAACGGTGTACACACCGCCGCCACCCACGGAGCGATTGTCAGGTACAGCGAAGCTGTGGTCCGGCTCCAGCCGAAATCGTTCATGACCGGCTGCAGAAAGATGCCGGAGGTGTTGCCGATGACCCCGACCGGGAGGGCGTAGAACCCGATCGCGGAAACCAGGATCAGCCAGGCATAGTTGCTTTTTCGGAGATTACCCCCACCCCCGCCCGATCGCGGGACTCCAGACGCCATCTGATCTTTCTTCAGATCACTCATTTGCGTTTCTCTCGATTCTCGACTTGCGGTCGATATCGGTCAGCGACTGTGAGAACAGGATTCCCTTTTCGTACAGGTCAGCGATCTCCTGCGCGTCATATCCGATTTCCTGCAACACGTCCTCGGTGTCGTAGTCGTACGGCGCGCCACTCCTCACGATCTCGCTCGGATTCCTTGCGAATCGGGGAATCGGCTGGATACCCTTGACGGCCCTGCCATCCGGCGACTTCGGCAGGTCGATAAACACATCACGTGCCTGATAGTGCGAATTCTCGAGCATGTCACGGTATTTCATGATCGGGCTGAGCGCGACACCCGCCTTTCCGAGCGTCTCCTCCACCTCCGCCACGGTGTGCTGCGCGCAGTAGCCCTCGATTTTCTCGTTGAACTTGCGGGCACGTTCGGGATGATCGCGCGTGATGGACTGCATCGGGCCCTGGAAGTCGGGATCCGACTCCAACCCGAAGAAACGGATCATGTTCGCGATCGGCTTGGCCCCTCCGACGGCGATGAAGATCCAGCCGTCCCGGCATTGCTGGGTGCCCTTGCACGCGCCCACCGTGTCGAGGTTCCCCATGCGCTCCGCCTGCTTGCCGAGGTTGATGCCGTCGCTCAGGTAGGAGCCCTGGATCCGCACCAGTGCCTCGAACTGCGCCATGTCGATCGACTCACCGTGCCCCGTCTTCGTGGCCCGGATGTACGCGGCGAGCGCGGCCCAGGCCGCGAACAGGCCGGCGAGGAAGTCGCCCAGGAATGGCTTGGTCACATAGGGCGGCAGCGGGTCCGGGAAGCCGTTGATCGACATGTAACCGCTGAAGGCCTGCCCGATGGAATCGAAGGACGCCCTCTCCAGGTAGGCGGGATCGCCCTGCTGGCCGAAGCCGGAGACATGCACGATGACCAGCCGCGGGTTGATCGACCACAGGGTGTCGTCGTCCAGACCCCAACGACTCCACGTGCCCCCGCGCGAGGACTCGACCAGGATGTCCGCGTCCTTGAGGAGTCTCGACAGCACCTCCTTGCCCTCCGGCGTCGGGATGTTCAGACTGATGGACCGCTGATTGGCTCGTTCCTGCAACCAGGATTCGAGGTACATGCGGTACATGTCGGGCACCCGCGTGCTCTCGATCTGGATGACATCCGCACCCTGCTCCGCGAAGAGTTCGCAGGTGAACGGCCCGGCTACGACGGACGAAGCATTGATCACCTTCAGATCCCGCAGCGTCCCGAAGAGCTTTCTCTGCCCGGTTTTCACGATTCGCTCACTTCCTTGGTTGTCGGTGACGGCCGCAGGCCGTCACCGGTGTTCTCGAGGTAGCCGGAGCGGGCGAGTCTGCCATCGGCGTACAGCTGGTCGCGCAGTTCAGGGGAGATCCGCAACTCGTCGAGAATGTCGTCGTTGTCCATGCCGATATTGGGGGCCCCTCGCCACACCTGTCCGGGGAAATTCGCGATCTCGGGCACGACTTTCACGCCCGGTATCACGGTTGTGTCGTCGGCCGCCTGCCACTTCGTGAAGACGCCTCGGGCGATGTACTGAGGATTCTTGACGGCGCTGGCGTAATCCATCAGTTGGGAGCAGGGAATCCCCTGGGCCGTCAATTCGTCCTCCACCTGCTGGGCGGTACGCGTGGACAGATAGGACGCGAAGGACGACTCGAGGGCCGCTGCGGCCTCCGTCTCGACCGGCACGTACGACAGCCCCGGCGGGAACAACTCGGAGCCGTACTCGAGGCCGAGCAGCGGCAGCAGCCGGCGCATCACGCCCCCGCCGAGGGCCAGGATGTAGATCTCCTTGCCATCGGCGCACGGGTACGTGCCGTACACGGCGCAGATGCGGGAGTGGTCACCCTCCTTCACATAGTCGAGGCCGTAGCGCAGGTAGTCGGTCGGGTAGTTCGCCTGGGTACGAATCACCGCCTCGAACTGGGCGATGTCCAGGCTCTCGCCGCGCCCGGTCTCCGCACGCTTGAGCAGCGCGGCGTTCGCCATTCCGAAGGCGTAGAAGCCCGACGCGTAGTCCGCGGGGAACGGCATCGCGGGGGCGGACGGCTGGCCCGGCAGTCCGTTCATCCGCATGGAGCAGCCGAATGCCTGGGCGATCGGGTCGAAGCACGCACGGCGGACGTAGTCCTCCTGACCCGTCTGCCCGAAGCCCGAGATGTGCGCGATGACCAATCGGGGGTTGGCCTCCCAGAGCACCTGGTCACCCAGGCCGATCTGGGTGAGGTGGCCCCCGACCGAGGCCTCGATGAGGACATCCGTGGACTCCATCAGGCGAAGGAAAATCTTCCGCCCGTCCTCACAGACATAGTCCAGCGCCAGACTGCGCATATTGCGTCGGTCCTGCTGCCACGAGCCGCTGCGTCGCGCCGCGCGCGCGGAGTCGACCGAGTACGGGTTCTCGATCCAGATCACGTCGGCACCGTGCTCGGCGTACAACTCGCCGGCGAAAGGAGCAGCCACGGACTGCCCCATCATCACCACTCGATACTGGGACAGCAGTCCGAATTCCGGTTTCTGCACGGCGCCCACACTACGAAACAGTGTTTCATTTGGAAGGGACCAAGGTCCCACGCCCGCCATGGCCATGTGTGACATATCAGACGTCTACCGTTCAGATTCTATGGGTGTTCGCGCCGTCACTTTCGGTCACTTTTCAGACGCTCGACGACTAAAATAAACGCACATCTGCGAACTATTCGCCAAGGGTAATCGTTCGTCGCCGAAAGCTACGGCCGCGACGAGGTGCACGACAAAGTGCACAACAAGGTGCGCAACGAAGATGGGCGGTAACACGACGGCAGGTTACTAATCGCCATCAGTATCGGCCAGGACACCGTCCGGAGCCGGCCGTCAGAGCCCTCGGGTCTGGAAACCGGCGAGGATGAGGTGGATCAGGTGTTCGGTGAACGCCCGATCACTCTTGGTGCGGCGTTCGCCGCTGGGCACCGGGATGGCGGTCACGTGGCTCCAGACGGAGCCGTGCAGCACGTCGAGCAGGAACGTCACCGGGGTGTCATCGGGCAACTCGCCGCGCTCGATCGCGCGCCTGATCACACCTCGCCAGGACTGAATCTGCGCATGCTGGAACTCCCTGAACCGCTCGCGCAGCGCCGGCGGCACGTCCCTGTCGGCGTTGAAGCGGTCCAGGGCGCTGCGGAACTCACCGTGGAAGAGGTCCAGCAGTTTGGCGATGACTAACCGCAGGTCCTTCTCCAGCGACCCCTCGTTGAAGTCCTCCGCGCGGGGCACGTGCGTCGCCAGCGCCGCGAGCAGCAGGTCCTCCTTGCAGTCCCAGCGCAGATAGATCGACGCCTTGCCGACCCCGGTAGCCGCCGCGATCCGATCGATCGACAGCCCCGGCCAGCCGCGCTGGCCGAACTGGCGGATCGCCGCGTCGAGCACCCGCGCCTCGATCGTCGCGTCACGCGGCCGACCGGCGCCGTTGGTTCGCGCGGGCTGGGCCATCGTGCCTCCGAGGTTCGGCTGTTCCAGGCTGCGCACCTGGTCCGGACGGGCGGGCAGCCCTACGAGCCACCGTTCTGGACCCTACCTCCACCGCCGTTGGCGGCACACGCCCTACAATACGGACGGGTACTGTATAGAAATCTGAACGTCAGCGGACACAGCGGGCCGGGCGGCACACGGCCACCCGGCCCTGCTTGCGATTGCTGGGAAACCTAGATCCGGCAGGACCGGAGATCCGACGCCAGGATCGCCTTGGCGCCGATGACGACCAGGTCGTCCATGATCTGGTTGACCTCCTTGCGGGGCACCAGTGACCGCACCGCGACCCAGTCGGCGTCGGCCAGCGGCGCGACGGTCGGCGACTCGATCCCGGGGGTGATCGTCACGGCCTTGTCCAGCACCGACTTAGGGCAGTCGTAGTCGAGCATCAGGTAGTTCTGCGCGAACACCACGCCCTGCAGCCGGGCCGTGAGCTGCGCCTTGGCCGGCGTTTCCTCGGTGCCGTCCCGCTCGATCAGGATGGCCGTCGACGTGCAGATCGGGTCTGCGAACGTGACCAGGCCGTGCTGGCGCAGCGTGCGGCCGGAGTCCACGACATCGGCCACCAGGTCGGCCACGCCGAGCTGCACCGAGATCTCCACCGCGCCGTCCAGCCGGATGACCTTGGCGTGCAGGCCGTGCAGCGCCAGGTCGGCCTCCACGAGCCGATGCATGGCGGTCCCGACGCGCTTGCCCTCGATGTCGGCGAGCTTCCACTCCTTGCCGGCGGGCGCGGCGTAGCGGAACGTCGAGTTGCCGAAGTCCAGCGCCAGCCGCTCGCGCACCGGAGCGCCGGAGTCCAGCGCCAGGTCCCGGCCGGTGATGCCCAGGTCCAGTTCGCCGGAGCCCACGTAGATCGCGATGTCCTTGGGCCGTAGGAAGAAGAACTCGACGTTGTTGCCCTGGTCGAGCACGGTCAGATCGCGCGGGTCATGACGCTTCCGGTACCCCGCCTCGGCCAGCATGTCGTAGGCGCCCTGTGACAGGGCACCCTTGTTGGGCACGGCTACCCGCAACATCTCTGCTCCCAAGCGGAGGTCTGATCAGACTGATGAATTTGATGACAATGGCGCTGCGACGGGTACGTGATGTCACAGATACTTGTACACATCGTCCAGCGTCAGGCCGCGTCCCAGCATGATGACCTGAATCCGGTACAGGAGCTGGGACACCTCCTCGGCCAACCGGTCGTCGGACTCGTATTCGGCCGCGATCCACACCTCGCCGGCCTCTTCGAGTACCTTCTTGCCCTGCGCATGCACTCCAGCGTCCAGCGCGGCGACGGTGGCCGAGCCTTCCGGACGCTGGGCCGCGCGGTCGAGGAGTTCGGCGAACAGCTCGTCGAACGTCTTCACGGCCTTGATCCTGCCACCAGCGCGATTAGAGGGGTCAAGCGCCCCCGTTCCGCCGTCCCAGGCGGCGCGGGCCGGCGTTCTCGGGACGCTCGCGTACCTCTAGTACGCCACGCGACCCTCGGCCTTGGCCCGCATCCACCTGGAACGCCGGAACAGTCTGGGGTTCAGAGGCGCGGTTTTGCGTAACTTCAGTACGTCAGGCGGCCTGCGGTCTCGTACTGCATCCACCTGGAACGCCGAATCCAAACGTGCGGGGCCGTGCGTTCTCGGCGCTCAGGCCGCGCGGGCCAGCGACACGGCGAACCGGCCGGCGCTGTCGGTCCACCAGTGCGCGGGCTCGAAGCCGGCGTCACCGAGTTCGGCTGCGACGCCGGCGCGGCGGAACTTCGTGGAGATCTCGGTGCGCAGGTCCTCGCCCTCGGCGAAGCTCACCGTGAGACCGAGGTCGGGCAGTGTCGCGGTCATCGGGCGGGACGCGCGCAACC
The DNA here is from genome assembly GCA_036384655.1 of Pseudonocardiaceae bacterium. Taxonomy (GTDB): domain Bacteria; phylum Actinomycetota; class Actinomycetes; order Mycobacteriales; family Pseudonocardiaceae; genus DASVLX01. Next base: position 17,545 of record DASVLX010000114.1, read on the forward strand.
GCATCTCGATCCACTCGTGCTCGGCGGCCCACCGTGCGACATGCTGGAACGCCTCGACGTCGAAGTCGGCGCCCAGCTCCCGGTTGAGCACCCGCAGCACGTTCCGGTTGAACTCGGCGGTCACGCCGGCGGTGTCGTCATAGGCGCGGACCAGCACGTCCGGGTCCTTCACCAGGTCGGTGCCGAGCAGCAGCCACTCCCCCGGCACCAGCACATCGCGCAGCCCGGCGAGGAACTTGGCCCGCTCGGCCGGCAGCAGGTTGCCGATCGTGCCGCCAAGGAACACCACCAGCCGCGGCGCGTCGCCGGGCAGCAGGTCCAGGTGCTCGGTGAAGTCACCGACCACGCCATGCACCAGCAGCCCCGGGTAGTCGGCGGCGATCGCCGCGGCCGACTCGCGCAGCGCCGTCTCGGACACGTCCAGCGGCACGAACTGCCGCAGCCCGTTCCGGCTCTGTCCGGCGCGCAGCGCCGACAGCAGCAGCCGGGTCTTCTCCGACGAGCCAGAGCCGAGTTCGACCAGGGTGTGGGCTCCGGTGATCTCGGCGATGGTGTCCGCCCTGCCGAGCAGGATCTCCCGCTCGGCGCGGGTCGGGTAGTACTCCGGCAGTTCGGTGATCCGCTCGAACAGCGCACTGCCGGCGGCGTCGTAGAACCACTTGGGCGGCAGCGACCTCGGCACCGCGCGCAGCCCGGCCAGCACGTCGGCCCGCAGCGCGGACGCGAGATAGTCGCCGTCCAGGTGCACGTCGATGACCGGCTCGATGATCGCCGCAGTGGGATGTTGCCTCATGGTTTCCCCGTCTCCGCTTCGTTGGTTTCGGCGAGGTGGTGCAGGGTGAATTCCTGACGGTCGGCCACCAGGAGTTGACGGTCGGGCACGTCCGTCCAGAGTGGATCGTCGTCCCAGGGTTCGGAGGCCACGACGACGGCGTCACCGTCGTGCCGGACGGACAGCGCGTGGCCCCAGGCGGTGCCGACGACGGTGTCGCCGTCGGACAGCAGCACGTTCAGCCGCGAGCCCGGCGCTGCCTCGGCCACCGATGTGACCACGGTGGACACCGCCTCGGCCGGCGGGCAGCCGGTCCGCAGCCGGTGCCGCACCAGTGCCCACAGCAGCGCCGAGTCGGTCGGCGCGTCGAGCGTGATCAGGTCGGTGACCGGCAGTCCGGCGGCCAGCCCGGCGACAGAGCCCGGCCAGCCCGCGATCACCCCGTTGAGGCTGAACAGCCACGGCCCCTCCGCGAACGGCGCGCAGGCGGTCTCCCGCACCGGCATGCCGACCGTCGCGGACCGCACCGCCGCGAGCGTGGCCGGGGTGGTCACCGACCGGGCCAGGTCGGCGAAGCCGGCGTCACTCCACATCGGAATGTCACGCCGGTAGCGCACCGGCTCGGGTTCGCCGGTGTACCAGCCGGCGCCGAAGCCGTCCGCGTTGATGGTGCCGCCGTGCCGCATGTCCTTCGGCGCCCAGGACTGGCGCAGCAGGGAATGCGGCCGGTCCAGCAACAACGCGGCCAGCGACGCCGGTGGCCCGAGATACGCGAGATGACGACACACCGTCAGCGAACCTCGTCCGGCCGGGCGTCCCGGGCGCACCGGAACCCCGAGAAGATCTGCCGCCGGATCGGGAAGTCCCAGTTGCGGAACGTGCCGCGGCAGGCGACCTGGTCGGCGCCGAACGAGCCGCCGCGCAGCACCTTGTATTCCGGCCCGAAGAACACCTCCGAGTACTCCCGGTACGGGAACGCGGCGAACCCCGGGTAGCCGGTGAAGTCGCTGCTGGTCCACTCCCACACATCGCCGATCAACTGCTGCACGCCCAGCGGCGAGGCACCGGCCGGATAGGCGCCGACCTCGGCCGGGCGGAGATGCCGTTGGCCCAGATTGGCACGCTCGGGCGTGGGATCCTCGTCGCCCCACGGGTAACGGCGCGACCGCCCGGTGCCCGGGTCGAACCGCGCCGCCTTCTCCCATTCCGCCTCGGTGGGCAGCCGCCGGCCCGCCCACTTCGCGTAGGCCTGAGCCTCGTACCAGCAGACATGCATCACCGGTTCGTCGTCGGGCACCGGTTCCACGACGCCGAACCGCCTGCGCAGCCAGCGATCCCCGTCGCGGTGCCAGAACCGCGGCGCGGTGAGCACCGCCCGTTGCCGGTACCGCCAGCCTTCCTCGCTCCACCAGCGCTGTTCGTCGTAGCCGCCGTCGGCGATGAACCGCTGGTAGGCGGCGTTGGTCACCGGCGTGGTGTCGATGAAGAACGCGTCCACCTGGGTGTGGTGCGCGGGCCGCTCGTTGTCCAGCGCCCACGGTTCCACCGAGGTGCCCATGGTGAACGGGCCGGCGGGCACCAGCACCTCGGCGGGCAGCCGGACGTCGCCGGCGCGGGGCGGATCGTCGGCTTGCAGCACGGGCGCGCCGGCTCGCAACTGGTGGGTGGCGAGCATGGTCTCGTCATGTTGCTGCTCGTGTTGCGCGATCATGCCGAACACGAACCCGTGCCGCACCAGCCGCCGATCGTCCAGGGCGGCCGGGTTGAGCACGTCGATCACGTCGAGCGCCCGGTCGCGGACCTCGGCCACATAGCGACGCGACTCGTCCGGGCCGAGCAGCGGCAGTTGCGGCCGGGTGGCGCGTGGATGCTGGAACGCGTCGTAGAGATCGTCGATCTCCGGGTGGATCGGGTTGGCGCCGCCGACCTCGCGCACCAACCAGCGTTCCTCCTGGTTCCCGATATGCGCGAGATCCCACACCAGCGGTGACATCAACGGCGAGTGCTGGCGGACCAGGTCATCGTCGTCCACCGCGTCGGTCAGCGCGACGCTGCGCCGCCGGGCCCGGTCCAGGGTGGCTACGACGGTGTCTCGCAACCGGTCCTCGATGAGCTCCTCGGCGAGTTCTCCGGCTTCATTCATGCATCCACACCTCCCTTGTGCTTGGGTTGTGGCCGGTCAGCCCATCCGCTTGGTGAGCGTGGTGCCGACCGACTCGATCAGGTCCCGATCGAGGTCCGTGTTCTCGATGGCGGCGAGCCCAATGGGCAGCAGCGCCCGCGCCGCCGCGCGCACGGCCGGGTCGTCCATGCCGTAGCGCGCCGCCGACAACCAGCGCCCGGCGGCCGGAGTCGTCACCGCCAGCACGGCGTCCACAGTGGATTCGTCGGCGAGCAACGCGGTGAGCAGGACAAGCGGTTCGATCCAGCCGTCGCCCGGCTGTGCGTCGAGATAACGCAGTTCCAGGTAGCCGCGCGGCCGGACCGGTGGAAACAGGGTGGACAGGTGATAGTCGAGATCGTCCGTGCTGGGTCGGGCCGGCAGGGCACCGGCGATCCAGTCCGCGAAGGTGATCCGGCCGGGCACGTCCCAACGCCCGCTCGGCCGGCGCAGGCACACCACCGGCGTGTCGAGCACCCGCCGCGCCCAATTGGCGGCCGGATCGCCGGTGCATCCCGCCGGCCGGGTCCGGGCCGGATCGACGCCGAGGACGGTCCGCAGCCGCGTCGACGCCCAGCGCTGGCCGGCACGGAAGCCGGGCGAGTTGGCGAACACCGCCGACAGCACCGGGCCGAGCGCGTGCACCGCCGCCCAGCGCTCCCGCAGCCGGCCGGCCTCCCCGGCGTCCAGGCAGACCTGCAGGCCGGCGGTGCAGCACATCATGGCGATGCCGTCCGGCCCGATCCGGTCGAAGGCGTTCTGGAAGGCCGCGTAACGCGGGGTGTCGAGCAGCCGCCTCGGTGGGCGGTGCGGGTCGAGCGCGGCGGAACCGAGCCGCAGGCCATGCTCCGCCAGCCGTTCGGTGAGCGCGGCGATGTCCGAGGCGATGATGCCGAGTAGCTCGGGAAGAGCCAGGCAGGGTGGTGAGGAGAGTTCCACCTGGCCGCCGGGTTCCACGGTGACCAGGCAACCGCCCGGCAGGGGAAGGTTGGGACTTCCGGGGACGAGTGTCGGGGGCGCGTGAGCGTCAAGCGCAGCGATCAACCGCGCGCGGTCCAGTGGCTGACGTGGATCGACCGCGTCATGCACGGTCCATTCCAGTTCCACGCCCACCCGCTCGGGTGGGCCGTGTTTGAAGCACACGGAGGCGACATATGCCTCCGCCGTGGCCCGGTCGTGCAGCGGCCCGGGCTCGATGTCCAGGTCTGTCACGCCGACCGACGCTACCCGTGGGGTCCGACATTCGCCGCTCCTTCGGCGCTCCGTAAGGATATGCTTACAGGCGTCTGCTGCGATGAGAACGGCATGAGATAAGCAACCGTACGTACGGTTTGCAAAGCGGCCGATCCACTGCAACGATGGGCCGATGCCCAGGGTGAGCCAGGATCATCTCGAAGCCCGGAGACGGCAGATCCTCGATGGTTCACGTACCTGTTTCGCCCGGTACGGCTACGAGGGCGCCACGGTCCGCAGGCTGGAGGAAGCCACCGGCCTGTCGCGCGGCGCGATCTTCCACCACTTCCGGGACAAGGAGACGCTGTTCCTCGCGCTCGCCCAGGACGACGCCACCCGGATGGCCAACACGGTCGCCGAACAGGGCCTGGTGCAGGTCATGCGCGATCTGCTGTCGAGCCTGTCCAAGGGCGGTGGCGGCGTGCATCCGGCCGACTGGCCGGACTGGCTGGGCACCCGGCTTGAGGTGTCCCGCCGGATGCGCACCGATCCGGACTTCCGGGCCCGGTGGGCGGAACGCTCCGAGCGGCTGACCATCGCCACCCGCGACCGGTTGCTGCGCCAGAAGAGCGCCGGGATCCTCCGTGACGACGTGCCGGTCGAGGTGCTGACCTCCTACCTCGAACTGATGTTGGAGGGCGTGGTGTCGCACCTGGCCATGGGCCTACCGGCCGACGATCTGGAACCCGTGCTCGATCTGGTCGAGGAGTCGGTCCGCCGGCACCGCTCGGTTGATCGCACTCCGGCCGACCCAACCGAGGCCGACCCAACCGAGGCCGACCGGGGTCCCGTCACCAGCCCCAGTACCACGGGCCCGACAGCACCTTGAGGTGGCCGAGCACGGTCAGCCCGGTGATCCGGATCAACGCCCCACTGCCGGGTGCCGCGCTCGCCAACACCTTCCGCTTGCCGAGCACGACCTCACCCTCGTCGATCACGGTGGCGTGCCTGCCCACCCAGAGCACGATCTTGCCGCCGAACGAGCGTGCCTCGACGTCCACGGTCATGCCCGGTTCCGCGTCCCGCAGGTCCAGATAGACCGCGCCAAACAGGGACCTGGCCAGGATCGGCCGGTCCAGTTCGGGTGCTCGGATGATCTTGCTGGCGACCGCCGAGACCTCCTGCACCGCACCTCCGGCCGGCGCCAGCGCGCCGGCACCGAGATCGGCCAGCACCGGCTCAAGCTCGGCCCGGGTGCGGGACGCCCACACGACCTCGACGCGCTCGGCATGCTCCACCCAGGTCAGCCGGCCGTCGGCGACCGCCTGGTTGAGCAGCGCCACCGCGCGGTCGCGCTCGTCGTCCGACAGTCGCAGCGCCAGCCGTTCGTCGGCTCCACCGACGGTCCCGGCGGGCCGGTACGCAGGCATGGCCACCGCCCTCACCCCTTAGTCCGCGTTCTTCTTAGAGTCGTGCTCTTTTAGCAACAGCACTCTTCTTAGTTACGGAAATTCTTGACGAACCTAGGGTGTTTCGTCAACCTCGACGCGCTCAGGGGTGGCCTTGGACAGGGTGGGTTCGGTGTCGGCCGGCTCGATGGCGCCGGTGCGGAGCCTGACCACGCCGGACTCCAGGTCGATCGGGCCGGCGCCGGCCTCCCGGTCGTCCATCTTGGCGACCGCGACCCATTCCTTGCGCTCGTGGACGTGCTTGCGCGAGGGGCTGAACAGCACGTCCAGCTCCGCCGACACCAGCTCGACCGACCGCTCGGGCCTCCGACGCCGGCGCCGCTTCTTACGCAGGCTCACGATTCCTCAAGGTACGCCACGGACGGCACATCACGGATCCGCCATTTGCCGAGGATGACGGCCCGGCGGTGGCGCGACGATCGAGACGGTGGTCTGCTGGGGACCGTGGATTCGCTGCTGGACTTGCCGCAGGCGCACGGACAGGCCATGACCGAGTTCGACCACGGTGTCCACGCCGTGGGCCAGGACCAGTGGGACCTGCCCACTCCCTGCACCCGCTGGACCGTGCGGAACCTGGTCAACCACCTCGTCTACGAGCAGTTGTGGGCTCCGCTGCTGCTGGGCGGCGCGACGATCGAGGAGGTCGGCGACCGGTTCGAGGGCGACGTGCTCGGCCATGATCCGGTCGCCGCCTGGACCGCCGCGTCCGGCGCCGCGCGGCGGGCGTGGACCGAGCCCGGCGCGGTGGACCGTCGCGTGCACGTGAGCTGGGGTGTGATCGACGCGATCGAATACGGCTGGCAGATGACCGTGGACCTGGCCGTGCACGGCTGGGACCTCACCGCCGGCATCGGCAAGCCGGTCGTGCTGTCCGACGAACTGGCCCGTACCCTGCTGCACCAGGTCGAACCGGTGGCGGAGAGCTGGCAGGACAGCGGGGCCTTCGGCCGGCCGGTGCCGGTGTCCGAGGATGCCGACCCGCAGACCAGGCTGCTCGGACTGCTCGGCCGCGACGCGACCGCCTGGAGCTGATACGCGAGAGCGAGATGACGGCGAGACAGCGCCGAGACAGGGCCGAGACGGGCTCGACACACGGCCGACGCGGGCCGCGTCACAGACCCGATAATCGTACGAATCTCTCCGTGTCCGCTATTAGACTGGCCACCACGGTTGGTCCGATTACGGGCCCTTGAGACCAGTCACCGTCAGGTTAAGGAGTGACACTTCCGGTGCGTCACGCACCCTCGTCCGACCCGGGCAGCGGGTCTGAAGCAAGTCCTGGCTGCCATACCGGCCCGGCTCATCGCGTGCGCGGAGTCGCCCGATGACCGGTGTTCTGTTTGATGTCCTGGGTGTGGTGGCCGTCCTGGCCCTCACCCTCTGCTCGGCCGTGTTCGTCGCCGCCGAATACTCCCTGACCACATTGGAACGGATGCAGGTGGAGACCCACCTGCGGCATGTCGGGGATCGCCGGGCGAAGTGGGTGGCGCGCGCGCACCACTCGCTGTCCTACCAACTGTCCGGCGCGCAACTCGGCATCACCGGGTGCACGTTGATCACCGGTTATCTCGCCGAACCGGCGATCGCCGGGTTGATTCGTCCCGCACTGACCGCCATCGGCGTGTCGACCTCCGCGGCCACGCCGATCGCGCTCGCCCTGGCGCTGTTCCTCGCCACCACCCTGTCGGTGGTGTTCGGCGAGCTGGTGCCCAAGAACCTCGCCATCGCCAACCCGCTCGGCACCGCCCGCGCGGTGGCCGGCGTCCAGACGCTGTTCTCCACGGTGTTCCGCTGGCTGATCAACGGGTTGAACCGGTCGGCCAACTGGGTGGTCCGGCGGCTGGGGGTCGAGCCGGCGGAGGAACTGCGGTCGGCCCGCTCCCCCGGTGAACTCGGCTCGCTGGTCCGATCATCGGCCCAGCACGGCACGATCGACCCGGGCACGGCGAAGCTGCTGGACCGCTCGCTGCGTTTCGGCGAGCGCACCGCCGAGGAGCTGATGACCCCGCGGCTGCGCGTCGAGGCCCTTCGCGCCGACGCGACCGTGGCCGATCTCGTCGATGCCAGCCGTCGTACCGGGTTCTCCCGGTTCCCGGTGCACGACGGCGACCTGGACGAGGTGCGTGGGGTCGTGCATGTCAAGCAGGCGTTCGGGATTCCGGGCGCGCGCTGGCCGCACACCCCGGTGTCGGAGCTGTGCCAACCGGTGCCGAAGGTGCCGACGACATTGCCGGCCGACACGCTGCTCGACCGGCTGCGCGGCCGGGGCCTGCAGATCGCCGTGGTGGTCGACGAGTACGGCGGCACCGCCGGTCTGGTCACCCTGGAGGACCTGATCGAGGAGATCGTCGGGGACGTGCGCGACGAGCACGACCGCGCCGAGGGTATCCCGATCCGGTCGTTGGGCCGCAACAGTTGGGTCGTCTCGGGTCTGCTCCGCGATGACGAGGTCGCCGAGGCGACCGGTTTCTGGATGCCGGAGGGTGAGTACGAGACCGTGGCCGGCATGGTCGTGTCGCGGCTGGGCCGGATTCCCGAGGTGGGCGACGAGGTCCGCGTCGAGGGCTGGCGGATCACCGTGATGGCGATGGACCGGCACCGGGTGGCCGAGCTGCGGCTGGCCCGGGTGGCACCGGACGGCGATGGCGCGGTACTGGTGCCGGCGGGCTCGGTGCCGTCGAAGGTTCCGGGCGGCCGGTCGGCCGCCGTCTCGGCTGGCTCGTCCGAGCGGTCGGCCGGAAAGGCCGGAGCGGGGGCGGCCCGATGAGCACCGGCGCCGCTCTGTTCGTCACCGTGTTGCTGTTGCTGGGCAACGCGTTCTTCGTGGGTGCCGAGTTCGCGGTCATCGCCGCCCGGCCGGACCGGCTGGAGGCGTTGGCGCAGCACGGCAGCGCCCGCGCCAGGACGGCGGTGCGCGCCGGTCACCAGCTCCCGCTGCTGATCGCGGGCGCGCAACTGGGCGTCACGCTGTGTTCACTGGGCCTTGGTGCCCTGGCCGAGCCTGCGGTGTCCGATCTGTTGCAGGAGCCGTTCCGGATGCTCGGCGTGTCCGAGACGGTGTTGCACGTGGTCGGCTTCCTGATCGCGTTGGCGATCGTGACGATGCTGCACACCCTGATCGGTGAGATGGTGCCGAAGAACCTGGCGCTGGCCGGTCCGGAACGCGCGGCCACCTGGCTGGTGCCGGTGCACTTCCTGTTCTGCCGGCTCACCAAACCGCTGCTGGTCATGTTCACCGCGCTCGCCGCCGCGGTGCTGAAAATATTCGGCGTGACGCCCAGGGAGGAGTTCGACAGTGCCTACACGCCCGACGAACTCGCCTCGCTGATCGCCGAGTCCAGCCGGGAGGGTCTGCTGGCCGGCGCCGAACAACGCCGGCTGGCCAAGGCGCTGTCCTCGGCCGAGCGCACGGTCGCCGAGGTGGTCGTGCCGCTGGACCGGGTCACCGCGCTACCGGCGAAACCCACCGTCGGCGATGTCGAGGAGGCGGTCGCGTTGACCGGCTACTCGCGTTATCCGTTGCGTAGCACGGACGGCCGACTGCTCGGCTACCTGCACGTCAAGGATGTGCTGGATATCGGCGCGGCCGATCCGCACACCCTGGTGCCGGCGGACCGGGTGCGTGGCCTGCCCGAGGTGCCGACCGACGCCCGGCTCGACGAGGCACTGGCCGCGTTGCGCCGGGTGCGCAGTCACCTCGCCAAGGCGGTGCTGCCGGACGGCTCGACGGTCGGTGTGGTCGCGTTGGAGGACCTGGTCGAGGAGTACGTGGGCACCGTGCGGGACAGCACCCACGTGCGCGCCGACTGATCCGCTGAATCCGTGCGCGAGGCGGTCCCTCAGACCGCCTCGCGACGGTCCGAAGTGGACGCGAACCGCTCGCTGGGAGGGCACTCCGACTCTCCGCGAGCGGTGAGCGCGTCGCCCTGGGGTGTGCCGGCGACCAGCCGGCGCAGCAGCGCGGACGTCTGCTCAACCTCGTCGGGCGTGCCGATATCCGCCAGCCGCTGGCACATCGCGTGTTCCACCGCGACCACCCCGGCATGCGCGGTGCGGCCGGCCGCGGTCAGCGACAACCTGATCGTGCGCCGGTCCTCCGTGCCCGAGTCCCGGCACACCAGGCCCCGGCGGGCCAGGCTCGACACGATACGGCTCGGGCTGCCGGGCTCACAGACCAGCAACGCGCCCAGCCCGGCCAGGCTCAACGGTCCATGATCGGCCAACACCCGCAGGATCTCGGCCTGCGACGGCGTCAGGCCCAACGGCTTCAACATGTCGGCCAGCATCCGATTCGTGGCCCGCTGCCCGGCCAGCACCAGATACCGCAGTTCGGTCAACTGTCGCACGCGCCCACACCCCATATTGCTCACTGTAATCAAGGTACTACACACCGAACATCGACGATGGTACGGTCCCCACAGGTGCCATCAGGGCCGGTTGGCGTAGTCGGTGTTATGTCATGTCTCACCACCGCCGTGGCCCGCGACCCTCCGCGTGATCGAGCAACGAGCGGCCGACGTGGATCGGTGCCCGTCGCCACCGCGCCCCTGCTGCTCACCGCCGAGGCCGCTCCGCTGCGCGACCGCCTGGCCGACGTCTGCCGCGAGCTGTTGGAATCGACCCCGGTCCAGAGCTTCTTGTTCTACAGCAACGCAACCGCGGGTGTTTGCGCGTGCCGCAAGCCGTGATCCTTTCGAGTGGAGATCACCGATCCGAGCCTTTTTCCATTCTCATGGTCACCGCGTTGGGCCATGATGTGCGCACCGCGCAGTTGCTACCTCTTCAGGGGGCTCCTCTCTCATGGCTGAACCAGACTCGACCATCCGCAGCCGCGAACTCGGCACCGAGATGCGGAAACGGCGTGAGGCGCTTGGCCTGCCCCAGGACGCGATCCGACGCAAGGTCGGCATCCCGATCAGCAAGATCAGTCGGATGGAGACCGGACACCGTGGCATGCCGTTGCACGACATCGCGTCGATGCTGGTCGTCTACGGCGTGGTCGGCGACGAGCGCAAGGAACTGCTGCGCCTGGCCAAGGAGGTTGACCAGCATGCCGCGCTCGTGCGGCCAGGAACGACCTTGGCCGAGCGACGCCGAACCCTGATTTGGTTGGAAAGCCAGGCCATCGGGATCACCAACGTCAACACAGTGGTTATGCCGGGACTACTGCAGACGGGTGAATACACCCGAGCGCTCATGGCCGACTCGGGTCTGGTGCCGAAGGATGAGATCGAGGATCGCATGCTGACTCGGTTGTCCCGGCATTCGGTGTTGCAGCGGCAACGGCCGCCGATGCTGAGCGCGATCATTGACGAGCCAGCACTGCGCCGACCGGTTGGCGGGCGGGATGTCCAGCGACGGCAGCTGGAACACCTGCTCAGCATGGCCGCCTGGCCAACAATCACGATTCGGATCATTCCTGCTCGGATCGGCGTCCATGCCGGCATCGACGGCTCGTTCTCCCTGCTCCGCTTCTTGGACGCGCCCGCCGTGGTCTACGTCGAATCGCTCGCTGCCGGCCTGTTCTTGGAAGACACGAACACGGTCAGCGACTACGCCAACGCGGTGAACCTGCTGGAGAGTTCGGCGCTGGATAGGGAAGAATCGGCGAAGTTGATCGCTCGCTTGATGTTCGAACTGGACCCGGAAGAAGGCACCGCATGAGTCTCCCCGAAGACAACCGGCTGGCCTGGCGTAAGAGCAGCTACAGCGGCACGCAAGCTGACTGCGTGGAGATCGCCTTCGATCAACAGGCGGTCGCCGTCCGGGACTCCAAGAACCCCACCGGCCCCACCCTGGCTGTCGACCCCTCCGCCTTCACCACCTTCCTCACCACATTGCGAGCATGACGACCTGGAACTTTGCGGTCCGCCTGAATCGCGGACCAACCGACGACGAGATCAACGCCCTGTATGAGGCGGGGCTGTCCGACACCGGCATCGCGGGCACCTTCGTCGATGTCGACCGGGACGCCCCCGATCTGCGGACAGCGGTGCGGAGCATCGTGGCTCAGATCCGAACCATACCGGGCCTCGAAGCCGTGCGGATCGAGTACCAGGACCCGGTGACCATCGAGGATGCGGCGCAACGGTTTGGCCGACCGCTGCCGACGGAACTGGGTGGATTTCCGAACCCAACCCTGGAACTTGGCCAGTTCCGCCTCTATTCGTGGGCCGAGATCACCGGCTGGCTTCACGATGTGCTGGGAGAAGAAGTGCCACCACTAGAAACGGACCTGAAGGTAGTCATGTCATGAGTCTCGCCGAGCAGGACCGACTGACCTGGCGTAAGAGCAGCTACAGCGGCACCCAGGAGAACTGCGTGGAGATCGCGTTCGATCAACAGGCCGTCGCCGTCCAGGACTCCAAGAACCCCACCGGCCCCACCCTGGCTGTCGACCCCGCCGCCTTCACATCCTTCCTCACTTCGCTTCGCTGATCACGGTGAGCGTCGGCCGGTGACGGGCGCCAGACCGGTCTTCCGAGGCGAGCACGGTGAAGCCGAGTACCGATCCGGCGGCCGGGGTGGTCAGCACGTGGTCGATCGGCATTCCCACCCAGGTTGGGAGCACGGTGGGCCAGGTGCCGACGCTGCCGGCGTGCATGGCGATCGCGGCGTCGCGGCAGGTTCCGAGGCCGGGGCCGCCAAAATTGTCGATGCTGGCGTTGAAGTCTCCGGTGACGATCACTCGGCCGCTGCCACACTGATCGGCCACCCAGTTCAGTTCCGAGCGCCACAGCGACATGCCGCGCGGGGTCGGCTTGACCGAGTGCAGGGCCACGATCGTCGGCAGGTCTGATCGCGCCGGCGCGAGGATCAGTGTCTTGTTGGCATCCGGCCCGGCGCCCGTGATCCGGTACTCGTCCGCGTAGGGTTCCGCGATCAGCACGGCGAGTTCCACGGACCGTCCGGACTGAGCGAACAGCCGCATCTTCCCGCCGCTGGCGGCGATCGCCTGTCGGTAGGCGCTGGTTGTCTTACCGATCAGGGCGTCCGGCAGCACCACGACGTCAGCCTGCTGCCGGTCCGCGAGCGACATGATCGCGTCGGGATCGACCAGCCCGCCGTTGGTGTTCCACTCCAACACTCGAAGCCGCGTTGCATCCGGAGCATCGGGATCGGCATCGGTGAGGCCACGACCAACGAACGCGGGAGTGCTCGCGGCCACCAGGATGACCATCGCCACCCCCAGCGGCAGCGCGACCGGCCGAGGTGAGCGCCAGAAACAGGCGACCGCCGCGATGACCAACGCGAGCACGCCGCCGGCCGTGAGCGCATCGCGCGCCGGCAGCACGGCGGCGATCCCCAGCGTCCGGCTCAGTCCGAGTCGCGGAGCCAGCAGCACCACCAGCCCGAACAGCACGAGCACGGTGGCCAGAACCCCGCCCACGATCCAGCCCGTCCGCCGCCCCGAGTTCACGCGGTGACGCTACCCGGCGCGATCCGTGTACGTTGCTCAAACTTGCCGTTACCGGTTGCATTCGGTCGAACGCAGTGTGCAACGTCACCCGGTGGGGTGAACGCCGATACCGATATGCTGCTGATCGATTACGTGACGTAATGACCACCGGACCAACCACCGGAGGAACGTTGAGTCTCACGTACCAGGATGATCTTCTCAGTGTCGGCGCCTCCCCCTTCCGCTCCTACTATCCGGTGGAGCGGACCTCGGATTCGGCTCTGTTGTTCCGCGTGGTCCTGGCGGTCGTCTCCGCGATCTCGGCGATCTCCGCCGGGTGTCTGACCGCCGCGTTTGTGAGCTGGACCAACCAGTACCGGGCGATCATCGACCAAGCGGCGGAAACCGCCACGACCGCCCGCTACCCGTGGGGATTCCTGGCGGCCGGAAACTTCGAAGCGATCGCTCTCGTGCTGGTTACGTCCCTGGCGCTGCTGGCCGGTGTGCTGGCCGTCGCCGGGAACTCCGTCCGAACCGCACGCCCACGCACCATCGTCTTCGGTGTGGCCGCCGCCCTGTTCGCCGCCGTCGTGGTCCCGACCGCCGTGCTCGACGGTTTTCTTGCCGCATTCCCGGTGATCGCGGCGACCACGACCGCTGTTCTCGCTCGCCGGCCTTCCACCGTGACCAGATCACGGTGACCAGCGATCAACAGGTCTGACAGCGTCTGATCTCGTCCGGGTCGATCGCCACGGAGACCTGGCCGTCATCAACATGAGTACGGACCAGCCGCAGTCGGAGCACGCCGTTGCGGGCGGCGCCCACGGGTACGCCGGTGCACATGTTGAACCCAAAGCCATGGCCGGGGCAGATCACCACTCGGCCACGCACCCTGCCGTCCGCCAGGCCACGCAGCCGGTGCGGGCAGCGGTTCAGCATGCCGAACACGTCACCGTGGCGGCTGCGGATCAACAGCACCGTGCCGAGGAGATCGTCGCCGTCCAGGACGCGCAGCACGGCGCGGTCATGGCCGGCGAACACCTGGTCGATCGATCCAAGCGCTATGACCTGGGAGCCCTGGGATGCGTCAGCGGGCAGGGTCACTGTCAGCGTGACGGGGGCACCGCGATTGGCCGGACTCGGCGAGGACCCGCCCGACCGCCTTCGGAACCAGGCCGCGAGACCTCCCGACACTCTTCGATCTCCGCCTTCAGCCGTCACCCGCGCACCCTGGCCCGTCTCACAAGTAACCACCATAACTCGGAATGTCCGTCTCCGACCTGGTTGACGGGATGGCACGATGACTGGGTGGACACAATGACGTTCCGGAGAGGCAGGTCGGCATGAGGGCCGCGTACATCACCACTCTCTCGGCGGTCACGGTGGCGGAGACGGACGAGCCGGCGATCGATCCAGCCCTCGTCCAGATCGAGGTCGCGGCCGCCGGAGTGTCCTATCCGGATGTCCTGTTGTCCCAGGGCCGTTACCAGATCAAGCCGGAGCCGCCGTTCATTCCCGGCTCCGAGATCGCCGGGCGGGTCCGTTACGCGCCGGACGGCAGCGGATTCTCGGTGGGCCAACAGGTCGCGGGATTCCCGTTCCTTGGCGCGTTCGCCGAGGTGGTCAACGTCGATCCAAGGCTGGTGTTTCCACTGCCGCCGGACCTCTCCGCCGTCCGCGCGGCCGCCATCCCGATGAACTACCTGACCGTCCACTTCGCACTCCTGCGACGCGGCAGCCTGCAGCCCGGCGAGACCGTGCTGGTGCATGGCGCGGGCGGCGGGGTCGGCACCGCAGCCGTGCAGTTCGCGCACGCGCTGGGGGCCAGGGTCATCGCCGTGGTATCCAGCGACGCCAAGGCCGAGATCGCCCGCAAGGCCGGCGCCGATGAGGTGATCCGTGTCGACGGATTCCGCGCCCAGGTCGCCGAACTGACCGGCGGCAAGGGCGTGGACCTGATCGTCGACCCGGTCGGCGGTGACCGCTTCACCGACTCGTTGCGCAGCCTCGCCACCGAGGGCCGGCTGTTGGTGTTGGGTTTCACCGCTGGTGAGATCCCGACCGTGCGCGTCAACCGATTGCTGCTCAACAACACGGCGGTGATCGGCGTCAGCTGGGGCGGCTACTGGCGGACCCGCGTCGACTATCTCGGCCGGCAGTGGCGGGAGCTGCTGCCACTGATCAGGTCCGGCCAGATCGACCCGGTCATCGGCACTGTCTATCCGCTGGACGAGGTCGCCACCGCCCTGACCGACATGGCCGAGCGCCGCACCCTCGGCAAGTCCGTCCTCCGCCTGACCGACTGAAACCGACAGGCTCGGGACTACATGCGCGAATGTGACAGCAGTGTGCGTTGAGCCGAGTGGGTGAACGCGGGCACTGCCCAGCCGTCCTTTGACACGGCAATCCGCTCATCAGTCCTCCGGATTCCGCCGCCGCATCCGGAGACACTGCGGCCGGCCCGCTTTCGCGCGGCGTTCGCGCAGGTCACGACCTCACTTCACACCAGGTCTCGCCACATGCCGCCCACCTCGCGATCTTGTACAACCGAGGGTTCGCGCAGCGCTGGATCGCCCCAGGTCAAGCGGGGTAGGATCATGACTCTATTGCCGGTCCTTCCGGACCGGCCCTTCATTGAGGCGCGGTTGACGCCGTGGTAGCCGCCAAGGTTCGCGCAGATTGCCGGTCCTTCCGGACCGGCCCTTCATTGAGGCTCCGTGGTCAGTTCCCACGAACTGCCGATCTCGTATTGCCGGTCCTTCCGGACCGGCCCTTCATTGAGGCGCGCCGCCAGGCACCGTGAACGGCAGGAATGACAAATTGCCGGTCCTTCCGGACCGGCCCTTCATTGAGGCTCGATCTGCGTGATGCGCATCGATGTGTCGATTGTGGACATTGCCGGTCCTTCCGGACCGGCCCTTCATTGAGGCACCATCACTGGCTCGTCGTCCTCCCACGCGGTGGATTGCCGGTCCTTCCGGACCGGCCCTTCATTGAGGCCTGGACGGCACCACCATCCGACCCCTGCTCTCGTTGACCGGGGAAATTGCCGGTCCTTCCGGACCGGCCCTTCATTGAGGCCAAACTTGCTGGCCATACTTGGAGCACGTGTAAAATTGCCGGTCCTTCCGGACCGGCCCTTCATTGAGGCTCCATCGAGCGATGGTGTGCTTCAGGTGCGGCTGACCGCCCATTGCCGGTCCTTCCGGACCGGCCCTTCATTGAGGCCCGACACGCCAGACCAGGCCGTCGCGCTGGCCGCCTAATTGCCGGTCCTTCCGGACCGGCCCTTCATTGAGGCCTGGGAGGCATCGTGAGCAGAGTTCTACAGACGGTCGCGGATTGCCGGTCCTTCCGGACCGGCCCTTCATTGAGGTAGTACCTCGTAGATCGCCAGATCACCCAGGACAACCATTGCCGGTCCTTCCGGACCGGCCCTTCATTGAGGCCAGAAAGTGCTGGCGGAGCTGCGTCCGTCGGCGTAGGACGGGAGTCCTGTTCACGATCAACCTCAGTGCCGGCCTGGCCAGGAGGTTCCGGGCGCGACATCATCAGTGGCATGAGCGTGTGCGATGACCTGGGCAGTCCCGTCACCATCGGGAACAGCCCGCGGGCGGTGGTGTCGTTGGTGCCCTCGTTGACCGAGTCGATCGCGACCACCGTGCCGGACCGGCTGGTCGGCGCCACCGACTACTGCACGCACCCCGCCGGCCTGTCGGTCGCGCGGATCGGCGGGTCGAAATATCCACGTGTGGACGACATCGTCGCCCTTCGGCCCGACCTCGTGGTGGCCAACGCCGAGGAGAACCGGCGGGAGGACGTCGAGCGGCTGCGCGCCGCGGACGTGCCCGTCTGGGTGACCGAGGCGCCGGCGACGGTGCCGGACGCGCTGCGGTCACTGCGCAGGCTGTTCGCCGAGGCGTTCACGGTGCCGGTGCCGGACTGGCTGACGGCCGCCGAGCGGGTCTGGACGCCCGTCAGGCCGCTGTGGACACGAGCGATCGTGCCGGTGTGGCGGCGGCCGTGGGTGGTGCTGGGCCGCGACACCTTCTCCGGCGACCTGTTGCTCCGGCTCGGTGTTGGGAACGCGCTGGACTCCGACGAGAAGCGTTACCCACGTCCTCGGCTGGACGAGCTGCGGGCGCTACTCGCCGACGACCGGGCCGACTTGGTCATCCTGCCGGATGAACCGTACGCGTTCACCGCCGATGATGGCCCCGAGGCGTTCCCGGGCGCCCCATACGTGCTGGTTCCCGGGCGGGACCTGACCTGGTGGGGACCCAGCCTGGTCGACGCGCACGACCACCTCACCGCCGCGCTCGGCGCTGCCGCGCCCGGCGGCGGTGAGTGATCGCCGCTAGCGCTTGAGCTCCGGGAAGTCCTCCTCGCGGTACTCCCCCTGGTGGCCGTCGCCATCGAACAGGTCGTGCTCCCGGTCGCGTAGTTCGATCCGGCGGATCTTGCCCGAGATGGTCTTCGGCAGATCGGCGAACTCAACCCGGCGAATTCGCTTGTAGGAGGCCAACTGCTCGCGGGAGAACCGCAGAATGGACAGTGCCGTGTCGCGGTTCGGCTCGAAACCGTCGGCCAGCACGACATACGCCTTCGGCACCGCGAGCCGGACGGGGTGTGGCGCGGGGACCACGGCCGCCTCGGCGACCGCCTCATGCTCCAGCAGCACGCTTTCCAGCTCGAACGGCGAGATCCGGTAGTCGCTGGCCTTGAACACGTCGTCAGCCCGGCCGACGTAGGTGATGTAGCCGTCGGCGTCCCGCGACCCGACGTCGCCGGTGCGGTAGTAGCCGCGCCGGGTGACCAGGCGGGTGCGTTCCGGGTCGTCGGCGTAGCGGCTCATCAGGCCGACCGGCCGTGGGTCCAGCTTGAGGCAGATCTCGCCCTCGTCGGCGACCCGCTCGGTGATCGGGTCGATCAGTTCCACCTCGAAGCCCGGCAGCGGCCGGCCCATCGACCCCGGTTTGAGGGGTTGGCCGGGGGTGTTGCCGATCTGAAGGGTGGACTCGGTCTGGCCGAAGCCGTCCCGGATCGTCACGCCCCACGCCCTCCGCACCCGGTCGATGATCTCCGGATTCAGGGGCTCACCGGCGCCAACCACCTTCGTCGGCGGGTGGCGCAGGGTGCTCAGGTCGGCCTGGATCAGCATCCGCCACACGGTGGGTGGCGCGCAGAAGCTCGTGACGCCGGCCCGCTCCATCTGTTCCAGCAGCTTCTGGGCGTTGAAGCGGTGGTAGTTGTAGATGAAGACGGTGGCCTCGGCGATCCACGGCGAGAAGAAGTTGCTCCAAGCGTGCTTTCCCCAGCCGGGCGAGGAGATGTTCAGATGCACGTCGCCCGGTTCGAGGCCGATCCAGTACATCGTGGACAGATGTCCGACCGGATAGGACAGATGGGTGTGCTCGACCAGCTTCGGCTGCGCGGTGGTGCCGGAGGTGAAGTAGAGCAGCAGCGGATCGTCACCGTGCGTGACACCGTCGGGCGTGAAGTCCTCGGACTCCCGCGCGCTGTCCGCGAAGCGCAGCCAGCCCTCCAGCGGCTCCCCCACCGCGATGCGGGTGTAGTCGCCGGGCACGGTCTCGAATTTCGGCGCGTCCTTGGACGCGGTCACGACATGCCGGATCTCACCGCGGTCAAGCCGGTCACGCAGGTCGGCGGGCGCGAGCATCTCGGCCGCCGGGACGACCACAACGCCGAGCTTGATCGCCGCCAGCATCGTTTCCCACAGCTCGACCTGGTTGCCCAGCATCATCAGCATGCGTTCGCCGCGCCGCACGCCCCGCGCCCGCAGCCAGTTCGCCACCTGGTTCGACCGCCGAGCCAACTGCGTGAAGGTCAGCTTCTGCTCGGTGCCGTCTTCTTCGACGATCCACAGTGCCACCCGGTCCCGACGCTGGCCGATCGCGTCGAACCAGTCCAGCGCCCAGTTGAACTCGGCAGGCCGCGGCCAGGCGAACAGCTCGCGGGCCTTGTCGTAGTCCTCCCTGTGCGTCAGCAGGAAGTCCCGCGCCGCGACGAACGCCGTCGCGGCGTCGTTGCCAGCAGGACCACTCATGTGTCCTCCTTGATCGTCGTTGCCATTCATCCCGGCTTGAATTTGCCGCGCGCGTGCCGGGGTCGCTCAGCGCAGCATGCGACGATCCTCCGCCAATGTGGTGATCACGCAATGCGAGGGGTGGCGGTAACCGACCCTTCGACGGCGGAAAAGGAAGGTAGAACGTCATTCAGGGCGTAAGTTCCCCAACGCTCTGTGATTAACGTCTCTGTTGAATAGCCCCATCGAGCGAGCAGCCGGGGGCCGGGAATCACAACGCCCGGCCCCCCGTGGGCTACTCAAACTCGATATCTATCGATCGCTCAGTCGCACTCGATATCTATCGATCGTTCAGTTGTATTCGTAGAAACCGCGGCCGGACTTCTTGCCCAGCAGGCCGGCGTCCACCATGCGCAGCAGCAGCGGCGGCGCGGTGTAGAGGGGCTCCTTGAACTCTTCGTACATCGAGTCGGCGACGGCCTTGGTGGTGTCCAGGCCGATCAGGTCGGCCAGGCGCAGCGGGCCCATCGGGTGCGAACAGCCGTAGACCATGCCGTTGTCGATGTCCTCGACGGACGCGAAGCCGGACTCCAGCATCCGGATCGCGGAGAGGATGTAGGGGATCAGCAGTGCGTTGACCACGAACCCGGCGCGGTCCTGCGACCGGATGACGATCTTGCCCATCACGTTGGACGCGAACGACCTCGCCGTCTGGATGGTCTCGTCGCTGGTCAGCAGGGACGGGATCAGCTCCACCAGCTTCAGGACCGGGACCGGGTTGAAGAAGTGGATGCCCACGACCTGCTCGGGCCGGGTGGTGGCCATGCCCAGCTTCATGATCGGGATCGACGAGGTGTTGGAAGCGAAGATCGTGTTCGGGCCGCAGCCGATCTTGTCGAGGGCGCCGAACACCTCCAGCTTGAGCTGCTCGTTCTCGGCGATGGCCTCGATGATGAGGTCCCGGTCCGCGAAGTCGGTGAGATCGGTGGTGTAGCTGAGTCGTGACAGCGCGGCGGCCTGGTCCTCCTCGGACAGCTTGCCGCGGGACACGGCGCGCGCCATGGATCCCTCGATCTTCTTGCGGCCGGCGTCCAGCGCTGGTTGGTTCACCTCCGTCACCCTGACGTCCATCCCCGCCCGAGCGGCGACTTCGGCGATGCCCGAACCCATCAGGCCCGCGCCGATGACGCCTACTCGACTGATCTCACCCATACCGCGCTCCTTCACGCTTCGGACCCATGTCCGCTGTTGTTACCGCCAGTATGTTGCCGCACCTCGCTCGCTGGGTCGTGAGCTGCGTCAAAGTTGGCCGGCCGCGCGTTGGACCGCTGGCAGGGCACCGGCCTCAGATATTGCGCCGGTACTGGCCTCCGACGTGGAAAAACGCGTCCGTGATCTGGCCGAGCGTGCACACCCGCGCGGCGTCCATCAGCACTGCGAACACGTTCTCGCCCGCAAGCGCGGCGTCCCGCAGCCGCGCGAGCGCGGCCTCGGCGTCCTGCTGGTGTTGCCGCTCGAAGTCCCGGGTGCGCTGCACCTGCGAGCGCTTCTCGTCCTCGGTGGCCCGGGCCAGTTCGATCTCGGTGGCGGTGTCCTCGCTGCCGGCCGCCGGCAGGAACGTGTTGACGCCGACGAGCGGCAGCGATCCGTCGTGCTTGCGCCGCTCGTAGAGCATCGACTCGTCCTGGATGCGACCACGCTGGTAGCCGGTCTCCATCGCGCCGAGCACGCCGCCGCGCTGCGAGATGTTCTCGAACTCGGCGAGCACGGCCTCCTCGACCAGGTCGGTCAGCTCGTCGATGATGAACGAACCCTGCAGAGGGTTCTCGTTCATCGACAGGCCCCACTCCTTGTTGATGATCAACTGAATCGCCATCGCGCGCCGCACCGACGACTCCGACGGGGTGGTGATGGCCTCGTCATAGGCGTTGGTGTGCAGCGAGTTGCAGTTGTCATACAGCGCGCACAATGCCTGCAGGGTGGTGCGGATGTCGTTGAAGTTCATCTCCTGCGCGTGCAGCGAACGGCCCGAGGTCTGCACGTGATACTTGAACTTCTGGCTGCGCTCGGCCGCGCCGTAGCGGTCCCGCATGGCGATCGCCCAGATCCGCCGCGCCACCCGGCCGATCACCGAATATTCGGCGTCCATTCCGTTGGAGAAGAAGAACGACAGGTTCGGCGCGAAATCGTCGATCTTCATTCCCCGGGCGAGATAGGACTCCACATAGGTGAATCCGTTGGCGAGTGTGAAGGCCAGTTGGCTGATCGGGTTCGCACCGGCCTCGGCGATGTGATAGCCGGAGATCGACACCGAATAGAAGTTGCGGACCCTGTTGGCGATGAACCATTCCTGGATGTCGCCCATCATCCGCAGCGAGAACTCCGTGGAGAACAGGCAGGTGTTCTGGCCCTGGTCCTCCTTGAGGATGTCGGCCTGCACCGTGCCACGCACGGTGGCCAGCGCGGTCGCCCGCAACTCGGCGTGTTCGGCCTGGTTGGGCCCGCGGCCGTGCTCGGCGGTGAACCTGTCGACGCTCTGGTCGATCACCGTGTTGAGGAAGAACGCCAGGATCGTCGGCGCCGGCCCGTTGATCGTCATCGACACCGAGGTGTTCGGCGCGGTCAGATCGAATCCGGCGTAGAGCGCCTTCATGTCGTCCAGGGTCGCGATCGACACGCCCGAGGTCCCGATCTTGCCGTAGACGTCCGGCGGGGTGTCCGGGTCGCGCCCGTAGAGAGTGACCGAGTCGAACGCGGTGGACAGCCTGGTCGCCGGCGAGCCCGCGGACAGGTACTTGAACCGGCGGTTGGTGCGGAACGCGTCGCCCTCACCGGCGAACATCCGGGCCGGGTCCTCGCCCTCCCGCTTGAACGGGAACACCCCGGCCGTGAACGGGAAGGAGCCGGGCAGGTTCTCCTTGCGCAGGAAGCGGAGCAGCGCGCCGTCCTCGTCGTAGCGGGGCAGCGACACCCGCGGAATCTTGTTGCCGGACAACGTTTCCCGGGTCAACTGGGTGTGCAGCTCGCGGTCACGAACCCGCACCACCAATTCGTCGCCGGAATAGTCGTCGACGACCGACGGCCAGCGGTTCAGCATCTCGGTCGCCGCCGGGTCAAGCGTTTGTTCGGCCTCGGCGAGCAGCTTGTCCAGGACGGTGGTGTCGCCACCGGCCGCCACCAGATCCTGCCGGGCGGTCCGCAGCGCCGTCACCCGGCGCCGCGCGGCGACCAGCGTCTCGGTGTCCCGGTGATAGTCGCGCACGGTTTCGGCGATCTCCGCCAGGTAACGGCTGCGGTTGGCCGGCACCACGGTGGACGCGGTCGTGGAGACCCGCCCGGACACCGGCGCCAGGGTGCCCTCGGACACCGTCAGTCCCCTGCCGACCAGTTCGCCGCGCAGGTACTGGTAGAGCGCGGTCACGCCGTCGTCGTTGAAGGTGGCCGCGCTGGTGCCGAACACCGGCATGTCCTGCCAGGACGCGTCGAACGCCTCCCGGTTGCGGACCAACTGCCGGGACACGTCGCGGCGGGCGTCCTCGGCGCCGCGACGCTCGAACTTGTTGACGGCCACCGCGTCGGCGAAGTCGAGCATGTCGATCTTCTCCAGTTGCGACGCGGAACCGAACTCCGGCGTCATCACATACAGCGACAGGTCGACGTAGGGCACGATCGCCGCGTCGCCCTGGCCGATGCCGGGGGTTTCCACGATGACCAGGTCGTAGCCGGCCGCCTTGCAGGCCACGATCGCGTCCTCCAGGCCGTTGGGCACCTCGGCGCCGGCCTGCCGGGTCGCCATCGAGCGGAAGAACACCCGGTCGCCGTCCAGCGAGTTCATCCGGATCCGGTCGCCGAGCAGGGCCCCGCCGCCGCGCCGCCGGGTCGGGTCGATGGCCAGCACGGCGATCCGCACCTTGTCCTGCTGGTCGATGCGGAATCGCCGGATCAGCTCGTCGGTCAGCGACGACTTGCCGGCGCCGCCGGTGCCGGTGATGCCCAGCACCGGCACGCGCCGGCCAGTCGTGGTCACCGCTGACCGTTCGGCGTCGGTCAACGCGCCGGCCTCGATCCGGGTGATCGTGCGGGCCAGCGCCCGCTGGTCACCGGTGGCCAGGGCCTCCCAGGAGTCGGCGGGCGGTTGTGCGGCGAGGTCGACATCGCAGGTCTGGATCAGCGAGTTGATCATGCCGGCGAGACCGAGATGCTGCCCGTCGGCGGGCGAGAAGATCCGCACGACGCCCCGGGACTGCAGCAGCTCGATCTCGCGGGGCACGATCACGCCGCCCCCGCCGCCGAACACCTTGATATGCCCGACTCCGCGTTCGGCCAGCAGCTCGACCAGGTACGTGAAGTACTCGACGTGGCCGCCCTGGTAGGCGCTGATCGCGACACCCTGGACGTCCTCCTGAACGGCGGCGTCCACGACTTCCCGCACCGAGCGGTTGTGGCCGAGGTGGATCACCTCGGCCCCCTGCACCTGCAGGATCCGGCGCATGATGTTGATCGCCGCGTCGTGACCGTCGAACAGGCTGGCCGCGGTGACGAACCGGACCGGATGGACCGGCCGGTGCAACTCCGGTTGGGCCGACGCCGTGTTGTTCGCCGCGTTGTTCGCCGCGTTGTTCGCCGTACTGGTCAGGCTGCTGGTCATGGTCACTTCCTGTCCGTTGTTCCGCGCTCCGTTGCCGCGTCACGCCGGGCCGCGTGGCCCGGTTGTCTCACACGCGCACGATCAGTGCGTCTCCCTGGCCGCCGCCACCGCACAGTGCCGCGGCGCCGACTCCCCCACCACGCCGGCGCAGTTCCAGCACCAGGCTGTGCACGAGCCGTGCCCCGCTCATCCCGACCGGGTGGCCCAGCGCGATCGCGCCGCCGTTGACGTTGACCCTGTCGGCCGACAGGCCGAGGTCGCGGCTCGAGGTGATGGTCACGCCGGCGAACGCCTCGTTGATCTCCAGCAGGTCCAGGTCCTCGACGGTCAGCGAGCCGTCCCGGCGCAGCGCGTCGCGGATGGCGTTCGCGGGCTGGTGCAGCAGCGAGGTGTCCGGGCCGGCGACCGTGCCGTAGGCACCGATCTCCGCGAGCCAGCTCAGCCCGAGCGCGCGGGCCCGGTCCTTGCTCATCACGACGACGGCGGCGCCACCGTCGGAGAGCTGCGAGGCCGTGCCGGCCGTGATGGTGCCGCCGAACGCAGAGCGCAACCCGCCCAGCGTCTGCACGGTCACGCCGGGCCGCACACCCTCGTCCTGGTCGACGACCACCTCGGACTTCCGGGTCTTCACGGTCACCGGCACGATCTCCTCGGCGAACCGGCCGTCCTTGATCGCGGCCGCCGCTCGGGCGTGCGACTCGGCCGCGAAGGCGTCCTGCTCCTCGCGGGTGAGACCCTCCTTGGCCTGGTCGCGGTCGGTGGCCGCGCCCATCAGGATCTTGTCGAACGCGCACAGCAGCGCGTCCTGGTCCAGCGCGTCGACCAGCGAGGTGTCGCCGTACTTGAAACCGCGACGGGCGCCGAGCAGCTCATGCGGCGCGTTGGTCATCGACTCCTGGCCGCCGGCCACCACGATCTCGTACTGGCCCAACTGGACCCACTGGGCGGCCTGCGCGATCGCGGCGAGACCGGACAGGCACAGTTTGTTCACCGTGCTCGCCGGCACCGTCATCGGGATCCCGCCGTTGACGGCGGCGATCCGCGCGGGGTTCGGGCCGACGCCGGCCTGCACGACCGTGCCCATGATGACCGCGTCCACGTCGGCACCGGTGATGCCGGCCCGTTCCAACGCCGCCTTGATGGCCGCCCCACCCAGGTCAGGCGCCTGGTGCGGCGCCAGCGCGCCCAGCAGCTTTCCGATCGGCGTACGCGCTCCGGCCACCAGTACGGGCTCCGCCACAGTGCCTCCATCCATCGTTGGATCCTCCGTCAGAATACTTGGATTTCCTACTATCTGGCTTGCAACCTTTGTGGGAAAGTTCATGGCGTGCTCACGGCGCGTCGCGGTGCCACAGTGGGGTGATGGGCACCGACGAGAGCCGGGCCGGGGTGTCGTTGACGAACCTCGACGGGCCGCTGTTCGACGGTTCCGGCGCCACGAAGCGTGACCTGGTCGACTACCTGGACGCGGTGGCCGACCGGATCATTCCGGTGTTGGCGGACCGGCCACTGTCGGTGATCCGGGTGCGTCCCGGGCAGGCGCCCTTCATGCAGAAGAACACCTCCCGCAACGCTCCGCCCTGGTTGCACACAGTGAGCCTATGGGCGGAGACGTCCCAGCGACAGGTCGTGTATCCGCTCTGTGATGACCGCCGCACGCTGTTGTGGCTGGCCAACCAGCGGGCGATCGAGTACCACCCGATGCTGATGCGCGCCGGCGACTGGGGTCACCAGACCCATCTCGTGCTCGATCTCGACCCACCGGCCGAGGGTGACCCCGTCGGCAACTTCAGGCTGGCGGTCCGGGCCGCGCATCTGGTCCGGCAGGTTCTTGACGACTGCGGGCTGGGCGGGGCGGTCAAGACCAGCGGCGCCAAGGGACTGCACGTGTTCGTGCCGCTGACGCCGATACCGGTGGAGGACATCGCGGCGGCGACGCGCGCCCTCGGTGCCCGAGTCGAGCACCTGGACCCCGAGCTGACCACCACCGCGTTCATCCGGGCGGACCGTGGCGCCGGCAAGGTGTTCCTCGACTCCACCCGCGCCGGTGGGGCGTCGGTCGCGGCGACCTTCAGCCCCCGCATCCGACCAGGGCTGCCGGTGTCGTTTCCGGTGGCGTGGACCGATCTCGACCGGATCGTGCCCGGCGATTTCACCATCCGCACCGCGCCGGCGCTGCTGCGCGACGACGATCCCTGGGCCCGGAACATGCCCGCGCCCCAAGCCCTGCCCGACGAGCTCGTCGCCGAGGGGCACACGATTCCGGTCGCCCGCGTGCAGGCCATGCACGAGGGCAAACGCCGCGCCAGGGCCCGCCGCCAAGCGGACAACGGCGATCAGAGCTGATACGTGATCGCAGGTGGCGAGGACGCGCACGGTCGCGTCCACCGTGTGTACGCGGTGGACGCGACCGACGTGGCGAGGTGTTGACGCAATCTCGACCGAGCGGCGAACGTCAGTGGGTGACGAGAACGTCCTCCAGCCAGTCTCCGAGCTCCGCGTGCATCCGGACGCGGCTGTCCGCCGCGCAGTGGGCCGCACCGGGGGTGCCGATGACGTAGCGCACCAGTTTCTTGCGGTCGTGCGGGACAGCGTCGAAGATCCGCTGTCCATTGTCGGCGAACCACTGGTCGGGGTCGTAGCGAGCGTCGGCGGGCATGGTGAACGCCAGTTCGGCGTCGCTGGCGATGATGAGCACCGGGCATTCGATCTTGCTGGCGGCCGCCGGCACGTTGAACCCGGTCATGATCCTCTTGATCTCGGCCGGGTCGCTGATGCCGGTCATCCTCGCGAGTCCGGTGTCGAAGGCGGGGCTTCGCAGGACATGGTCCGGGATGGTGCTGACCGGGCCGTCGATGACGCAGGCGGCGACCCTGTGCTCGTAGGCCGCGGCGCGTGCGGCGTAGAAACTGCCCATGCTGCCGGACGCCACGGCGATGCGGCTAGCATCCACGTCCTTCCTGCCCTCCAGGAAGTCGATGGCCCGGCCGATCGGGACCTCCCAGTCCAGTCGGAAGGTGATCCCGCGGCGCATGGCCTCCCCCTGGCCGGGACCATCGAGGAGCAGGACGGTGAATCCCCGATCGACCATCGCGGCGCCGAACGCGAAGTACACCTCCTCCGCGACGCCGTCACCGCCGCCCATGGCGATCAGGGCCGGCCTGGGGCGGGCGTACTTGGCGGCCGGTTCGCACAGATACCCGGGCAGCGTCTTGCCCCCTTCGTACGGGATCTCGACCGGCGTGACCGGGGTGTCGGACAGCGCCACGGCCGCGCGGAAGTACTCCCGCCGGCCGGTAACGACCCGATCGCGGATCTCCTCCGACACGCGGTTGTTCACCGCGACCGCGGCCAGGTAGTTGGCCGCCCGCAGCCACTTCGTGCGGGCGGTCACCGTGTGCCCGGCCGCATATGCGCGCTCGGCCTCGCCGGCGAGACGCTCGCTGAGCGTGGTCAATGCGACGCCGTACGCCTGGTCGTCACCCGCGGGCACATCGCGCAGTGCCAGGTACGCCTCGGTGAAGTCCGCCCCACCCGTGGGGGCGCTCCCGACGATCCGGTTGAACCGGAACGACCAGTTCGGGTTGGTGGGCCACAACGAGAATGCCGCGGCTTCCAGCGGGCTGATGGTGGTGTCGCTGCTCGTGCTCAATGTCTTCCTCCTCGGTGAGGACTCCCTGAGGGTCCTGTGGGTTCCCTTCCCCGTACGAGCTAGAGCGTACGCCGTTCGTTGAAGGTTGCCGACACGTTCAACGTTCTGCACACGTTCGCCGTCTTGAGTTCGTTCAACGAGCAGGGCACCCTATACTGAGCGTCATGACGAAGATCCCCGAGACACCGGCACGGTCCGTCTGGACTCGGGAGCCACCCCTGCGGCGCACGACCCTGACCCGCGAGATGATCGTCGGCGCGGCCGTGGCCGTGGCGGACTCCGAGGGGCTCGGCGCCGTGTCACTTCGCCGGGTGGCCGATGACCTGCACACCCGAGCGACCAGCCTCTATACCTATTTGGACTCCAGGGAAGACCTGTACATCCTCATGATCAACGAGGTCCTGGCCGAACGGCTCGCGCCAGATCCCCTCCCCACGGACTGGCGTGACGCGGTGCGGGTGCTGGCGCGCCGTGAGCGCGCGGCCCTGCTCCGGCATCCGTGGCAACTGGACATCGTCCCCCAGCCCGACCCGACCTCCTGCCCGAACGGGCTGCGGTTCGTCAACCAACTGCTCACCGCCGTGGCCAGTCTCGACACCGACCCGCAACGGCGGTGGGAAGCGCTACGGGTCATCACCGCGTACGTCATCGGCTTCGCCAGCAGCGAGATCCGCCGGGCACGCAACTGGCGCATGGCCCCCGCCGAGATGCTGACCACGGACCTACCACCCTTGGCGTTCTCCGACGCCGGTATCCACAGCCAGTTCGCTTCCCTGTTTGCCCCCGGCGAACTCGGGAACCTCGTCACACTGCGGGACGCCGGCGTCATGGAGACCGCCGACAGCTTCGACCGCGGTCTCGAATGGCTGCTCGCCGGCATCCAGAACGCCGGTGGTGCCGGCACCCAACGCGGTTCGGACACGTGATCTGTCCGGGTCAGTTCAGTGATCAGAACCCGTGCGTGTCGTACCAGGCCAGGTCCCGCACGATCGGTCCCGAGGTCGGCACCCGGAACCACCACCAACCACGGCCTTCCATCCCTCTGCCTGTCATCCGAACTCCAGCGATCTGTCCCATGCGCTGGCCAGAGTCCTCGACGGTGAACGACTTGAACCGCTCGTCGGTCCTCGTGACGTATCGCCGCACCTTCTCGGCGAGCCCGGGCCGGAGCTGCCGAAGATCGTCCTCGACGAAATCCCGGATGAACATGGCTGCGGCGAGATCATGCTCAGTCCAGACGCTGTGGTCCCCCCAGGGCAGTGCCCGATCGTTGTCAATCTTCTCGACGTGGATCTCCCACGCCCTCGCGTGCCCGAGTGCATCTGGCTTGTCGTCTCCGTGTTTCAGTTTGTTCGCCGCAAGCTCCGCGAGTTCAGCATCACTGAACATCGCTCGAACCTCGGCCTGCGGTTCACTGGACTTGGCCATGCTCGGTCACCCCTCAGGCTTTTCCCACCGGGCGAGATCCTGGACAATCGGTCCTGAGGTGGGGACCCGGAACCACCACCATCCGCGGCCTTCCAGCTCAACCCCGGCGATCCGGCCCATGCGCTCGCCAGAGTCTTCGGCAGTGAACGACTTGAACAGGTCGTCTGTCTTTGCGACATATTGCCGCATCTTGTCGGCCAGTTCAGGACGAAGCCGTTCAAGTGCGTCCTCGACGTAGTCCCGCATAAATAGGGCGCCGGCCAGATCGTGCTCCGTCCACACGCTGTGATCCTCCCATGGCAGCGCACGGTCATCGTTGATCTTCTTCACATACCTCTCCCATGCCCGTGCGAGTTCGACTGCGCTTACTTCATTGCCGTCGGCCCGCATGATCTTGTTGGTATCAATTTCAGCCAACTCTGCCTCGGAAAACAATACCCTGACATCCGCCGAAAACTCGCTCATAATTACCCCTTGTTCGGAAAATATGCCGTCGATTTCCATGGAACATCATAATTGATGCCACCGCCGCCCGCCGCCGCCATTGCCAGGCCGCCTGTGATCGCGCCGGCCGATGCGACGTTGAGAGGCACGCCGGCCACCGCGCCAACGCCTGTCGCATCCAGCAGACCGCCACCGGCCTCCCCTGTCGCACCGAGCGCTGTGAGCACGACACCGGCCACCATCGTGCCGGTCTCCAGTGGATGGTGGATCGCCGCGTTGCCGAAGGACGCGAAAGAATTCACTACCGTCCCGGTAGCGTTCAGCAGCCCGGCGCCAACATCCTCGAAGAAATCGCCGACCTCGTCCCAGAATCCCGGCTCCGCCGGTGCCTTGTCCCGAGCCGCAGCAATCGCCGAGGCGGCGGTGTCGCCGGCACTTTTCAGTTGCGTACGAGCGGAGTTCAGGGTGTCTCGCGCGGCCTGGCGCATCGCCTCGCCGGGATCGTTGAACGGTAACGGATGTCCGGCCGTCTGCTCGTTCTGATCATGCTGGGCTTTCGCCTGGCTGGTGGCGGACTCTGCCTGGTTCCATTGTCGGATGGCCTCCGCGGCCCGGCCCTGCGCCCATTCGAGGGTGGAGGTGTGGTTGTCCAGAGCCACAGCCGCATCGTGGAAGCAGTCGCCGGCTTCGAGCCATTTGCCGGGCTTGCCTTGGAACTTGGCGCGAAAGGCATCGGCCGCAGGACCCGACCACCCTTCGGTGGTGTCGATTCGGCTGAGGCCCGCGCCTGCCTCGTGCAGGGCGTCCCCGTACTGACGCCATGCCGAGGACGTCGATGCCAGTGCGGCAGGATTGCCTGGAACTGGGGCCTGTCCCGTGGATCTCCTCCCAGCGAGCGGGGATCGGCGCGGATGAGCCGCAAGGCGGAGGAGGTCCAGCTACCGAAGAGTTGTAACTGGGCCGACGACAACGCGGCGGATCGCCGCGCCGGCCCCGCGCAGCGGGTACGCGGATCCACGGGACAGGCCCTGAGCTTTTTGGGTTGGTTGTCTCGCCGAGTTCGGCCATCACTGGACCCCCGGATCGTCACCGCTGCCGCGCGCCAGGATGCCGTCGAACATCCCCTTCGCCGCTTGATCCACTCGCATGTATGCCTGCACGCTCATGGAAAGTCGCGACGCGACCTCCTGGCCGTCCTTCGCGAGATTCTCGACGCCCCGCTCCCAGCGACCGCAGAAACCCGCCGCCGTCCCGGCCAGATCGTCGTGTCCGTAGTCGTCCTTCGAACCGCCGAGATCGCTCACCTTGTGGGCCTTGAGATCGGACAAGGTCTTGTTCACACCGGCGGCAGCGTCCTCCAGCGCACCAAGATCGACACTGAACCCGTCAGCCATTCGCGACCTCCCGAGACGACACCGCCATGCCGGTTATGTGACCAACGCACCTTCTGACGTACGCGGCCTCGGCCAAGTTCCGTCGAACATCGTCAACCACCCGAAGGGATGCAATCTGTCACGATGGGTGATTTCTGGGTCTACCGACCGCAGCGCGCCGGTGTCCGCGACGCGCCCGGGGGCGGAACGTGAGGTAGGCCAAGAACACCGGTGATTCCGCTGGAAAGGCTGGGGTTCAGTGATCAGGGCCATGAAGAGCATCCCCAAGCCGGAGTGACCGATCTTCGCGGATGTTAGCCTCGCTCCCTGCCACCCGTTCGAGTGGTTTGATCTTCCGGCCGATGAGCGGTCATGTCGGCCGATTTCGCGGATGCCACGCCGCCGGGTGGTCTCGCAGGCGCGGTTCGACCAGTCATGCACGCGACAACACGACATCGGATGATCGGAAGAGCGTGAGAAATGAGTGACGGCGAACGAGAGGGACACCGTCGTTGGGGGTTGGGGCTGGCGCAGGCATCACTGGCGCTGGTGGCATGTGCCGCGGTGATGGGTTGGGCCGGGTCCTTTGTGGGCCTGCACGACTTCGGCCTGCAGACCATGCACGGCTACAGCGACTTCACCGCGTGGTTCGTGCCGGCGACCTTTGACGGCGCGGCATTCGGCACCACCCTGGTGACGTATCGGGCCAGCATCAACGGCCGTGGCGCGGTGCGGGCGCGCATTCTCATGTGGACATTCACGGCGGTCAGCGCGTGGATCAACTGGGTGCACCAACCGGTGGGCAAGGCCCAGTTCGTGGCGGCCGGACTGCCCATCGCCGCCGTGGCCGTGTTCGACGTCGTGATGTTGGAGATGCGCGGCGACTTCGAGGCACGGCATGGCCGGCGGGCGTTCCGGCTGCGTCCCGGCCTGTTGTTGCTGCGCTGGCTGGTCGACCGGCGCGGCACCGCCGAGGCGTTCCGGACCCAGATCCAGTCGATCTCGGTGGCCGCGCTCGCCGGACTGGGCAGCGATCTCGCCGAGGAGTCCCGGAGCGCTCGCCAGTCGGCCGCCACGGCACCGGTGACAACACCACCGCTCACCACACAGCAGGCCACCACAGCAGTGGACACAGCACCGCCCGAGCCGGTCCCCGTCCCGCACCGACCGCCAGCGCCACGCCCGGCCCCACGCCGTGTCTCCGACGAGACCCAGATCATCGACAACGCGCTCGTCAACGCCGATGCGATCAACAATCACGTGGTCAACGGCCAGATCAACGGCCGTGGGAACGGAGCGGTCCGGGCCAGTGTCAAAGGCCCCGTGAAGGACACGGCGAAACCCACCACCAAGGGCTCGGCCAGGGACACAGCCAAGACGTCGGCGAAACGCAAGGCCAGTCCCAAGGCCAAGCGCCCCGTACGCAGATCGGCCCGCGATGCCGCCGAGGTGCGCGAAGCGGTGCGGGGCGAGGTGCGCGCCGCTCTGATCGCGGGCAGGGAACTGCCCACGAACAGGCAACTGGCGGACCGCTACGATCGCGCCGCAGGCTGGGTGGGTAGCCAGGTCAAGGCCGTGCGTGACGAGCTGGCCCGGGAGTCGGCCCTGCAGTCGGCGCTGGAATCGGCGCCGACACTGGTCAGTGTTCCCGGTCCGCGCTGAACCTCGTCGGATCTTGTCCGGCCGTCCCGGTCGGATCCGGACCCGTCGTCCGGCTCGGATCCTGTCCGGTCGCTCCGTGTCCGGTCGCTCCGTGCCCGGTTGCCCCGTGCGCGGTCGCTCCAGTCGGATCGGCACCGGCCGCCCGGCTTGGATCGGAACCCGTCGGCCGGGCCTGACCGGGAACCGTCGCCCGGGGCTGACCACCGGCGGCTGGGTCGGTCGTCGATCTGACGTCGCGGTACAGCGACCAGATGACGAACAGTCCGATACCGATCATCACGATCGACCAGAACGGCTGGTACGGCAGGTACAGGAAGTTCGCCAGGATCGCCAGGGCCGTGAACGCGATGGCGACGATCCGCGCGAGGAACGAGCCGGTGACCAGCGCGACCCCGGTGAGCAGCAGCACCACCCCGAGGGCGAGGTGGATCGCACCCCAGGCGGTCAGGCTGAACTTGAACACGTACGAGCCGATCACCGTGTAGACCTGGCCTCTGGCGATCGCCGCGACGCCCTGCATGATCCCCAGGAGTCCGTACAGCATCAGCACGACGGAGGCCAGTCCGACACCCACCACTGCCGCTGTCGGCCTGCGTTGGGTGGTTCTGGGTTGAGTGGGCTGAGTCTGTGTTGTCATCGCCGCATCTCCTTCCCCATGGTGTGGTGCGATGTGGAGCGCGCGATGTCTTCCCATGATGGGGTGTGCACGGCATCTCTCGCATGCCGAGAAAATCCGCGGACGAATCCGCGCGGCGACCGCCGGAGGACGGCCGGAGGACGATGGACGGCATGTCGACGAGCAAAACCCCTGGCCTGGACGGCCTGCTGGCGCTCATGCCGCATGCCGCGGCCGTGGGTGTGACGCTGCGGGTGGCCACCCGGGATGAGGTGTGCGGCAGCCTGGACTGGGCTCCGGAGCGCTGCACGACCGGTGGTGTGCTGCACGGCGGCGCGCTGATGACTCTGGCCGACTCGGTGGGCGCGGTCTGCGCCTACCTGAATCTGCCCACCGACGCCGGCACGGCCACCATCGAGTCGAAGACCAACTTCTTCCGTGGCGTGTCGGCGGGCAGCGTCCACGCGACCAGCCGGCCCCTGCATGTCGGCAGGTCATTCATCGTCGTGCAGACCGACCTGACCGACGACCAGGGCCGGCGGGTCGCGCAGACGACCCAGACCCAGGCGGTGCTCAGCCGGCCGTGACCGGGTCGCTGACCGGCGCGTTGATGGACGCCAGCCAGCCCTCGATGGTGGTCACCTCGGCCTGACGCGGGAACACCTTCTCGGTGAGCACCCGGTGCACCTCGGGATCCGCGTCCAGGCAGCCGTCGGACAGCACGGCCAACCGGAAGTCCAGGTCGGCCGCCTGACGCAGGGTGGACAGCACCACGCCGCTGGTCGAGATGCCGGCCAGGACCAGCGAGTCGATGCCGCCGGCGCGCAGCACCACGTCCAGGTCGCTGCCGGCGAACGCGCTGATCCGGCGCTTGGTCACCACGGGCTCGCCGGGCAGCGGCGCGACCTCGGGCTGCACCTCGGTGCTCGGCTCACCGATCACGAAACCGCCGCTGCCGGCGTGTGCGGAGAACGACTTGTTCCGGGCGCTGATCTCCGGATGGCCGGCGCGGAAGCCGACCCTGACGTAGATCACCGGGATGCCGGCGGCCCGGGCGCCGTCGATGGCCTTGCGCAGCCTGGGCAGGTACTCGTGGTCGTCGGCGTACCGAGCCACGATGCCGCGTTGGACGTCCATGACCAGCAATGCTTGTGTCACAGCGAAGATCCCCTTTTCTCGTTGTCGGACAAGGATGTCAGAGCTGCCGGCGTTTGCCGCGCAGCAGGGAGCAGACCGCGGAGATCGCGGCCATGACCGCGGCCGCGGTGAACACCGTCACCAGGCCCTGGTGGAACGGTCCCGACACCAGCTCCGGGAAGAACCGGGTGCCGGTGAGCACGCCGACCTGGCTGGTGTGCAGGGTGTTGAGCACACCGGTGGGCGCCAGCAGATGCCCGATCGGGTTCTCGCCGAGGAACGTGGCGAACAGTGTGCTCACCGGCGGCAGCCCGGCCACGCCGGCCGCCGTGTCGGCCGGCACGCCCTGCGCCTGCAGACCGCTGCTGAGCGTGTGTGGCAGCGAGCCGGCCAGGCCGGAGATCATCAGCGAGAAGAACACTCCGATCGACAGCGCGTTGCCGGAGTTCT
The DNA here is from genome assembly GCA_036384655.1 of Pseudonocardiaceae bacterium. GTDB lineage: Bacteria > Actinomycetota > Actinomycetes > Mycobacteriales > Pseudonocardiaceae > DASVLX01. Next base: position 51,975 of record DASVLX010000114.1, read on the forward strand.
GGAACGTCGAGCGCATACCGGATGCCACCCCGCGCTGTTCCGGCGGGACGCTGCTCATGATCGCCGAGGTGTTCGGCGCGGAGAACATGCCCTGCCCGACCCCGTTGAGGAACAGCAGCGCGGCGAACGCCGGGTAGGAGAAGTTCACCGGCAGCGCCATCAACCCGAGGAACGTCGCGACGGCCACCAGCAGGCCGGTGCTGGCGAACACCCGCTGGCCGAACCGGTCGGACAGCGTCCCCGAGGTCGGTCCGGCGACGAGGAAACCGAATGTCAGCGGCAGCATGTAGATGCCGGCCCACAGTGGAGTGCTGGTGTAGTCGTAGCCGTGCAGCGGCAGCCAGATGCCCTGCAGCCAGATGATCAGCATGAACTGCAGACCGCCGCGGGCGATCGCGATGAGCAGCGCCGCCAGGTTGCCAGCGGCGAACGCGCGGATGCGAAACAGCCCGAGCCGGAACATCGGTTCGGCGATCCTCGTCTCGGCGAAGCAGAACACCACGAGCAGACCGACTCCGATGGCCAGCCCGCCGAGCACCATCGGGCTGGTCCAGCCGGTCGGGCTGTCGCCATAGGGCTGGATGCCGTAGGTGATCGCGGCCAGCAACACGCCGGTGCCGGCGGTGAAGGTCACGTTGCCGAACCAGTCGATGCGGGCGGGCCGGCGGGTGCCGATCTCCTTGAGGGTTCGGTACGACCAGATGGTGCCGACCACGCCGATCGGCACACTGACCCAGAACACGGCGTGCCAGTCGATCGCGGCCAGTAGACCGCCGGCGAGCAGGCCGAGGAACGAGCCCGCCAGCGCGGTCATCTGGTTGATGCCCAGCGCCATGCCGCGCTGCCGGGCGGGGAAGGCGTCGGTGAGGATGGCCGCCGAGTTCGCGGTGAGCATGGCGCCGCCGAACGCCTGGACGATGCGCCAGCCGATCAGCCACACCGCGCCCGGTCCGCCGGTCAGTGGGTCCATCGACAGCGCCAGCGAGGCGCAGGCGAAGATCACGAAGCCCAGGTTGTACATCCGGACTCGGCCGAACATGTCGCCGAGCCGGCCGAGCACGACCACCAGCACGGCGCTGACCAGCAGATATCCCAGGATCATCCAGAGCAGGTAGCCGATGTTGGCCGGGGCGAGCGGGTCCAGTCCGATGCCGCGGAAGATCGCCGGCAGCGAGATGAGCACGATGGAGCCGTCCACCGATGAGATCAACACGCCGAGAGTGGTGTTGGACAGGGCGGTCCACTTGTAGCGATCGGAGATGACCGGGCGCCCGGGCTCGGTGCCGCCCTGTGAGGCTCCCGGCCGGAGGCCGCCCTGTTCGGAACCGCTCTGTTCGGAACTGCCCTGTTCGGCGGTCCCCCGCGCGGTCACAGTCTGTCCGCCAACCGCTCCAGCAGCGGCAGTGCGGCGGCCAGGGTTTCCCGCTCGGCCGGCGTCAACTCCGTGTCCAGCGTCCACGCCAGTTTCCGTGCGCTCTCCGAGCGCCGGTCCAGCACTGTCTGACGGCCCGCTTCGGTCACCGTCATCACCACCCGCCTCCCGTCGTTCGCGTCCGGGGTCCGCCGCACCAGGCCCCGGTGTTCCAGCGCGGCCAGCGTGACGGCCATGGCCTGCGGGCGAACGCCCTCGTGCTCGGCGAGCACGCTCGGGCAGGCCGCGCCCTCCCGATCGAGGCGGGCCAGCACCGAGGCTTCCGAGAGCGTCACGTCGCCGACGGCGTGCGTCTGCCGCAGTTTGCGGGTGATTCGGGTCACCGCCAGCCGCAGCATCGCGCCGACCCGGTCCGTATCGAACGGAGTGCCGGATGTGGCCGCCCAATCCGCTGTCTTCTTCTCCGCCGCCGCCACGATAGTTACAGTAGGCTTATCAGTCCAGCCTTACAAGTACCTCGCGATGGCCCGCGCCGAGCTGGCTCTCGTGATGCGGTCAGCGCGTCGCCCGGGCACGCATGGCGGGTGCGATATCGGCCTCGATATGAGCGCAGGTGGACAGCAACGCGGGCAGCACGACCGTGCGCAGTGCCTCCGCAGTGGTGCGGCTGGCATGCGTGGACACGTTGACGGCGGCGATCACCCTGCCGCGCGGGTCGCGGATGGGCGCGGCGACCGAGCGAAGGCCCTCCTCCAGTTCCTGGTCCACGACGGCCCAGCCCTGCCTGCGGACATGGGCCAGTTCCGAGCGCAGTTCGCCGAGCGAGGTGACGGTGTGTGAGGTGATCGCGTCGAGCCCGCCGGTGACCAGGGTCTTCTCGAGGGTCGGTTCGTCCATGCCGGCCAGCAGCACATGGCCCATCGAGGTGGCGTGCGCGGGAAAGCGGGTGCCGATGTTGATCGAGACGGTCATGATGCGTGACACCGCGGAACGCGCCACGTACACGATGTCCGCCCCGTCGAGCACGGACATCGAGCAGGACTCGTTGAGCTGGCGGGACAGTCGTTCCAGGTGTGGCTGGGCGATCTCGGGCAGGGACATGCCGGAGAGGTACGAGAAACCCAGTTCGAGCACGCGCGCGGTCAGTGAGAAATGCTTGCCGTCGGTGCGCACATAGCCGAGATCCACCAGGGTCAGCAGGAATCTGCGCGCGGCGGCCCGGGTCAACCCGGTCGCCCGGGCCACTTCGGACAGCGTCAGCTCGGGTGTTCCCGCGCCGAACGCCCTGATCACCGCGAGGCCGCGCTCCAGCGACTGAACGTGGTACCCGGCGCGTTCGTGCGCGTCCTCGGTCTCGTCGGTCTCGTCCAACTGCGGGTCCGTCATTCGGTTATTCCTCCAACACAACGGCCAGGCCCTGGCCACCACCCCGGCACCGCGGTTCGTGTGCCCACTTCATGATCACCCGTCGGCCGGTAGCACCCATCGGGTGGCCCGGTGCGATCGGCCGGCCAGCGACCGCGTGGCGAATGCCTCGCTCAACTCCACCGCCACAAGATCCTGCCCGGTCCTCCGCACCGCCAACTCCGCGCGCCCGTTCGTATATCGCACAACCTACCCGGTCCGCCGCGCCATCGCGCTGGTCAGCACCCGTCCTGTCGGGCGTCCCACCGGCCCACGGTGTGGGCGCCGGCGGCGGTGGCTCCGGATCAGCCGAGAGATGAGCAGGCTGATCTCCTCCGGGAACTCCAGGATCGCGAGATGCCCGGCGCCGGGCAGCACCGTCAGTTCCGCGTCGGGCACCGCCGCCGCGATCAGGGCACTGTGCTCGACCGGGGTGATCCGGTCCCGGCTGCCGACCACGACCCGCACCGGAATCCCGGTCAGCGCGGCCAGGCCGTCGCGCCCGTCATAGCCGACCAGCGCCGGCCACAACCGGCCGATCACCTCGACCGGGGTTCGCGAGATCAGCCGCGTCACCAGGGCGCTGATGGTTTCCGGTTCTGGGCCGCCGACCAGGAACCGGCCGGTCAGCGCCATCGACGGGCCGGCGAGGGCGCGGCGGAGCGTGTCGACCAGCGCCGGCTGCAACCGCAACGCGCCCAGCGCCAGCGGAATCGCCCGGTGCACGAGCCGCGCCATCGGCCGTGGGATGCCGGCGGTGACGGAGGCGAGGTCACCGGCGCTGCCGCCGCACAGGACCACGCCGGCCACCCGGGCGGCGAACAGCTCGGGATGTGCCGCCGCCAGCGCCAGAATCGTCATCGCGCCCATGGAGTGCCCGACCAGCACGATCCGGCCGCCGGGCACCACCGCCCGCAGCACCGCGTACAGGTCCCGGCCCAGCCGGTCGAGGGAGACGTCCGAGCCGGCGCGCCAGCCGGAGTCGCCGTGGCCCCGGTGGTCCCAGAACACCAGCCGGGCGGGTTGGTCGACCATGCCGCGCAGCGCCTCGCGCTGGCAGGTCCACGATTCCAGGCTGAGCAGGTAGCCGTGGCAGAACACCACCGTCAGGTCGGCACCCGGCGCCTCGTCGATCTCCACGTGCAGGTCCACGTCATCGTCAGCGTTGACGGTCATCGTGCTGACGTGTCGCGTGCCGCAGGCGGGGACCACGCCGTCCGATGTCATGTCCATGGAGCGCAACATCGAACGAGCGTGCGCCACCCGAACGGTGCGTCGCGCGGGCCGGAATTCCCCAGGCAGGAAGCATTTGCGCCCTGCGTTTCGGCGCCGACGGTCCCCCGAGATGAGCCCTTTGCCCCTATGCTGCTTCCGGCGCTCCGGCGATCGTGATCGCGGGAGCGCTATACGGTGACATCGTCGCGGAGGGTGAGAGACAGTGACTGCGGGTCAGCAACAGGAGGAAGAGCTCATCGTGGTGGGCGTGGACGGCTCGGACCAGTCCAAGGACGCTCTGCGGTGGGCGGTGCGCCAGGCGTCCCTGACCGGTGCCGCGGTCGAGGCCGTGATGGCCTGGGAGTGGCCGAACACCTACGGCTGGGCGCCGCCGGTCGAGCAGGACTTCGAGTCGCTGGCCACCCAGGTGCTCAAGGACACCGTCGACGAGGTGGTCGGTTCGGAAAGCAACGTCGAGGTGCGCCAGGTCGTCGCGGAGGGCGGTGCCGCCCGGATCCTGCTGCACGAGGCCAAGAAGGCCGACCTGCTGGTCGTCGGCAGCCGCGGTCACGGCGGGTTCGCCGGCACACTGCTCGGTTCGGTCAGCCAGCACTGCGTCCAGCACGCCCTGTGCCCCGTGGTGATCCTGCGCGGCCAGCACCCCGTGCCCGAGACGCCCGCGAAGCCCGACAAGCAGACCGCCTGAGCCGGATGGTTCCGAGCCGAGGCTGAGGCACGCTCGGTTGCGGGCGCCCGCCCGCAACCGAGCGTGATAGTACCGGCCGGTAGCGTATTCATGGGGTCGGAAGTCCTGTCCGACCCGGCCGACGTGCCCTTACCGGCGGGGCGTTGGCGGCGTTGTCATGGGTGTATGACCAGCGGTGGCAGGGTGATCGCGTTCGATCACGCCGTGCGGGTCGCGACCGAATGGGTCGACGACATCGCCGACGCGTATCGCACCGACGATCTCGCCTTCGCCTACCGCCTGCTGCGCGCCTGGCTGCACCGGCTGAGCGAGCGGCTCTCCGCCGATGCCACCGTGCATTTCGCCGCACAGCTCCCGGAGTTGTTGCGCGGAATCCACTTCGAGGGTTGGAATCCAAACAGAGTCCCCGAGCGGTACGGCGTCGAGGAGTACATCGAGCGGTTCGCCCGGGACGCGGGCATCGCGGTCCGGGACGTGTCGACGGCCGCCGCGACGGTGACCGCCGTGGCCGGCCGGCATCTCGCACCGGGCCAGGTCGACAAGGCACTGGCTCAGTTGCCGACCGACCTGCGCGCGTTGCTCCGGGCTCGAACACCCGTCGAACAGCACGAATCCGAGTGAGGCTGGTGTCATGCCCAACTCCGACACCCTGTCGCCGCTGGACGTCGTGGTCGTTACCGAGGGCACCATGGCGGCCAGTACCAGCGAGTACGCCCAGCAACGCATCGCCGCCGCCACCGCGAGCCTGCCGGCGCGGGTCGGCTCGGCCCGGGTACGGCTGACCCGCCATGTCGACGGCAGCCCGGCTCCGGTCACCGCGCAGGTGAACCTGGACATCGGCGGCCGGCTGGTGCGTGCGCAGGTCGCAGCGCGCACCGAGCGTGAGGCGGTCGACATGCTGGAGGCGCGGCTGAAGCATGTCCTCGACCGGTGGTCGCGCCGATGGTCACTGACCGGCCAGCGGCCCGCCGAACAGACCTACCCCTGGCGGCATGCCGTGGTCGGGGTGATCCGGCCACGTTCCGTGCACGCCATGGCGGCCGCCAAGACCGCGAAAGCCGGCGAGCGCCCGCACGGCACCAAGGATCAGCACCGGACGGTGGTCCGGCGCAAGATGGTGCCGCTGGTCCGGGAGACCATCGACGGCGCCGCCTTCCACATGGACACGGCGGACTACGACTTCCACCTCTTCATCGAGGCGGGCAGCGGTCAGGACAGCGTGATCTATCGCGCCGGACCGACCGGCTACCGGGTCGCCCAGGCGGACCCCACCCATCGCGGGGACCTGGCCAGCCTGACCGTGCCGTTCACCATGACCGAGGGTGCGGCACCGCTGTTGACCACGGATGAGGCGGTACACCGACTCAACCGCTCCGACCAACCATTCCTGTTCTTCGTCGACGGTGAATGCGGCCGCGGATGCGTTCTGTATCGCCGCTATGACGGCAATTTCGGCCTGCTCGCGCCGGCCGCCGGACAACCGCCGGCCGACCCGGACCCCGTCGAATAACCGAGCCGATCCCGATCAGGTGCCGGATCAGCCCTCCGCTGGCATCTCCTCGCCCCCGGCCTGCTTACGATCAGCCGGATCGGTCCAGCATTCCTTCGCGACGGCCATCACCCGATGTGCCAGCGAACGAGCCTCCTCGCTGGTCAGCAGGCCGTCCCGCTGTGCCCATCGGATTCCGGAGATGGCGCGGCGGAGAAAGTCAGGAACCTGCTCATCTCTCGGGCTCGGTACGTCGGCCTCGCCCGGTATGTCCCGTTCGTTCGTTCTATCTTTGTTGTCGGATCTTCCCTGGTCGGCAGCGTCGTCAATGATCACGGCGACACCCCCTCCGTGTGCCGAGTTCGCCGATCGATTTCCAGATACACGGCGTCAAGCCGGTTCTCCGATAATCCAAGCGCATCACGTTGGTCGCCAGTTGACGGCACGCGTCCACGGCATCTCCCTTGCCAGCGGCAGCCGCCGGCACGACTTATGTGATCGCCGACCTCAATGGAGTCCGGTCGCTTCGACCGGAAATGCGGTTCACCGGCTTGACGTCGCGGTCCAAGATCATACCGGACGTTGCAATGCGCGATCTTTCGAGTGGGGGCTCCTGGTCACTGAACGTGCCCGCCGGTGAAGCGGTGCGACTCGGCCTCGTCGAGGGCCTTGAGCTCCTCGGCGGTGACCACCCTGGCGTCCGGTCCCGGGAACACCACGCTGACATGATCGTCATCGGTCCAGCGGACCCGATACGGCGGCTCACCGTCGGCGGACAGCACCTCCTCGATGTGCCCGCGGATGCTGTGCCGATCCACACTGGACGTCTCCACGACCAACCAGTCACCAGCCTTGGCGCGCATCGTTCCTCCGATCGACGGTGTTCGGATCGGCCGGACCTTCCGGCCCAGCTCCCACGGTGCCGCACCACATGATCGGCGGTCAGGGCCGCAAGACCCTGTCAAGAAGGGCCAACCTCCCCAAGCGAGATGCGTCGTGATCAGAGACCATGGACCTTTCAGGCATCGACGCCGGGTGGATTCGATGTGGCGTCCACAGTGCCCGATGAAAGCTCAACTGAAAGGGGTGCCTTTCGATGTCCCCGTCCCGCACGGCCACCACGACCGAGCCGTTGTCCGCCATACGCGCCCGCGGGGTTCGGCAATCCCAGATCGATCAGGAGCGTTACAGGCCGTTCTCACTGGACTCCGCGATGGCCAAGATGGCCGATCCGGATGAGCCCGAGGACGCGCCGAACATCCTGCGCGGCATGGACTGAAGCGGGAAGCACTCACCGGCCGCCGGTGTTGGGCCGGCGGACCCGGCGGGCCCTCGGGTCACGCTCGGGTCGCCGCCCAACGCCGACGTACGCTCTCGCCCCGTTCCTGCTCCTCCAGCTCCAGTTCGGCCCTGGCCAGTGCCTCCTCCAGGCGCGGAATCCAGTGCCGGCGCAGCGCGCGGGTCCGGCGTGTCACGCGGCCGATCTCGGCCCGGATCTCGCTCGCGGCCCTGCTCGTGGCGGCGTACCGGACGGCCGCCTCGACCGCCTCACGATGGGCGGCCGCGGCGCCGATCACCGCGGCGCCGCCGATCGGCACGGTCCGGTCCAGGAACGCCACGGTCGGTTCCTCCGGGACGCGCACGCCGACCACACTCGTCCAGCGCAGGCCGATCTCCGGCGCCCGGACGCCGATCGCCGGCCGCAGGGCTTCCTGACCGCCGGCCAGCTGGGCACGCAACAACCAGGTCCCGGCCCGCTGGCTCGCCTCGCGCCAGGCCACCTCACTGGCCTCGGCCCGCTCCTCCAGCGTCCGCTCATCGCCGCGCAGGATGCGCAGCTTCTGGTCCAGCAGGTCGGCGGCGTGCTCGGCGATCTCCAACCGGTGCCGCAGCCACAGCCGGCCCGACCGACCGGGCGGCACCCTGATGGCCGGCATCTCAGCTCGCCCCCCGCGCGTCCAGCATCTCGGCCGGCAGCATGGTCAGTTCGCCGCGCGGCAGCTTCAACACCACCCGCCAGGCACGTTCCAGGGTGTCGTCCATGGCGCGGGTCTCCTGCCGGCCCTGGTTGACGAACTCCTTTCCGAACGCTTCGTCGAGATCGAGGTATCGGCGGTCGGTCGCGCTCAGCGCGTCCGCGCCGATCAGGTCCGCCAGCTCGCGCACCTGCCGCGCCCTGGCCAGCGCGGCGATCAACTGGTTCGCCAGCGCCGGGTGGTCGGCGCGGGTACGGCCCTCCCCCGCGCCCCGCCGCATCAACCGGGACAGCGAGGACAGCGGGTCTACCGGCGGATAGATGCCGTTCGCCTGTGCCTCGCGGGACAGCACGATCTGGCCCTCGGTGATGTACCCGGTCAGGTCGGGCACCGGGTGCGTGATGTCCCCGGCGGGCATGGTCAGCACCGGCAGCACGGTGACCGATCCCGGCAGGTCGCGGACCCGGCCGCAGCGCTCGTACAGCGAGGCGAGGTCGCTGTAGAGATAGCCGGGGTAGGCCCGCCGCGCCGGGGTCTCGCCGCGCGCCGCGGACACCTCGCGCAGCGCCTCGGCGTAGCTGGTCATGTCGGTGAGCACCACCAGGACGTGCCGGCCGCCACCGAACGCGAGTTCCTCGGCGATGGTCAGCGCCAGGCGCGGGGTGAGGATCCGCTCGATCACCGGATCGTCGGCGGTGTTGAGCAGCAGTGCCAGCTCACCGGCGGCGGCCCGCTCGGCCAGCGCGTCGCGTACGAAGGCGGCGTCGGTGTGGGTCAGGCCCATGCCGGCGAACACCACGCTGAACGGCTCACCGCCGACGCTGGCCTGCGCGGCGATCTGGGTGGCCAGCTCCAGGTGCGGCAGCCCGGACAGCGAGAACACCGGCAGTTTTTGGCCGCGCACCAGGGTTGTCAGTGCGTCGATGGCCGACACGCCGGTGAGCACCGGCTCGGCCGGCGGCTCCCGGCGGGTCGGGTTCAACGGGTTGCCGGCGACCGGCGCGCGCCGCCCGAAGATCGGCGGTCCGCCGTCCAGCGGCTCACCACGGCCGTTGCACACCCGGCCCAACCAGTCCGGCCCGACCGGGATCTCCAGCGGCGAGCCGGCGAACTCGACGGTGACCCCGTGCGGGCTCATGTCCGCGATGCCCTCGAACACCTCGACGACGGCGAGGTCCCGGTCGACCTCCAGCACCATGCCGTGCCGCTGTTGCCCGTTGGCCAGGGTGATCTTCACGTATTCGTCCCAGCCGACGCCTGTGACGCCGCCGACCACGACCAGTGGTCCGCGCAGCTCGCGGATGTCGGTGAACTGCAAACCGATCATGCCAGCGCTCCCAGGATGTCCAACATGGCCCGCAGGTGGGCGCCCACCCCGTCCGCGTCCGTCGGCCCGGTCTCGTCGCGGGTGCGCACCAGCGGCCCGAAGTCGACCTCCTCGACGGTGGCCGCCGGCACGCCCGAGGCGACCAGCTCGCGGCACCGGTCCACGACCGCCAGCACGGCCTCCACCAGCGCGGCGGTCTTCTGCTCCGAGCAGAAGGCGTCATTGGCGGACAGCGCGCTCTGCTGCAGCACCGCCTCGCGCACCAGCCGGCCGCCGAGCACCACGACCCGTTCCTCGTCGGGCAACGCCGACACGCCGACCAGTTCGATCAGCGCGGACAGCCGGTCCGCCTCGGCGAGCAGCGAACGCACCCGGGCGAGCCTGGTCAGCCAGTCCGGGTCGCCGGTGTGCCGGTGGTACGCGGCCAGCGCCTCCGCGTCCCGTGAGAACGACGCCGACCAGGACACCGCCGGATAGTGCCTGGCGTAGGCCAGATCCCGGTCGAGCGTCCACAGGCACCGGACGAATCGTTCGGTGTGCGCGGTGACCGGTTCGGTGAAGTCGCCACCGGGCGGGGACACCGCGCCGACGATCGTCACCGACCCGCGCGTGCCACCGAGCGTGTCGACCACGCCGGCCCGCTCGTAGAACGCGGCCAGCGCGGAGGCCAGTTCGGCCGGATAGCCCTCCTCGGCGGGCAGCGCGCCGGTGCGCGAGCCGAACTCCCGCAGCGCCTCGGCCCACCGTGAGGTGGAGTCCGCGATGACGACCGTGTGGTAGCCCATGTCGCGGAAGTACTCGGCGACCGTGACACCGGTGTAGATGCTCGCCTCGCGGGCCATCATCGGCATGTTCGAGGTGTTCGCGATGATCACGGTGCGGTCGGCCAGCCGGCCGCCGGTGCGCGGATCGGTCAGCGCGAGCAGCTCCGCCACGACCTCGGCCATCTCGTTGCCGCGCTCGCCGCAGCCGACGTAGACGATCACATCGGCGTCGCACCACTTCGCGAGCTGCTGCAGCAACACGGTCTTGCCGGTACCGAAGCCACCCGGCACGGCGGCCGTGCCGCCCCGCGCCACCGGGAACAGCAGGTCGAGCACGCGCTGGCCGGAGCGCAGCGGCTCGGCCTCCTCCACCCTCCGTTGAACCGGCCGAGGCCGGCGGATCGGCCACGCCGTGACCAGGCCGATTGGTCTGCCGGCCACGGTGGCCAGGGTCGCCGACGCCGGATACGCGCCAGCGGGCGTAATGGACCACACGGTGCCCGTCAGTCCCGGAGGTACCAGAATCCGGCATTCCACCGGGCCCTCGCCGCGGGCCACGCCCAGCAGAGTCCCGGGCGTGACCTCAGTGCCGTCGTCGACGGCCGGCTCGAACCACCACGCCGGCCCGCCCTCCACGTCCGGCGAGGTCGGTTCCGGCGTGGGCTCCGTGGTTCCGCCGGTCGCGCCCGGGATCAGCCAGGTCGGCGCGGTGGTCAACGGCCGCAGCAGGCCGTCGAAGACATGGCCGAGCAGATGCGGGCCGAGGTCCACCGACAGCGGATGCCCCAGCGGGGTGGCGCGGTCGCCCGGTGCCAACGAGCCGGTGTACTCATACGCCTGCACGGTCACCACATCGCCCTTGATGGCGACCGTCTCGGCCGGCAGACCGTGATCTCCCAACGAGAACATCTCGAACATCGCCACGTCGCCGGCGTCCCGCACCTCCACGAGCGGGCCGGCGACTCGGCTGATCACCGCTCCCACAGTGTCTCCACCTCCGGACCCAGTTGGTCCAGCGCGCGGGCCGCCACCGTGCGCAGCGTCTGATCCAGCCGGCGGCCGGCCGCGCTGGCCATGATCCCGCCGCCAGGGTCGTCGATGATCTCCGCGTCCGGCCCGAGCATCGCCCGTGCCGCCGCGACCAGGCCGGCCCGCACGGCGGGATAGCCGGGCTCGTCCCGGAACCCGCGCACCGCGTCGGTGGCCTCCCGCCGTAGCCGTTGGTAGGCGGCGGCCTTGGCGGCCAGCACCCTGGCCCTGGCGGTGCGCTCG